>NZ_VLKF01000001.1:1503941-1804729 GCF_007994135.1 Modestobacter roseus
GGCCGACCGGTGGCTGGCCGACTTCGCGGCGCTGGACTCCCCCGGCGCCTGGCGCGGGCTGCTGCGCGGCCGGCCGCCGGCCGACGATCCCTCGGCGCTCGTGGTCCGGCACGAACGGGACGGCCGGGTCTACGGCACCGTGTTCGCCGAGACCCTCGACGCCCGGCCCGGCCGGCTGGTCGTCGAGCACAGTCGCCGCCCCTGGGCCGACGAGCCCTGGCAGATCGCGGAGTTCGGGGCCGCGGGCTGACCGGCCGGACCTGCGCATCCCACCGGCCGTCTTGACTCGGTCAAGAAGAGCCGGGAAGCTCATGACGTGCCGGACGCCGCCTCCCTCGAACGACTGCTGCGGAGCGCGGGCCTGCGGGTCACCCGGCCCCGGCTGGCGGTCCTCGACGCCGTGCACGCCCACCCCCACGTGGACACCGAGGCGCTGATCGCGGCCGCCCGCGCCAGCCTGGGCGCCGTCTCGCACCAGGCGGTCTACGACGTGCTGCGCGCGCTCACCGACGCCGGTCTCGTCCGCCGGATCCAGCCGCAGGGCTCGGTGGCCCGCTACGAGGCCCGCGTCGGCGACAACCACCACCACCTGGTCTGCCGGGAATGCGGCTCGATCGTCGACGTCGACTGCACGGTCGGCGCCGCACCCTGCCTCACCCCGTCCGACGACGCCGGCTTCGTCGTCGACGAGGCCGAGGTCGTCTTCTGGGGCCGGTGCGGGTCCTGCGCCACCGCACCGGCCCTCCTGCCCACCACCGACCGTCCCGCAGAGAGAGGCAACCCGTGACAGAGCACGACAAGTCCGAGGTCAGCACGGCCGACTACGACCAGACCGAGGTCGCCAAGACGCAGTCGGAGAGCACCAGCGAGAGCGAGAACCCGGCGATCAAGGCGCCGGAGCAGGTGACCAGCGGTCGCCCGCGCAGCACCCGCGACTGGTGGCCCAACCAGGTCGACGTCCAGGTGCTGAACAAGACCTCCCGGGACTCCGACCCGGTCGGCGCCGACTTCGACTACAAGGCCGCCGTGGCCACGCTCGACGTCGAGGCGGTCAAGCGCGACGTCGTCGAGGTCATGCGCACCTCGCAGGACTGGTGGCCGGCGGACTGGGGCCACTACGGCCCGCTGTTCATCCGGATGTCCTGGCACGCCGCGGGCACCTACCGCATCGCCGACGGCCGCGGTGGCGGTGGCGAGGGCGGGCAGCGCTTCGCCCCGTTGAACAGCTGGCCGGACAACGCCAACCTGGACAAGGCCCGCCGGCTGCTCCTGCCGGTCAAGCAGAAGTACGGGCGCAAGCTCTCCTGGGCCGACCTGCTGGTCCTCGCCGGCAACGTCGCGCACGACGACATGGGGCTGAAGACCTTCGGCTTCGCCTTCGGCCGCGCCGACACCTGGCAGCCCCAGGAGGTCTTCTGGGGGCCGGAGGACACCTGGCTCGGCGACGAGCGCTACGCCGACGACGCCCCGCTGGACCTGGACGACGGCCACCTCGCCGCCGTCACCATGGGCCTGATCTACGTCAACCCGGAGGGCCCGCAGGGCAAGCCGGACCCGCTGGCCTCCGCCCACGACATCCGCGTCACCTTCAGCCGGATGGGGATGAACGACGAGGAGACCGTCGCGCTGATCGCCGGCGGCCACACCTTCGGCAAGACGCACGGCGCGGGCAACCCCGAGCTGGTCGGCCCGGAGCCCGAGGGCTGCCCGGTGCACGGCAACGGCATCGGCTGGGTCAGCCAGTACGGCACCGGCAAGGGCGCCGACACGATCACCAGCGGCCTCGAGGGCGCGTGGACGCCCACGCCCACGACGTGGGACAACACCTACTTCGAGATGCTGTTCAGCTACGACTGGGAGCTCACCGAGAGCCCGGCCGGCGCCAAGCAGTGGAAGCCGAAGAACCCCGAGGCGCAGGAGCTCGTGCCGGACGCGCACATCGAGGGCAAGAAGAACGCCCCGATGATGGCGACCACCGACCTCGCCCTCATGGCCGACCCCGGCTTCCGCGAGATCTCCGAGCGGTTCTACAACGACCCGGAGTACTTCGCCGACGCCTACGCCCGGGCGTGGTTCAAGCTGCTGCACCGCGACATGGGCCCGAAGAGCCGCTACGTCGGCCCGGACGTGCCGGCCGAGGACCTCATCTGGCAGGACCCGGTGCCGGCCGTCGACCACGAGCTCGTGGGTGAGGCGGAGATCGCCGACCTCAAGGCGCGCCTGCTCGCCTCCGGGCTGACCGTCTCGCAGCTGGTGCACACCTCCTGGTCGGCGGCGGCGTCCTACCGCGGCACCGACAAGCGCGGTGGGGCCAACGGCGCGCGGCTCCGCCTGGAGCCGCAGATCGGCTGGGCGGCGAACCAGGGCGTCACCGACGTGCTGCCGGTGCTGGAGCAGGTGAAGAGCGACTTCGAGTCGCAGACCGGCAAGCGGGTGTCGCTGGCGGACCTGATCGTGCTCGGTGGCACCGCGGCGGTGGAGAAGGCCGCGGCCGACGCCGGCGTGCAGCTCACCGTGCCGTTCTCCCCGGGTCGCACCGACGCCAGCCAGGAGCAGACGGACGTCGAGAACTTCCGCTGGCTGGAGCCGCGGGCCGACGGCTTCCGCAACTACCTGCAGCCGGGGGCGAAGCTCGAGCCGGAGACGCTGCTGATCGACCGCGCCTACATGCTCGAGCTGACCGCGAAGGAGATGGTCGTGCTCCTGGGCGGCCTGCGGGTGCTCGGGGCCAACACCGGTGGCGTGCAGCACGGCGTCTTCACCGACCGGCCGGGCGTCCTGTCCCAGGACTTCTTCCGCAACCTGCTGGACCTGGGCGTCCAGTGGCGCACCTCGGTGCAGGACGAGGACGTGTACGAGGGCCTGGACGCCGACGGGAACGTCGTCCGCACGGCGACCGCGGTCGACCTGGTGCTCAACTCCAACTCCATCCTGCGGGGCATCGTCGAGGTCTACTCGGGTGACGACATGCAGGAGGAGTTCGCCCGGGACTTCGCCGCCGCCTGGGTCAAGGTCATGGAGCTCGACCGGTACGACCTGCGCTGATCGACCTGCGCTGATCGACCTCGCTGACGCCCCGGTCCGCCACGTGCGGGCCGGGGCGTCCGCGCATCAGCCGCCGCTGCCCGGCCGGACCAGCCCGTTCTCGTAGCCGTACACCACCGCCTGCACCCGGTCCCGCAGGTGCAGCTTCTGCAGCACCTTGCTGACGTGGCTCTTGGTGGTCTGCTCCGCGATGAACAGCGTGGACGCGATCTCGGCGTTGGACCGCCCGGCCGTCATCAGGGCGAGCACCTCCCGTTCCCGGTCGGTCAGGCCGTTCAGCGCCGGGTCCGGTGCGCGGGACGCCGGGCGGGCGTCGACGAACTGCTCGATCAGCCGGCGCGTCACGCCCGGGGCCAGCAGCGCCTCACCGCCGGCGACGACGCGGATCGCCCGCAGCACCTCCTCGGGCTCGCTGTCCTTGAGCAGGAACCCGCTGGCCCCGGCCCGCAGCGACTCGTAGACGTAGTCGTCCAGGTCGAAGGTGGTCAGCACGACGACCTTGGGGCGGTGGCTGCCCGGCTGTGCCGGGTCCAGCATCCGGCGGGTGGCCGCCAGCCCGTCCAGCACGGGCATCCGCACGTCCATCAGGACGACGTCGGGACGGGCGCTGCGGGCTGATGCGACCGCCCGCTCGCCGTTCTCGGCCTCGCCGACGACGGTCATGTCCTCCTGGGCGTCGATGATCGAGCGGATGCCGAGGCGGATCATCGCCTGGTCGTCCACCACCAGCACCCGGATCACCGGGCACCTCCCGCCTCGGCCGGGACGCCGGATCCCGGTGGGTCCGCCGGGGCGGGGCCGGCCGGTGTCCACGGCAGGTGGGCGCCCACCTGCCAGCCGCCGCCGGAAACCGGGCCGGCGCTGGACCAGCCACCCAGCAGCGCCGCGCGCTCGCGGATGCCGATCAGCCCGTGGTGCGCCCGGGCGACGTCCCGCGGGTCGGTCGCCGGGGCGGGGCCGGCCGGCGGCGGGTTGGTGACCGTCAGCTCCAGGGCCGGCCCCTCCGGCGCCAGCCGGACGTCGACGGCCGCCGGCGCCCCCGGGGCGTGCCGGAGCACGTTGCTCAGCGCCTCCTGCACCACCCGGTAGGCCGCGGCCTGCACGATGTCCGGTACTCCTGCGGCCGCCACCGCGGGGTCGACGGCCAGCCGGGCCGCCGTCCCCGCGCGCGCGGTCCCGGCGACCAGCTCCGGCAGCTCGGCCAGCGTGGCGGTCGGGGTGCGCGGAGCGTCGCCCCCGTCGTCCCGCAGCACCCCGAGCAGCTGGCGCATCTCCGCCATGGCCTCCTTCGCGGCCCCGGCGATCTGCTGCAGCTCGGCGGCCGCCGCCGGGTCGAGGTCGGGCAGCCGGAACCGCGCCGTGCTGGCCTGCATGTGCACCACCGACATGGTGTGGGCCACCACGTCGTGCAGCTCGCGGGCGATCCGGGTGCGCTCCTCGACCAGTGCCCGCCGGGCCTGCGCCACCGCCACGTCCCGCTGGGCCGCCGACAGCTCGCCGCTCAGCACGGCCCGTTGCCGCCAGACGGCGCCGGTGACGAGCACCAGCAGCGCGCTGACCGCGTAGACCGCGACGGTGATGTCGCTGGCGGTCTCGCTGCCCCACTCCCCCACCTGGACGCCCATCAGGCAGGCCAGGCCCACGAGCGAGGCACCCCAGACCAGGGCAGCGAGCCGCCAGCCGCGGGAGACCGCCAGCAGTCCGACGTGCGCCACGAGCAGCAGGACACCGGGGACGGTGAGCGGCCAGGCCTGCCCGTCCACGGGGTCGACCGCCAGGGCGGTGGCCGCCGCCGCCACGAACTGGACGGCGGTGGCGAGCAGCGGACGGCGCAACGCCAGCGGGAGCGCGAGGCCCTGCATCAGGTGGATCGGCAGCGCGGCGGCCATCGGCAGCCCGTAGGTGCCCGTGGTGGTGGGCAGCTGCAGGAGCACCAAGAGGGTCCCGGCGATCGCCGTGCCCGCCGTCCAGGACCTCGCCGGGGCGTTGCCGTCCTGCGCCCTCACGTCCACCGTCCCCGCACCCGCCGCTGCTCCGCGGCACCCTGCCGCGCGGCCTGCCGGGAACGCTAGGGCCTCGCCGCGCTGCCGTCGTCCCCCTGGGGAACGGGCAGACCCCCTACCGGAGTAGCGGTCCGAACGGCTCCGCCGGTCGATGTCCGCCCGGCCAGCCCCTTCCTACGGTCTCGCCACCGCCGGACGGTCCGGCGGTGGACCCGCCCCTCCCCCGGGGCGCACCCGGGAGGCGCGGACCCGTGCAGCTCCACCTCACGCTCGCCGCGCTGATGCTGCTGGAGGGGCCGATCACCACGGTGGCCGCCGGCTCGCTGGTCGCCACGGGGGTGCTGTCCCTGGTCCCCGTGTGGGTGCTCGCGGTCTGCGCCGACGTCGTCAGCGACAGCCTGCTGTTCCTGCTCGGCCGGTACGGGCGGCACCCCCGGGTGGCACCGCTGCTGGCCCGGTTCGGTCTCTCCGCGGACCGCGCCGACCGGCTGCGGGACCGCGTCGGCCGCCACCTGCCCCGGGTGGTCGTCGGCGCGAAGCTGGTCGACCTGGGCGCGGTCCCCGCGTTCCTGGCCGCCGGCCTGGCCGGGGTCCGCTACCGCCGCTTCCTGGCCTGGATCGCCCTCACCAGCGCCGTCCGGGCCGCCGTGCTCGTGGCCCTCGGCGTGCTCGCCGGACAGCACGTCGCCGCCCTCGTGGACACCCCCGGCGCCGCCGTCGCAGTCAGCGCGGCCCTGGGCGCCGTCCTGCTCACCGTCTCGCTCGTCGTCAAGAAGACGCTCACCCACCGGACCCGAGGAGCTCTCCCGTGAAGATCCTGATCGCCGCCGACACCTACGCCCCGGACGTCAACGGGGCCTCCTACTTCGCCCAGCGGCTGGCCGCGGGCCTGGCCGCCGAGCACGAGGTGCACGTGCTCGCCCCGTCCCGGAGCCGGCACACGACCTCCGCCCCCGCGCCCGGTGGCCTGACCGAGCACCGGGTGCGCTCGCTGCCGGTGGTGGTCCGCCGGGGCTTCCGGGTGTGCCCGCCCGCCGGGCTGCAGCGCCGGGTGCGTGCAGTGCTGACCACGGTGCGGCCGGACGTCGTGCACGTGCAGAGCCACTTCCTGGTCGGCCGGGCGGCCGTCCGGGCAGCGCGCGAGCTGGGCATCCCGGTGGTGGCCACCAACCACTTCATGCCGGAGAACCTGCTGCACTACCTGCCCGGCGGTGCGGCGGTGCGCCGCCGGGCGCACGGCTGGGCGTGGCGGGACGCCGCCCGGGTGCTGTCCCTCGCCGACGTGGTCACCAGCCCCACCCCGTTCGCCGCGGCGCTGGCCGAGTCGGCGGGCGTGCCCGGCCCGGTGCTGCCGATCTCCTGCGGGCTCGACCTGGACCGCTTCACCCCCGACCGTCCGGGCGGCCGGTTCCGCGCCGCCCACGGCCTGCCCTCCGGCCCGGTGCTGGCGCACGTCGGGCGGCTGGACCCGGAGAAGAACGTGCACGAGCTCGTCGAGGCGCTCGCCCTGGTCCGGGCCCGGTGGGACGTGCACCTCCTCGTCGTGGGCGACGGCCAGGAGCGCGGCCGGCTCGAGGCGCTCGCCGCCCGGCTGGGCGTGGCCGACTCGGTGACGTTCACCGGCCTGCTCGCCGACGCCGAGCTGCCCGAGGCCTATGCGGCCGCGGACGTCCTCGGGATGGCCGGCACCGCGGAGCTGCAGAGCCTGGTGACCCTGGAGGCGATGGCCACGGGGCTGCCGGTCCTGGCCGTGGACGCCGGGGCCCTCCCGCACCTGGTGCGGCACGGGGAGACCGGCTGGCTCTACCGGCACGGCGACGTGCCGGCGCTGGCCGGCCGGCTGGCCGCCCTGCTGGACGACCCGGCGGGCGCCGCGCGGATGGGCCGGCGGGCCCGCGCCGTCGCCGCCGGGCACGACCTGGGTGCCACGCTCGCCGCGTTCACCGGCCTCTACGACGCCTGCCTGCGCAGCCACTCCGCCGGCGACGCCCGGCCCGCGCCCCTGGCCGTGGCGTGACCGGGCCGGCGACGACGGTCGCCTCGCCACCCACTGCGCCGCCAGACGACCGGCTCGGCGCCGGGGTGCGGGCGCCGGCCGGGCTGCCGGTGGTGCACGGCGGCGTCGTCGTGGCCGCGCTGGCCGGGGCGGGCACCTGCGTGGTCGGCGGCGACGTGGTCGACGGGATGCTCAGCGACGCCGTGCACCGCCCGTCCGGCGGCGCGTGGCTCACCCTCTGCCTGGCCGGGCTGGGGCTGGTGGCCCTCGGCACCGCGGTCGCGGCCCGCCGGGCGCTGCCGCCCGGGTCGCCGCGCGCACTGGTCCTCGGGCTGCTCGCCCTGTGGGTCACCGGGCTGGCCGCCGTCGCCGTGTTCCCCACCGACCTCCCCGGGGTCGGCACGACGCCGGCCGGACGGGCGCACCAGGCGGCCGCCGCGATCGCCATGCTGGTGCCGGTGGCGCTCGGGCAGGTCGCGGCCGGGCTCGCGGAGCCGCGTACCGCCCGGGCGCTGCGGAGAGCCATGGCCGCCGTGCTCGGCACCGGCGCGGTCTTCCTGGCGATGCACCTGCCCGTGGTGCTCACCGGCGACACCGCGGTGGCGGGGGTCGGGCTGGTCGAGCGGGTCCTGCTGGTCGCCGTCGTGGGGACGGCGCTGCTGGCCGCCACCGCGCTGTCCGCCCCGGGCTCGCACGGGCGGCCGGCTGCTGCCGCGGCGGTCGAGGGAACACCGCGATGACCTGGCTGGCCGACCTGGTCGAGACCTCGCTGCTGTCGCCCTGGGTCTACCTCGCGGTGTTCGTGTTCACCGCCCTGGACTCCGTCCTGCCGCTGCTGCCCAGCGAGACGCTGGTCATCGGGGCCACCGTGTACGCGGTCACCACCGGCACGCCCCTGCTCTGGCTGGTGACCGTCGCGGCCGCGCTCGGCGCGGTCGTCGGCGACCACCTCGGCTACGGCCTGGGCCGGCTGGTGCTGCGACGACGGATGGCGGCCGACCCCGATCGGCTGCCCCGGGTCCGCCGGGCACTGGACGAACGGGGCGGCCAGCTGATCGTGACCGCGCGCTTCGTCCCCGGTGGCCGGACGGCGGTCACCACCGGCTGCGGAGCTCTCGGCTTCCCGCTGAGCCGGTTCACCCCCGCGACCGTGCTCGCGGCCGTGCTCTGGACCGCCCAGGGCGTGCTCATCGGGCTTCTCGGTGCCGCCACCTTCGCGCACGACCCGCTGATGGGCGTGCTCGTGGGGGTGGGCGTCGCACTGCTGATCACCGCCGTGGGCGAGCTGGTCCGCCTGGTCCGGCGGCGCCGGCGGGCCGCTCCGGCAGGCGCACCGGCGCCCCACGAGCCGCACCCGGCGCCCTCGATGTGACGAGCTCACCCGTCGGCAGCGGGAGCACTGTGCACCCACGGCCCACTCCAGGGGCGGAACGGGCCGTGGGTGCACGGTGCCCGGGCCCACCGGTGGCCGCGGGTGACCGGTCGCACGAAATGCCCGGCCCTCGAACGGGCGCTCTCGGTGTCATGACCGTCAGCAAGGCCGCCGTCACCACCGTCCCCCTGCACCCGCTGCTCGCGGAGCGCTGGAGCCCGCGCGGGTGGGACGCGGGGCACGAGCTCCTCGACGACCAGCTGACCGCGTTGCTCGAAGCCGCCCGGTGGGCACCGAGTGCGAACAACAGCCAACCGTGGCGGTTCGGGGTCGCCCGTCGCGGCACGGCCGCCTTCGCCGCCGTGCGGGAGGCCCTGGCGCGGGGCAACCAGCTGTGGGCGCACGCGGCGTCCGCGCTCGTCGTCGTGGCGGCCGAGACCGTCGGGCCGGACGGCGCGCCCCGGCCGTGGGCGGCCTACGACACCGGTCAGGCGGTCGCGCACCTGACCGTGCAGGCCCAGCACGAGGGCCTCGCCGTCCACCAGCTCGGCGGCTTCGACCGCGACCGGGTCAGCGCGTTGCTGGACCTGCCGGCCACCGTCGTGCCCCTCGTCGTGCTGACGGTGGGCCGTCGGGACTCCGCCGCCGAGCTGCCCGAGGTGCTGGCCGCTCGGGAACAGGCGCCTCGGGACCGGGTCCCGCTCGACGCCCTGCTGCTGCCGGTCCCCGCGGACCCCGCCGGGGAGGCCCTCGCCTGATCGCCGGCGGCGGGCGCCGGGTGCCCGGGCCCGCCGCCGTCCGATCAGTGCGACAGCTCGAACACCGTCGTGCTGTCGTAGGTCTCGCCCGGCTGCAGGACCGTGGAGAGGAAGCCCGGCTGGTTCGGCGAGTCCGGGAAGTGCTGGGTCTCCAGCGCCAGCCCGTCACCCTGCCGGTAGACCGTGCCACCCGTGCCCACCAGCGTGCCGTCGAGGAAGTTGCCCGAGTAGAACTGCAGCCCCGGTTCGGTGGTGGAGATGGTCAGCGTGCGGCCGCTCTCCGGGTCGCGCAGGACGGCGGCCGGCTCCAGCTCGTCCTCGGCGTCCGAGCCCTCCCGCGCGCCGTTCCCGTCCCTGTCCAGCGCCCAGTTGTGGTCGTAGCCCTGCCCGTACAGCAGCTGCTGGTCGGCCTGGCGGATGCGGGCACCGATGGCGGTCGGCTCCCGGAAGTCGAACGGGGTGCCCGCCACCGGGGCGACCTCGCCGGTGGGGATCAGCGTCTCGTCGACGGGGGTGAACCCACTGGCGTCGATCTGCAGCTCGTGGTCGTAGATCGTCCCGGAGCCCTCCCCGGCCAGGTTCCAGTACGTGTGCTGGGTCAGGTTGACCACCGTGGGCGCGTCGGTGGTGGCCGCGTAGTGCACGGTCAGCCGGCCCTCGTCGTCCAGCCGGTAGGTGACCGTCGTGGTGAGGGTGCCCGGGAAGCCCTGGTCGCCGTCGGCGCTGACCAGGTCCAGTTGCAGCGCGGCCGTCTTCCGGTCGGAGACGTCGGTCGCCGTCCAGACCCGGTCGTCGAAGCCGGTGGGCCCGCCGTGCAGGGTGTTCGGGCCGTCGTTGAGGGGCAGCTGGTAGGTCTCCCCGTCGAGGGGGAACGAGCCCCCGGCGATCCGGTTGCCGTACCGGCCGATGAGCGAGCCGAAGTAGGGGTCGTCGTCGCTGGCGTAGCCGGCCACGTCCGGGAAGCCGAGCACGACGTTGTCGACGTGGCCGTGCCGGTCGGGGAACTCCAGGCTCTGGATGACCCCGCCCCAGGTGAGCACCCGCATCGTCAGCTCCCCGTTGCACAGCGTCCAGCGTTCCACCGGGGTGCCGTCGGGTGCGGTGCCGAAGGGCTCGACCGTCGTGCGCGGGTCACGGCAGCCGGCGTTCCCGTGGTGGTGACCGCCACCGCGCCCGTCGTGCTCGCCGCCGGCGGCGGCCACCGCCGGCGCCACGACGCCGGCGACGAGCACGCCGGCGCCGAGCGCGGCCACCAGCGGCAGCCGGGTGCGGCCGGCGCGCCGGCGCGCGCCGGGCGGGGAGGACGACGGGGTCGGAGCAGGACGTCCGGACATGAGGACTCCGTTCTGGGCGGGGACCGCCGGGCGTGCGCCCGGCGGGCGGGACGCCGCAGCCGCCGCGCTGTTCACAACGTTGTGACGCCCCCCACACGTCCTAGTGCGTCACGACGCCGCGGTCGACCGCTGGCCGGCAGGTCCGCGCAGCCGGCCGCAGGGCCGGAACGCTCCGGGACGACCCCGCTACCGACAGTCGCGGGGGTCTCAGCCGACGTCGCCCAGCTGCGGAGCACTGTCGGTGGTCCCGGTGCCGGGCACCGGGTGCACCACGCCGGCGCTGCCGCCACCGCGCCGGTCGGACTCCGCAGCGGCGAGCAGCAGCCCACCGGGCAGGTACTCGATCCCGGTCGCCGCGCCGATCTCCGGGTTCTCGGTGAACGTGTGCCCCAGCGCCGCGAGCTCCTCCCCGTAGGCGGCGAGGAACGCCGGCTCCGCCTGGACCGCCGCGGTGTTGCGCTGGGTCGCGCGCGGGGCGGCGATCGCCTCGGCGAGGTCCATGTTCCGGTCGATCCGGTTGACCAGCGTCTGCAGCACGGTGGTGATGATCGTGCTGCCGCCCGGGGACCCCAGGGCCAGCACCGGCTCTCCGTCGTCCAGCACGATCGTCGGCGCCATGCTGCTGCGCGGCCGCTTGCCGGGGGCGGGCAGGTTCGGCTCGGGCACGGTCGGGTCGGCGGCGGCGAAGGTGAAGTCGGTGAGCTCGTTGTTCAGCAGGAAGCCGCGGCCGGGGACGGTGATCCCGCTGCCGCCGGTCTGCTCGATGGTCAGCGTGTAGCTGGCGATGTTCCCCGCCGCGTCCCCGACGGTGAGGTGCGTGGTGCTCGGCCCCTCGGCACCGCTCTCCCCCGCTCCGGCGTCCTCGGCGGGGCACGGGCCGTACTCGCCGTCGGGCACACCGGCCGGCACCGGCTTGGCCAGCGCGGCCGCCGGGTCGATGACGCAGGCCCGCTCGGCGGCGAACCCCGGGGACAGCAGCTCCGCCAGCGGCACCTGGCTGTAGGCCGGGTCGCCCACGTAGGTGTTGCGGTCGGCGAAGGCCAGCGCGCTCGCCTCGAGGTAGTGGTGCAGCACCGGGACGGCGGGCAGCGAGCCGAGCCGGAACAGGTCGAGGATCCCCAGCGCCTCCCCCACCGTCGACCCGCCGCTGGACGGCGGCGCCATGCCGTAGACCTCCAGCCCCCGGTACTCCGCCCGGGTCGGCTCGCGCCGGGGGGCGTCGTAGCGCGCCAGGTCCTCCTCGGTCAGCAGCCCGGCCCGCACCGGCGCGACGCCGGCAGCCTCCGGTGGGTCCTGCGCCGTCCGGACGACGTCGGCGGCCAGCTCGCCGGTGTACAGCTCGTCGACCCCCTCGTCGGCCAGCAGTCGGTAGGTCTCCGCCAGGTCGGGGTTGCGGAACACCGAGCCGACCTCCGGGGGCGCGCCGCCGGGCAGGAAGAGGTCGGCCGACGCGGCGAACGTGGCGAACTTCTCCTGGTTCTCCGCGGTCTGCTGGCGGAAGGTCTCGTCGACGACGAAGCCGTCCTCGGCGAGCTCCGTCCCACCCCGCAGCGCGTCCGCCAGCGAGAGCGTGCCGAACTCCTCCAGCGCCCGGGCCCACGTCAGCGCGGTGCCGGGGGTGCCGACCGACAGCCCGCTGCGGACCGCCTCGGAGAACGGCAACGGGTCGCCGGCCTCGTCGAGGAACGCGTCGGCCCCCATCGCCAGCGGCGCGGTCTCCCGGCCGTCGATCGAGGTGACCGTGCGGCTGGCCGCGTCGTAGTAGAGGAAGAACCCGCCGCCGCCGATCCCGGCCGAGTAGGGCTCGGTGACACCCAGCGCGGCTGCTGCGGCGACCGCGGCGTCCGCGGCGTTGCCGCCCTCGGCGAGCACCTCCAGGCCGACCCGGGTCGCGTCGGGGTCGACCGTGGCGACGGCGCCGCCGGTGCCCACCGCCAGCGGCTGCCGGTCGGGCACCGGGTCCGCGACCGCGGGGCCGGCGGGGGCGCCGACGACCAGGCCGGCGGTGAGGCCGGTGAGGGCCAGGACGGTGACGCGTCGACGTGGCACGGGAGCTCCTCGGGTCGCAGCGGGCACGGCCACTGGACACCCGACCGCATGACCTGCGCCACCCCTGCGGGCGTGTCCCGGCGTGTCCGCACCGTCCGCCGTCGGGGCAGGCAGGCCGGGTCGCCGTTCGCCGGAGTCCGTCAGGCGCGCACGCGTGACCGCCGGCGGCGGGCGAAGAAGCGCTCCACCCGGCGCCAGCGGTCCGGCGTCTTCTCCGGGTCGAGCGCCTCGGACTCGGCGAGGGACCGGTCGACCGGGTTCAGCTCCGGCGGCTCGAACAGCGCCAGCGACCGGCCGGTGGGCCGGCGCAGCCGCTCGATGCCCTGCACGAGCGAACCGGTCTCGGCGATCGCGGCGGCGACCTCCGCCGGGCTGCGGCCCAGGTGCTCGGCGAGCAGCTGGTCGCGGAACCCGGTGATGACGGCCGCCACCTGCTCCGCGCCCGGCCGGCCCGCGACGGCCTCGACCGCCAGGTCGCACTCGGTGTCCAGGCCCATCGACCGGTTGTTGAGGTTGCTGGACCCCAGGCGCAGCAGGCGGTCGTCGACCACGGTGACCTTGGCGTGGACGTAGACGTCCTCGCGCTGCTCGGTCACCGGCGTGTACAGCCGGAACCGGTCGTGCGCGTCGGCCTCGCGCAGCACCTCCAGGGCCAGGGCGCGCGCGGTGCCCATCGCCTTCTCCGAGAGCCAGCCGTCGGCCACCCGCGGGTTGACCACGACGAACTCCGGCCCGTCGGGCTCGCGCAGCCGCTCGGCGATCGCGGCGGCGATCCGGGGGTTGGCGAAGTACTGGCTCTCCACGTACACCGACCGGCGCGCCGCGGCGATCGTCGCCAGCCACAGCAGCTCGATCTCGTGCACGAGCTCCGTGCCTCCGTGCTCGGGCCGGGTGCGGGAGACCGCGACGTCGACGTCGGTGAACAGCGGCTCGATCGCGGCGGGCCAGCACTCCCGCTCCCCGGTGAGCGGTTCCAGCCGCTCCCCGGTCCCGCTCTCCCACCGCTCGCGGGCCAGCTCGGCGACCGCCCGGGCGGCGGGCCCGGTCATCATGCTCGTCGCGTCGTGCCACGGGCCGGTCGGCCGGCCCTCGCCTCGCCCGGCGGGACGACGGCGGTGCGGGTTCACGTCGGCGTGCTCGGGGGTGTCCCAGCGGTCGGCGGTGACGTCGATGCCGCCCGCGAAGGCCAGGCAGTCGTCGATCACCACGATCTTCTGGTGGTGCGCACCGCCGACCGGGTGGTGGGTGTCGACGGCGAGGGTGAGCCGGTCGGGCGCGCGGCGGTCGAGCAGCACGATCGGCTGCAGCCCGCGGCCGAGCGCCCGCAGCATGCCGAGGTCCCACTGCAGGACCTTGATCTCCAGCTCGGGGTTGGCCTCCACCGCCTGCTCCAGCACGGCCCCCAGCCGGTCGTCCTCGGGCCGGCCGCCGCCGAGGGGGTCCAGCCGGATGCGCGGGTCGAAGTCCCAGCCGATGAACAGCACCCGCCGCTCGGCGCGCAGGACGGCCTGCTTGAGGGTGGCGAAGTAGCCGGCCGCGTCGACGAAGACCGCGAAGCGGGTGGCCCGCTCGAGCCGCCAGCAGGTCTCCCCGGGGATCAGCAGCGGTGCGCCCTGCTCCGCGGGGCCGTCCTCGGAACCGCCTCCCGCGGGGGTGGCGTCGGTCGTGGTCTGGCCGGGGTCCGTCACCCCCGCAGTGTGCCGGTCCGGCCTCGCCCGTGACCATGCGCCTCGCTGCCGCGGCCGGGAGCTCCGGCGAACGCCTGCGCGACGTCCAGCCAGCGGACCGCGTCCGGGCCGACCGCGACGAGCGCCAGCGCCGCGCGGGGACGCCGCTGCACCACGCGCAGGCAGAAGTCCTGCAACGGCCCGCTCACCCGCTGCCCGGCGTCCTCCGGGCCCGCGGTCCAGTGCGTGCCGTCGGCGCGGGTGAGGTCGACCCGGACCGGCGTGTCCGGCGGGGCGAGCCCGTGGACGGCGAACGCGGACGCGCGGGCCCGGACGCCGAGGTGGGCGACGTGGTCCAGTCGGGCCGTCTCCACGATCGGCGTGCCGAGGGCGTCCCGGACGTCCACCCCGTGCGCCCAGGTCTCCATCAGGCGGGCGGTGGTCATGGACGCCACGCTCATCGAGGAGCCGATCCAGGGCACCCGGGCCCCCTCCGGCACGGTGGCGAGGGCGGCGGCGAGGCCCGCTCGGCCGGCCCGCCACCGGTCGAGCAGCGCCGCGGGCGGGTCGGCCGCCCCGCGTGCGGCGGCGACGTCGACGGAGTCGACGGTTTCCCCGGCGGCACGGACGGCGAAGGCCGCCGGGTCCGCCACCGCCGAACGGGCGAGCTCGTCGGTCCAGGCCAGGTGGGCGACCTGGTGGGCGATGGTCCACCCGGCCGCGGGGGTGGGCCGGGCCCAGTCCACGGCCGGCAGGGCCGAGACCAGCTCGTCCAGCGCGGCGCCCTCGGCGGCGAGGTCGGCCAGCAGCTCGCTCCTCACGGCGCCGTCCTCACGGTGCACCGGCCGCGATCCGGCGCAGCTCGGCGCGCTGCACCTTCGCCGAGGCGGTCATCGGCAGGTCGTCCACGACCCGCCACGACCGCGGCACCTTGAACGGCGAGAGCCGTTCCCGGCAGTGCTCGGTCAGCTCCAGCGGACTCGGCCCAGGTCCGCCCGCCGGGACGACGAAGGCGACCACCAGCTCGCCCCACCGCTCGTCCGGCACGCCCACCACGGCGGCCCGGGCGACGCCGGGGTGCTCGACGAGGACCTCCTCCACCTCGCCCGGCGACACGTTCTCGCCCCCGGTCTTGATCATGTCCTTGAGCCGGCCGACGACCCGGCAGGCGCCGCCTGGCTCCATCACGGCCAGGTCACCGGTGTGCAGCCAGCCGTGCGCGTCGATCGCCGCCGCGGTCGCGGCCGGGTCGTCCAGGTAGCCACGGGTGATGCGCGCGCCGCGCGCCCACAGCTCGCCCGGCGTGCCCCGCGGCACCACGTCGCCGTCGGGTCCGGCGATGCGCACCTCGGTGCCGGCCAGTGGGGCTCCGACGGTCCCCCGGCGCACCGGGTCGGGATCGGTCGGCGCGGTCTGGAGCACCGCTCCGCAGGTCTCGGTCATGCCGAAGGTGATCGACAGCCGGGCTCCGAACACCCGCTCCACCCGGTCCACGAAGGCCGGGGTCACCGTCATGCCCCCGGTGAAGAGGACACGCAGGTCGGGCAGCTCACCGGGCCCCTGCTCGGCCAGCAGGTCCAGCAGCGTCGGGGCAGCGGACAGCAGGGTCACCCGGCGGTCGGCCAGGGCCTGCAGCACCGGCCCGGGGGCGAAGGGCAGGACGACGTGCTCGGCCCGCGCCCACAGCGCACCGACCACCCCGAGGACGTTGCCCGCGGTGTGGAACAGCGGCATCGGGTTGCACCAGGTCCGGCCCGCGACCGGGCCCAGCCGGCCGGCGAATGCGTGCCCGGTGACCACCATCGCGCGGTGGGTGATCCGGACGCCCTTGGCCCGGCCGGTGGTGCCCGAGGTGAACTGCACCTGGGCGAGGCTCTCGGGGTCGACGACGGGCAGCTCCCCCGGCGTGGCCGACGGCAGGGCGGCCGACCAGTCGTCACCGACCCGGACGACGTCCACGCCGGGGACTGCTGCGCAGAGGTCGGCCACGGGGTTGCCGGCCACCTCCTCGGCGGCGAAGGCGCAGGCCGCCCCGGAGAGCCGGAGGGCGTGCTCCACCTCCGCGGGCCGTGCTCTCGGGTTGACCGGCACGAGCGTCATCCCGGCCAGGGCGACGCCCAGCTGGAGCAGCACCGGCGCCGGGCCGTTGCCCAGGCAGGTGGCGATCCGGGCGCCGGGTGGCCGGTCCCGCAGCAGCCCGGCGGCGACGGCGCGGGCCGCGGCCAGCAGCTGCGCCGCCGTCCAGGTCTCCCCCGTCCCCGGTGAGCTCAGCAGCAGGTCGCCGGGCCCCTCGCGGGCCGCCCGGGAGAGGACGTCACCGAGCACGCCCTCTCCCGGGTCGGCCGCCGGCGACCGCAGCTCGCTCAGCACTGTCGCCGGCACCGCTCAGCCCCCGTAGGAGAAGGACTCCGCGCTGGGCCCGCTGAACTCCTCCACCGGCGCGAGCCCGGCCGCCGCCTCGGCGTCCACCTTGGAGACGTAGACCGTGGTGGTGGGCGACTGCCCGGGCTGGGAGTAGTCCAGCCCGTCCGGCAGCAGCCCCTCGGTGTCCACCGAGGAGCTCTCCTGCAGGGCCGCGACGACGCCCTCCGGGGTGAGCTCCCCGGACTCGCACGCGCCCTCCAGCGCCTGCCGGAGCAGCTCGCCCTGGACGTAGGCCAGCGGGACCTCCCAGCCCAGGTCACCGTCGGGGGCGACGGAGGTGTACAGCTCGTTGGCGGCCTGCACGCCCGGGGCGTCCGAGGCGTAGGGGGCCACGCTGGTGATGCTGTAGGCGTTCGCCAGCAGCGCGTCCCGGACCGGGCTGCCCAGCAGCGACGGGTTGAACGTCGGGTTCATCCCGACGATCGGGATGTCGGCGCCCTGGGTGGCCAGCACGCCGGCCAGCGAGGCGAGCTGGGTGGGCGCCGCGCCCAGGATGACGCCCTCCACCCCGGCCTGGACCAGCGCCGAGGCCTGGGCGGAGAGGTCCGTGGTCTGCGAGGTGATCTCCTGCGCGACGATCTCCACACCCCGCTCCTCGGCCGCGTGCTCCGCCCCGAGGAGGACGTCGCCGCCGTAGTCGCCGGCGAAGTAGACGACGCCGATGCTGCCGCCCTCGGGGACACCGAGCTCGTCGACCAGGTAGTCGACGGCGTTGGCGGCCTGCACCGCGTAGCTGGCGCCGGGGAGCTGGTTGTTCGCGTACTGCAACGCCGACCCGGCCCACCCGACGCCGCCGACGTACACGTCGTCCTGCTCGGCGAGGGGCAGCACGGCGGCGCTGGTCGGGCCACCGAGGACCTGCTGGAGCGCGATGACGTCGGGAGCCATGCTGCGGTACAGGGTGACGGCGCGCTGCGGGTCGTAGCCGTGGTCCTGCACGTCGACGACGACGTCCCGGTCGCAGACCCCGCCGTCGGCGTTGACCTGGTCCCAGTAGGCGTTGGTCTGGGTGACCTGGACCGCGGCGCCGGCGGCGAAGGGCCCCGAGAGGTCGGTGAGCATGCCGACGGTGATCTCCGAGTCGGTCACCCCACTGCCGGTGTTCACGTCGCCCTCCCCACCGTCGCCACCACCGCCGGACGAACTCGGGTCCGTGGTGCTGCAGGCGGCCAGGGCGAGCATCGCGGCGCCCGCGACGGTGAGCGCACGGGTGCGGGGCAGGTGCTTCATCGGGTGGTCTCCTTCGACCGGGGGTGGGTTGCCGGGGCCGGGTGGCCACCGTCGGGGGTGCTGCCGTCGGGGGTGCTGCCGTCCGGGGCCCGGGGTCGGGGGCGCCGGGTCCGGTGCGGGTGCGCAGCCGGCGGGCGGCGCCCGCGAGCCCGCCGCGGAGGAAGACCAGCACGGCGATGATCGCCAGGCCGTAGACCAGCCGGCTGGCCGTGGACGGGTCGAGCCCGCCGGAGCCGGGCGCCGCGAGGAAGGGCAGCGCCGAGCTGTACTCGGCCAGCACCAGCGGCAGCGCGGTGACGAACACCGCGCCGACGACGGCGCCGGGCACCGAGCCCAGCCCGCCGAGCACGATCATCACCAGGAAGTCGATCGACGCGGTGAGGGAGAAGACGTCGGGGGCGACCCGGCCGTAGGCCAGGGCGAGCATCGCCCCCGCCGTCCCGGCGTAGGCGGAGGAGACGATGAAGGCCGACATCTTGGCGCGGGCCACCCCGATGCCCATCGCCGCGGCCGCGGTCTCGGAGTCGCGCACGTTCGCCCAGGCCCGGCCGGTGCGGCTGGTCCGCAGGTTCGCGCCCAGCCAGCAGGCCACGACCGCGAGCAGCAGGAACAGGTACCAGAGCCGGTGCAGGCCCTCGAACTCCACACCGGCGACGGCGAGGTAGTCGGGGTCGCGGTTGCTGAAGCTGAACCCGCCGAGCGCGAAGGACTCGACCGACCGGCCGGTGAACCCCCCGGTCCAATCGGTGAGGTTGAGCAGCAGGTGCCGCACGACGAAGACCAGCGCCAGGGTGGCCAACCCGAGGTAGATGCCGCGCAGCCGGCCGGCGACGGGCGAGAAGGCAGCGCCCACGCCGGCGGCGACGAGCGCGGCCAGCAGCAGGCCCAGCACCGGGGGCAGGCCCGCGCCGGAGACCGCGGTCGTGGTCTCACCGGTGGACCAGGCGTAGACGTAGGCGCCGATCGCGGCGAAGGCCGCGTGCCCCAGCGACAGCTGCCCGGCGACGCCGACCAGCAGGGTGAGACCGACCGCGCCGATGGCGGCGGCCATCACGAACAGCCCGGTCTGCAGCCAGAAGTCGTCCAGCACGAGCGGCAGCGCGAGGGCGACGACCAGGAGCGCGAGGCCCCCGAGCCGGCGGAGCAGGCCCGACCGCAGGAGCTCAGACACGGACGGCCTCCTTGCTGCCCAGCAGACCCGAGGGCCGCACGAGCAGGACGACGATCATGACCACGTACGGCGCGACCTCGCCGAAGCCGGCGCCGAGGTAGGGCTCGAGGTCGCCCTCGTAGCCGGTGACCAGGGCGCTGGTGAGTCCGATGACCAGGCCGCCGACGACCGCGCCGGGCACCGAGTCGAACCCGCCGAGCACCCACGCCGGGATGGCCGCGAAGGCGCTGAGGGCGATCGTCGGTGCGACGCCCGGCGAGGGGAAGGAGGTGAGGAAGACCCCGGCGACCGCGGCGAGCACCCCGGCGAGCGCCCAGCCGGTGGCCGCGGTGCGGGACAGCCGGATGCCCATGAGCGAGGCGGTCGGGCCGTCGGCGGCCGCGGCCCGCATACCCACGCCCAGGTCGGTGCGGGAGAAGAGGTACCAGAGGGCGGCGAAGGCGACCACGGTCACGCCGGCGGCCACCACCCGGCCGGTGGGCAGCGCGATGTCCCCGAACCGGACCACGGACGCGCCCCACGGTGCACCGACGGGGAGCACCTGGTTGCCGATCCGCCGGGTCAGCTCGGTGAGGAGCACGATGTCCACCCCGAGCATGAGGATGGCCGCCGTCCCGGGGTTCGGGTCGGCGAGGTTGCGCACCAGCAGCGCGTTGATCAGCACTCCGACGACGGCCGCGCCGAACAGCGCCACGAGCAGCGCGGGCCAGAAGCCGATCGTCGGGTGCAGCACCGCGACGAGGTAGGCCCCCAGCAGCACGATCGACCCGTGCGCGAAGTTCAGCACCCCGGTCGAGGTGAAGACGATGGCGAACCCGGCGGCGATCAGGCTCAGCACCAGCCCGTAGGACAGGCCGTTGAGCACCTGGGTGAGGAAGTAGCTCATCTCGGGGTCTCCGCTCCGCTGCCGTGGCCGGTCACGCCGCCGACGCCCCGAGGTAGGCGCGGAGGACCTCCGGGTCGCGCTGGACCTGCGCCGGGGTGCCCTCGGCGATCTTCTTGCCGAAGTCCAGGACGGTGACCTGCTCGGCGAGCCCCATCACGAAGGGCATGTCGTGCTCGACGAGCAGGATCGACAGCCCGAGGTCCCGGCGGACCTGGCGGATCGTCTCGGCCATCTCCTGCGACTCGCCGTGCGTCATCCCGGCGACCGGCTCGTCCAGCAGCAGCAGCGAGGGGCGGGCGGCCAGCGCCCGGCCCATCTCCACCCGCTTGCGGTTGCCGTAGGACAGGCTGTGCACCGGGACGTCCAGCAGCGGGCCGAGCCCGAGCAGGTCGGCGATGTCGCGGACGGTCGCCCGGTGTGCGCGCTCCTCGCGGCGGGCGCCCGGCGTGCGCAGCGCGGTGGCGACCACCCCGGAGCGCATCAGCCGGTGCCGGCCGACCAGCAGGTTGTCCTCGACGGTGTCCTCGAGGGCCAGCGAGATGTTCTGGAAGGTGCGGGCCACCCCGAGCTCGGCGGTGCGGTGCGAGGGCAGGGCGGTCAGCTCCTCGTCCCCGTAGGTCACGCGGCCCTCGGTGGCCCGGTAGGCACCGCCGAGCACGTTGATGCAGGTGGACTTGCCCGCGCCGTTCGGCCCGATCAGCGCGTGCACGGTGCCCGGCTCGACCGCGAAGGAGACCTCGGACAGCGCGGAGATCCCGCCGAAGCGCACCGTGAGGTCCTGGACGGAGAGCCGCCGGGGCGGGTCGGCGTGCGCGATGCCCGGCTCGGTGACGACCACGGGGGCCGGGCGCTCGGTCGCGGTGACGCCCAGGTAGCGCTCCCGGACGTCGTCGCTGGCCGCGAGCTCGTCGGCGCTGCCGGAGGCGGTGACGTGCCCGACCTCCAGCACGTGGGCCCGGTCGGCGACGCGCAGCCCCATCACCGCGTTCTGCTCGATCAGCAGCACGGCGGTGCCCTGGGCGTTGATCGTGGTGATGATCTCGCCGATCTGGTCGACCAGCAGCGGGGCCAGCCCCAGCGAGGGCTCGTCCAGCAGCAGCAGCCGGGGGGAGGTCATCAGCGCCCGGCCCATCGCCAGCATCTGCTGCTGACCACCGGACAGCAGCCCGCCGAGCTGGCCGCGGCGCTCGGCCAGCACCGGGAACAGGTCGAACACCCGGTCCCGGGCCTCGTCCCGGGCCGTGCCGTCGCGGACCGTGAAGCCACCGGCCCGCAGGTTCTCCTCGACGGTGAGGTCCCGGAACACCCGCCGCCCCTCGGGCACCTGCACCAGACCCCGCCGCACGACGGCGGAGGTGTCCAGGCCGGCGAGGTCGACGCCGTCGAAGTGGATCGTCCCGCCGGTGACCGCGCCGCCGTAGGAGCCCAGCGCCCGGGAGACGGCGCGCAGCAGCGACGTCTTGCCGGCACCGTTGGAGCCGAGGACGGCGACGACCTCCCCCTCGGCCACCTCCAGCGAGACGTCGCGCAGCGCCTGGACGGCACCGTCGTAGGAGACGTCGAGGTGCTCGACGCGGAGCAGCGGTTCAGCCATCGCCGTCCTTCCGTGGTGACCTCGGACCGTGCGGGAGCCGACCACACCGATCACCTGCACAGCGTGGTCGCGGTCACAGAAAAGCTAGAGACGCACTCGACGTCCGTCAAGGAGTTGTATAACTTCTCGGTCACAGCTCCGGCTCGGTGGCCGGGCCGGAGGAGGACATGTGGACACGGCGGTCACCCCACCCGAGGCGCCCGGGACGACCGAGTCGGCGCCCGACCGGGCGCACCGGCCGCAGTCCCTGGTGCTGGGCTTCCTCGGCGGCTTCGTGCTGTCGAGCGACCTGCCCCCGCTGCCGTCGGCCGTGCTGCTGGACCTGCTGGGCGAGCTCGGGGTCACCGAGGCGGCCGCCCGGGCGACGCTGCAGCGCATGACCCACCGCGGCCTGCTGGTCCGCTCCCAGGTCGGGCGCACCGCCCGCTACGAACTGACCGACCTGAGCCGGTCGGTGCTGAGCCGGGCGGGGGAACGGGTCGACTCCCCGACCCCCTTCGGCCATCCGGAGGGCAGCTGGACGCTGCTGAGCTACTCGATGCCGGAGAGCCGCCGCGACCTGCGGCACCGGATGCGCTCCCGGCTGGCGTGGGCGGGCTTCGGCGGGCTGCGCGACGGGTTGTGGATCGCTCCCGGCACCGTCGACGTCGCGGCGGTCTTCGCCGAGGCGGGGCTCGAGGACGCCGCCGAGCTGGCCGACTGGTTCGCCGCCCGGCCCATGCCCGGCACCGAGGTCGGCGCGATGGTGCGCCGGGCCTGGGACGTCCCGGCGGTGCTGGCCGCCCACCACGTCTTCCTCACCGCCTGGGCCACCCCTCCGGTGCACCTCAGCGAGCTGGGCCGCGCCACCCTGCTGATCGCCGACTGGCTGCGCCTCCTGCGCACCGACCCCGGGCTCCCCGCCGAGCACCTCGGTCCGGACTGGCCGGCCCAGCGGAGCGCGGAGTGCTACGGGCACACCTCCGCGGCCCTGCGCCCCGGCGCGGTGGCCGAGCTCACCCGGGCGCTGACCGCGGCCGGGGCCCCGTGAACGACCCGCGCGGCGCGTGCGCGCCCTCGGGTCAGCGGCTGCGGTAGAGCCTCGTGGTGACCGGGACGAACGCCGCGGCAAGCGCCACCGCCACCGCGAGGGAGACGCCGATCGCCACGCCGTCGGGCTCGCCGGCCATCAGCGACCGGGAGGCGGTGGCCAGCACCGAGATCGGGTTGACGCCGACGAACGCCTCGAGCGGGCCCGGCAGCGTCGCGGGGTCGACGAAGACGTTGGACAGGAAGGTCAGCGGGAAGATCGCCATGAAGCCCGCGTTCATCACCGCGTTCGGCGACCGCAGCAGCAGCCCGAGCACCGAGAACACCCACGACAGGCCGAAGGAGAAGACGACGACCAGCGCCAGCGCCGCCACGACGCCGCCGACGCCGCCGTCGGGCCGGAAGCCCAGCGCCACGCCGACCACGATGATCACGGTGCCGGCCACCAGGTAGCGGACGCTGTCCCCGAGCAGCGAGCCCACCAGCGGGGCCGGCCGCCAGATGGGCAGCGAGCGGAACCGGTCGACGACCCCCTTGGTCAGGTCGGTGTTCAGCGCGACGCCGGAGTACACGGTGGTGAAGAGCACCGACATGACCAGCAGGCCGGGGAGCGTGTAGTCCAGGTAGGCGCTGGTGGAGCCGGCGATCGCGCCGCCGAACAGGTAGGTGAACATCAGCAGGAACATCACCGGGGTGACGGTGACGTCCAGCAGCTGCTCGGGCACGTGCTTGACCTTGAGCATCCCCCGCCAGCCGAACGTCACCGCGGTCGACAGCGGCCCGGGCCGGGGTGGCCGTGGGGTGGCGGAGATGGCCCGGCGGACCGCGGCGGTGTCCGCGACGCCGGACGTGCCGGTGGTGGTGGTCATGACAGCTGCTCCTGCCGGACGTCGGAGGGGGTGGTGTCGGACGTCGCCTCCTCGGCGGCGTGGCCGGTGAGCGCCAGGAAGACCTCGTCGAGGGTCGGTTGCTGGAGGGCGAAGTGCGCCGGTGGGGTGCCCGCCCGGGCCAGCTCGGCGACGGCGAGCGCCGCGCGCTCGGGGTCGGCCCCGGTCGCCGACAGCGCCGTGGGGTCGCCCGCCAGCACCACCGGCCCGACCACGCGGTCCAGGAGCTCCGCGGCGGCGGCCCGGTGCGCGGGGTCGGCGAGCCGGACGTGCAGCGACCCGGTGCCGACCGATGCCTTGAGGTCCGCGGGCGTGCCCTCGGCGATCACCCGGCCCCGGTCGATGACGGCGATCCCGTCGGCGAGCTGGTCGGCCTCCTCCAGGTACTGGGTGCAGAGCAGGATCGTCGTGCCCTCGGCGACCAGCGCCCGGGCGATCTCCCAGACCTGGTTGCGGGAGCGCGGGTCGAGCCCGGTGGTCGGCTCGTCGAGGAACACCAGCGGCGGCGTGACGACGATGCTCGCCGCGATGTCCAAGCGGCGGCGCATGCCCCCGGAGTAGTGCTTGACCAGCCGGCCGGCGGCCTCGGCGACGTCGAAGGCATCGAGCAGCTCGTCCGCGCGGTCGCGGGCGGCGGCTCGGGAGTACCCGAGCAACCGGCCGAGCAGCACCAGGTTCTCCCGGCCGGTGAGCTCCTCGTCGACGGAGGCGAGCTGCCCGGTGAGGCTGACCAGCCCGCGCACCGTGTCCGCCTCGGCCACGATGTCGTGCCCGAGCACCTGGGCGCTCCCGGTGTCCGGCGGGATCAGCGTGGCCAGCATCCGGATGGTGGTGGTCTTCCCGGCGCCGTTGGGGCCCAGCACCCCGTAGACGGTGCCGGCGGGGACGGCCAGGTCGACCCCGGCGACCGCGCGGGTCCCGCCGAAGGACTTGCCGAGCCCGCTGGCGTCGATGGCGAGCGGGGGTCGGGTGGTGGTCATCGGCTTCCTCACCTCGGGTGACCGTGGGCATCTCGTCAGAGGTGGGACCGAGCGTGGACCCCGGACTCATCGCCGCGCGAGTGGTTTCCCGCCATCCCCGGTGACGCCACCCCCGCCGCCTCCGCGGATGCCGCCGGTCAGGACGCGCGGGGGCCCGCATCGTCGCCAGCAGCCCGGACAGCAGCTGCCGTTCGGCCGCGGTGAGCCGGCCCACGCTGTCGGCCGGGAAGGTGAAGGCCCGCCGGACGGCGCGGTGCTCGCGGCGGCCCGCCGGGGTGATCGACACCCGCTTGACCCGCCGGTCGGCCGGGTCGGGCTCGCGGGTCACCAGCCCGCGGGCCTGCAGCCGGGTGACCAGCTGGGTGACGTTGGAGGCGTCGCACAGCAGCACGGTCGCGAGCTCCCCCATCGTGCTGCTGCCCCCGGTCAGCTGGTCGAGCAGGCAGGCCTGGGCCGCGCTGAGCCCGGCCTGCTGCGCCGCCCGGTCGTAGGCCGCGTCGTAGCCGTAGACGAAGTCCCACAGCTGCTGGTCGAGGTCGGTCACGGTCCCGAGATTACTTGAGTGACTCATGTGTTTGTGCTTGCATGAGCCGAATTACTTCAGTGGCTCAACCAATCGGAGGAGAACACCGTGCCGGCTCCCAGCGCAGCAACCCACCCGACCCGCGTCCTGGTCACCGGCGTCCGTGGCAAGACCGGGAGCCCGCTGGCGGAGCTGCTCGCCGCCCGGGCGGGCGTGGAGGTGCTCGGCGGCAGCGGCGACCCGGCCACGGTCACCGCCGCGGGCGTCCGGCCGACCGCCTTCTCCTGGGACGACCCGGCCGGGTGGCGCGGTGCGGTCCAGGGCGTCGACGCCGTCTACCTCGTCCGGCCCGACCGCCCGGACACCCCGGAGCTGGTCGGTGCCCTGCTCGACCAGGTCCCACCCCGGGCGCACGTCGTCCTGCTGTCCGAGCAGGCCGCGGACGACCCCGACCCGGACGGCTGGGCGGTCCGGGTCGAGCGCGCGGTGGAGGTCAGCGGCCACAGCTGGACCGTGCTGCGGCCGAGCTGGTTCATGCAGGTCTTCACCGACCCACGGTTCTACCGGGACCTGCTCGCCGGTGGCGGGGAGCTGCCGTTCCCCGACGGGGGCGCGGCCATCGCATGGATCGACGCCCGGGACATCGCGGCGGTGGCCGAGCGCGCCCTGCTCGAGCCGGGGCACAGCGGACGGGTCCACGAGCTCACCGGCCCCGAGGCGCTCACCCTGCCGCGCACCGCCGAGTTGCTCTCCGGCGTCGCCGGCGGTCCGGTGGTGCACCGCGAGGTGACCGTCGAGGAGGCCCTCACCGGCACCGAGGGCTTCGACCGAGACCTCCTCGCCCTGACCTACGACCGGGTGCGCCGCGGCAGCTTCACCCCCGTCGCCGGCACCGTCGAGCAGGTGACCGGGCGGCCGGCCCGCACGCTGGCGGCCTTCCTCGCCGAGGTCGGGTCGACCGAGCGGCCCGCAGCCGTCCCGATCCGGAACACCGCCGAAACACCGGTCACCTAGCGTCCGGCCGATGACCGACCCCGTCCTGCAGCCCGGGCCCGTCCTCCAGCCCGGTCACGGCCCGATCCCGGCGGCCACCTACCTGCCCTCGACGCCGGAGCACGTGCTGTGGGGCCGGCTGCCCTGCGCGGCGGACGCCCCGGTGCTCACCGTCGCCCCCGGGACCGACGTCACCGTGGACACGGTGAGCCACGAGGGGATCCTGGAGGACCAGGGGCGCGACCCGGCCCGGTACTTCGCCCGGCACGGCGCGACCGAGGTGCTCGAGGACGCGGTCGCGCTGGCGGCCAGCGAGGCACCGCACCGCTTCGGGGTCGACGGGCCGCACGTGGTGAGCCGGCCGATCGCCGTCGACGGTGCCCGGGTGGGCGACCTGCTGGCGGTGACCGTCCTGGACGCCACCCCGCGGGTGCCCTACGGCGTCATCTCCAACCGGCACGGCCGGGGTGCCCTGGCCGGGGAGTACCCCCGGGACGCCGAGGCCCTG
Organism: Modestobacter roseus; assembly: GCF_007994135.1. Taxonomy (NCBI): domain Bacteria; kingdom Bacillati; phylum Actinomycetota; class Actinomycetes; order Geodermatophilales; family Geodermatophilaceae; genus Modestobacter; species Modestobacter roseus. Next base: position 1,530,391 of record NZ_VLKF01000001.1, read on the forward strand.
TACAGCGCCTTCGCGACCGTCAGCGCGGACGGCGCGTCGGGCCTGCTGCCACTGACCGAGGGGGGCGAGCGCTCGGTGCGGTTCCCGCTGCGCCCGTTCCTGGGGGTCATGGGCATCGCCGTGCCGGGCCGCGAGCGGCCGCACTCGGTGCCGCCCGGCCCGCACGGCGGCAACATCGACATCGCCCTGCTGACCGCCGGCAGCACCCTCTACCTGCCGGTGCAGGTCGACGGCGCGCTCGCCTACGTCGGCGACCCGCACTTCGCCCAGGGCGACGGCGAGGTCAGCCTGACCGCACTGGAGGGCAGCCTGCGCGCCACGCTGCGCTTCGACGTCGTCGCCCGGGAGGACGCCCTGCGGCAGTTCGGCGAACTGGCCGGTCCGCTGGCCGAGACGGCGGAGTTCCTGGTGCCGACGGGCCTCGACGAGGACCTCGATGCCGCGGTGCAGCACTGCGTGCGCGCGGCGATCGCCCTGCTGCAGGCCCGGTTCGGGATGGACCCGCGGCTGGCCTACGCCTACCTCTCCGCCGCCACCGACTTCCGGATCAGCCAGGTGGTCGACGTCGTCAAGGGCGTGCACGCCACCATCCGCAAGGCCGACTTCGGGTGACCGCCGCTCCCCCGCCCGCCGGTCTGCTCGACGCGGTCGCCGCCTACGAGGCCGCGCTGATGGCCGACGACGTCGCCACCCTCGACCGGCTCTTCGCCCCGGGGCCCGCGACCCTGCGCGCCGACGCCGAGGGCGTCCTGGTCGGGCACGAGGCGATCGCCGCGTTCCGCACCGCCCGCGGCGGCGCCCCGCGGCGCACCGTGGTGCAGACCCACGTCCAGGTCGTCGACGCCGACCACGCCCTCGTCGTGGTGGTCACCGAGCTGGCCCGGGGCGGCCGGGGGCTGATGACCCAGCTCTGGGCCCGCGCCGCCGGGGTGCTCGAGCACGGCGGCTGGCAGGTCACGGCCGCGCACGTCTCCGTGCCGGCCCCGGCGCTGGACAGCCGCGTCTGGCGGGTGGTCGGCGACCCGCTGGTGCCGCCGCCGGGCGTGCACCCCCGCGACGAGGGCCCGCTGGCCGGCCAGACCGTGGCGGTCAAGGACCTGTACGCGGTGGCCGGGCACGCCGTCGGGGCCGGTAACCCGGCCTGGCTGGCCCAGGCGCCGGTCGAGTCCGCGCACGCCGGCGCCGTGGCCCGGCTGCTCGACGCCGGCGCCGCCGTCCGGGGCATCGCGCGCACCGACGAGTTCGCCTACTCGCTGGCCGGCGCGAACGCCCACTCCGGCACCCCGCCGAACGCGGCCGCGCCGTACCGGCTGCCGGGCGGCTCCTCCAGCGGCAGCGCCACCGCCGTCGGCCTGGGGCACGCCACGATCGGCCTGGGCACCGACACCGGCGGGTCGATCCGCGTACCGGCGGCCTACCAGGGGCTGCACGGCATCCGCACCACGCACGGCGCCGTCGACCGCACCGGGCTGCTGCCGCTCGCCCCGGACTTCGACACGGTGGGCTGGCTGACCCGGTCGGCCGACCTGCTGCAGGCGGTGGGCGACGTCCTGCTGCCCCCCGGGTCCCCCGGCGGCGCCGACGACCTGGTGGTCGCCTCCGGCCTGCTCGACCTGGCCGAGCCCGACGTCGCCGCGGCGGTGCGCGCCTGGGCCACGGCCGCCGGCGCCGCCGAGGTGCAGCTCCCGCTGGACCGGCTCGACGACTGGCGCACCGCCTTCCAGACCTGGCAGGCCGCCCAGGCCTGGACGGCCCACGGCCCCTGGCTGGACGGCCGGCTGGACGTGCTCGGCGCCGACGTGCGGTCCCGGTTCGCGCACGCCGCCACCGTCGACGCCGGTACCGCCACCGGCGCTCGCGCGGTGCTGGACGACGCCCGGCTGCGGCTGCGCGAGCTGGTCGGTGACCGGGTGCTGGTGCTGCCCAGCGCGCCCTCGGTGGCACCGCCGGCCGCGACCGGCGCCACCCCGGAGAACCGGACCGCGACGATGCGGCTGACCTGCCTGGCCGGGATCGCCGGGCTGCCCGCGGTGAGCCTGCCGGTCCGCACCGCCGACGGCCTCCCCGCCGGCGTCTGCCTGGTGGCCGCGGCGGGGCGGGACCGCGACCTGCTCGCCCTCGCCGCGGGGCGTCCCGGCCCGGGTTGAGCCGCGCCGGGCAGGGTGGAGCCGCGGGCGCACGCGGCTCCACCCTGCCCGGCGCGGGTCGAGCCGGACGAGGATGCAGGACAACGGGGCACCAGGACACACGACGCTGAAACGAACGCAACGCGGCTGAAACGCCGGTTTCCTACGGTCGTCCGGTGCGCATCGCCGAGTTCGACCAGCTGCCGGTCACCGAGGCCGGGGCGCTGGTCCGGCAGTGCGCCGCCGTGCCCTCCTTCGTGTCGGCGCTGGTCGACGGCCGGCCGCACGGCAGCGTCGAGGCGCTGCTGACCGCGGCGCGCGCGCAGGCGGCCGGCTGGACCGACGCCGAGGTGAGCACCGCCCTGGCCGACCACCCCCGCATCGGTGAGCGGGCGGCCGGTGGCGGCCCGGGCGCTGCGCTGTCCAGCCGCGAGCAGGCCGGGGTGGACCCCGCCGACGCCCACCTGCGGCACCGGCTGGCCGAGGGCAACCGGCGCTACGAGGAGCGCTTCGGCCGCATCTACCTGGTCCGCGCCGCCGGGCGCACCGGTCCCGAGCTGCTCGACCTCCTCGAGCAGCGGCTGACCAACGACCCCGCCACCGAGCTCGCGGTCACCCGCGGCCAGCTGACCGAGATCGCCCTGCTCCGACTGGAAGGCCTCCTCACCCCGTGAGCACGTTCAGCACCCACGTCCTGGACGCCGTCCTCGGCCGGCCCGCGGCCGGCGTCGACGTCGTCCTGACCGGCCCTGACGGCAGCACCACCACCGGCCGCACCGACGACGACGGGCGCTGGCGCCCCGACGGCGAGCTGCCGGCGGGCGACTCCACCCTCCGGTTCGCGACCGGCGCGTGGTTCGCCGCCCAGCAGCGCGAGACCTTCCACCCCGAGGTGACGGTGGCGTTCACCGCCACCCCCGGGGAGCACCACCACGTGGCCCTGCTGCTGAGCCCGTTCGCCTACACCACCTACCGGGGGTCCTGATGAGCAGCAACACCTCCCTGCCCGGCCCCTACGTGCTGGGCCCGAACCAGTACGGCAAGGCCGAGTGCCGGCTGGTCCGGATCGAGCGGGACACCCCGGTGCACGCGATCGCCGACCTGAACGTCAGCACCCAGCTGCGCGGGGACTTCGCCGCCGCCTACGCCGACGGCGACAACGGGCACGTGCACGCCACGGACACCCAGAAGAACACCGTCTACGCGCTCGCCCGGTCCCACGGCGTGGCCTCCCCCGAGGCATTCCTGCTGCTGCTGGCCGACCACTGGCGTGCTCAGCCCTGGGTGACGGGCACCCAGATGTCGGCGGAGCAGTACGCCTGGGAGCGCATCGGCGCCGGCACCGGCGGCGCCGGCCACTCCTTCGCCCGCACCGGCCGGGAGACCCGCACCGCGGTGGTGCAGACCGACGGCGCGGAGACCTTCGTGCTCGGCGGGCTCACCGGCCTGACCGTGCTCAAGAGCACCGGCAGCGAGTTCTCCGGGTTCCCGCGCGACCGGTTCACCACGCTGGCCGAGACCGACGACCGGATCCTGGCCACCAGCGTGACCGCCTGGTGGCGGTACTCCGGCACCGACGTCGACTGGGACGCCGCCCACACCGGCGTGCGGACCGCGCTGGTCGACGCCTTCGCCGGCACGCACAGCCTCGCGCTGCAGCAGACCATGCACGCCATGGGTGCGGCGGCGATGGACGCCGTCCCGGAGGTCGCCGAGGTGCGGATCAGCTGCCCGAACAAGCACCACTTCGAGGTCGACCTGAGCCCGTTCGAGCTGACCAACGGCGGCACGGTGTTCCTCGCCGCCGACCGGCCCTACGGGCTGATCCAGGCCACGTTGCAGCGCGCCGGCGTCCCCGCGGAGCCCCGCGCCTGGACCGCCGTCCCGGCGTTCGCGTGACGGCCAGCCCCACTGCCGTGCGCGCGCGGCGGGTGCTCGTCGGCGACGCGGTCCGCCCGGCCACGGTGCGCATCGCCGACGGCCGGATCAGCGCGATCGACCCCCACGACAGCCCCGCCGACGGCGCCCTGGAGGTGCCGGACACCGCCACCCTGCTGCCCGGCGTCGTCGACACCCACGTGCACGTCAACGAGCCGGGTCGCACGCACTGGGAGGGCTTCGCCACCGCCACCCGGGCCGCCGCGCTGGGCGGGGTCACCACCCTCGTGGACATGCCGCTGAACTCCCTGCCGCCGACCACCACCGTCGGGCACCTGCGCCGCAAGCAGGAGGCCGCCCGCGGCCAGCTCGCCGTCGACGTCGGCTTCTGGGGCGGCGCGGTGCCGGGCAACGCCGGCGAGCTCGAGCCGCTGTGGGACGCCGGGGTCTTCGGCTTCAAGTGCTTCCTCTCCCCCAGCGGCGTCGACGAGTTCCCGCCGCTGGACGGGGCCGGCTTCACGCGCGCGCTGCGCACCGTCGCCGGCTTCGGCGGCCTGGTGATCGTGCACGCCGAGGACGCCGCCGTCCTGGCCTCCGCCCCGGCGCGGCCCAGCCGCGCCTACGCCGACTTCCTGCTCAGCCGCCCCGACGACGCCGAGACCGCCGCCATCCAGCAGGTGGTCGACGGCGCCCGGGAGACCGGCGCCCGGGTGCACGTGCTGCACCTGTCCAGCGCCCGGGCGCTACCGCTGCTGCAGGCCGCCCGCGACGAGGGGCTGCCGGTCACCGTGGAGACCTGCCACCACTACCTGACCTTCACCGCGGAGCAGATCCCCGACGCCGCCCCGCAGTTCAAGTGCTGCCCGCCGATCCGGGACGCCGGCAACCGCGACGAGCTGTGGTCGGCGCTGCGCGCGGGCGTCGTCGACTGCGTGGTGAGCGACCACTCCCCCGCCACGGCCGAGGAGAAGAACCGCGGCGACGGCGACCTGCAGCAGGCCTGGGGCGGGGTCTCCGGCCTCCAGGTCGGGTTCACCGCCCTGGCCGCCGAGGCCGCCCGCCGCGGCATCGACGTCGCCGACGTCAGCCGGTGGACCTCGCAGAACACCGCCGACCTGGTCGGGCTGAGCCGCAAGGGCCGGATCGCGGTCGGGGCCGACGCCGACCTGGTCGTGCACGACACCGCCGCCGCCACCGTCGTCGACGCCGCACGGCTGGCGCACCGCAACCCGGTCTCGGCCTACGACGGGCTGACCCTCCCCGGCCGCGTCACGCACACCCTGGTGCGCGGCCGCCTCGTCGACCCCGATCTGCCCGACCCCGGCTGGGGCACCCAGCTGGAGAGGAGCGCCTGATGGTCCCGCCCGGCGAGCTGAGCGTGCCGCCCCGGCTGCTGATGGGCCCCGGCCCGATCACCGTCGACCCCCGCGTGCTGCGGGCGATGTCGGCCCAGCTGGTCGGCCAGTTCGACCCGTTCATGACCGCGACCATGAACGAGACGATGGCGCTCTACCGGGAGGTGTTCCGCACCGCCAACGAGCAGACCTTCCTGGTCGACGGCACCTCCCGCGCCGGTATCGAGGCGGCGCTGGTCTCGCTGCTGGAGCCGGGTGACCGGGTGCTGGTGCCGGTGTTCGGCCGGTTCGGCGCGCTGCTCACCGAGATCGCCGCCCGCTGCGGCGCCGAGGTGCACACCGTCGAGGTGCCCTGGGGCGAGGTGGTGCGCGCGGAGGCGGTCGAGGAGGCCGTCGTCCGCGTGCGGCCGAAGCTGGTCGCCGTCGTCCAGGGCGACACCTCCACCACCATGTGCCAGCCGCTCGCGGAGCTCGGGGAGATCTGCCGCCGGCACGACGTGCTGCTCTACTGCGACGCCACCGCCTCCCTCGGCGGCAACCCGTTCGAGACCGACGCCTGGGGCATCGACGTCGTCACCGCCGGCCTGCAGAAGTGCCTGGGTGGCCCGTCGGGCAGCGCGCCGATCACCCTGTCGCCGCGCGCGGCCGCGCTGATCGAGGGCCGCACGCACGTCGAGGCCGGCATCCGGGCCGACGACGACGCCGACCGCGGCACCCGGATCGCCTCGAACTACCTCGACCTCGCGCAGATCATGGAGTACTGGGGCCCGCGGCGGCTCAACCACCACACCGAGGCCGCCACCATGCTCTACGCGGCGCGGGAGTGCGCCCGGTTGCTGGTCGAGGAGGGCCTGGACGCCGCCGTCGCCCGGCACGACCTGCACGGGCGGGCGATGCTCGCCGGCGTCGGCGGCCTGGGGCTGCAGGTCTTCGGCGACGTCGCGCACAAGATGACCAACGTCGTCGCGGTGCACATCCCCGACGGGGTGCCCGGCGAGGGGGTCCGCGAGGCGCTGCTGACCGACTTCGGCATCGAGATCGGCACCTCCTTCGGCCCGCTGCACGGGCGGGTGTGGCGGATCGGCACGATGGGCTTCAACGCCCGGCGGGACGCGGTGCTCACCACGCTGGCCGCCCTCGAGCAGGTGCTGCGCAGCTACGGCGTCCGGGTGACCGGCGGCGGCGGCGTCGGCGCCGCGCGCGAGGTCTACGCATCATGACCACACCCCTGACCACGACCGCCGCCGAGGTGCTGGCCCGCTGCGCCGAGCTGGACCGGCTCTCCGCCGACCCGCACCACCTGGCGCGCCTGCACCTCACCCCGGAGCACGCCGCAGCCAACCGGCTCGCCGCCGGCTGGATGCAGCAGGCCGGGCTGCGCACCTGGACCGACGCCGCCGGCAACCAGTGGGGCCGCCGGGAGGGCACCACGCCCGGTCAGCCGGCGCTGGTGCTCGGCTCGCACCTGGACACCGTGCCCGACGCCGGCAGCTTCGACGGGATGCTCGGGGTGGTCATGGCCGTCGCGGTCGCCGAGCGGCTGCGCGGTACCGAGCTGCCCTTCGCGCTGGAGGTGGTCGGGTTCGGCGACGAGGAGGGCGCCCGGTTCGGCAAGGCGCTGCTGGGCAGCCAGGCGGTCGCCGGCACCTGGGACACCTCGTGGGAGGACCTGCGCGACGCGGACGGCGTGACCCTGCGCCAGGCGTTCGCCGACTTCGGGCTGGACCCGGCCCGCGTCGGCGACGCCGCCCGCCGGCCCGACGAGCTGGTCGGCTACCTGGAGGCGCACATCGAGCAGGGGCCGCTGCTGGAGGCCGCCGACCGGTCGCTGGGCTACGTCACCGCCATCGCCGGGGCCCGGCGCTTCCGGCTCACGGTGACCGGCGAGGCCCGGCACGCCGGCGGCACCCCCTGGGAGCGCCGCCGCGACGCGCTGGTCGGGGCGAGCGAGGCGGTGGTCGCGATCGAGCGGCTGGCCCGGGCCAGCGACACCATCGCCACCGTCGGCCGGCTCGAGGTCCGGCCCGGCGCGGTCAACGTCATCCCCGGCCGGGCCGACCTCACCCTCGACCTGCGCGCCGCGACCGACGAGGCGCGCGACGGCATGTGGGCCGCGATGCACGCCGAGATCACCGCGATCTGCGACCGGCGCGGCCTCGGCCTGGAGGTGGTGGAGAACCACCGCGCGCCCGCCGCCGCGTGCGCCGGTTGGCTGCAGCAGGCCGTCGTCGACGGCATCCGCGCCACCGACGACCTCGGCGCCGCCGAGCCGATGGGGCTGTGGAGCCGCGCCGGCCACGACGCCATGGCGCTGGCCGCGGTCACCGACGTCGGCATGCTGTTCCTGCGCTGCGCCGACGGCATCAGCCACTCCCCCGACGAGGACGTCCGCGAGGTCGACGTCGCCCGCGGCCTGGACGCCTTCGAGGCCGCCGTGCGCGCCGTCGCGGCGAGGTGGCAGCCGTGAGCGGACCGAGCACCGGGCTGCGGACCGACGAGCGGATCGACGCGCGGATCGCCCGCCGCCGCCCGGAGCTCACCGCCCAGGAGCGGCGCGCGGCCGAGACGCTGCTGGCCCACCTGGACGACCTGGCCATCTACCGGGCGGCCGAGCTGGCGGCGCTGGCCGGGGTGTCGAAGGCGACGATGAGCCGGTTGTTCCGCTCGCTGGGCTTCACCGGCTTCGACGAGGTCCGAGAGCACCTGCGCGCGCTGCGCAGCGCCGGCGAGCCGGGGCGGGTGCCCGGCCCACCGGACCTCGCCGCGCACGCCGAGGCGGAGGGGGCGGCGGTCGCGGCCGCGATCGGCCCGCCGGCGGTGGCCGACGCCGTCGCGGTGCTCGCCGGGGCGCGGTCGGTGCTCGTCGCCGGCTGGCGCAACAGCCACCCGGTGGCGCTGCACCTGCGCGAGCAGCTGGTCCAGGCCCGCCCCCGGGTCGCGCTCGCGCCACTGCCCGGGCAGGTGGTCGGTGAGGAGCTGGCCGACCTCGGCCCCGGCGACGCGGTGGTCGCCGTCGGCTTCCGCCGCCGGCCGGCCGGTTTCGCCGGGTTCCTGACCGCGGCCGCGGCGACCGGCGCCGACGTGGTGCTGCTCGGTGACCCGACCGCCGCCGGGCACGCGGGTGCCGCCCGGGTCTGGCTGCCCTGCCCCGTCCAGGGCGCGCTGGCCTACGACTCCTACGCCGCCGCCATGAGCCTGGTGGCGGTGCTCGCCGACGGCGTGCTCACCCGCGTGGGCCGCGCCGGGCGCGACCGCATCGCCGCGATCAGCGCCACCTACGACCAGCTCGCGGAGGTGGAGTGATGGACCTCGCCTGGGTGGAGAGCCACCGCAACGCCACCGACCGGGGCAGCCTCGCGCTGGCGCCCGGTGAGCACCTGCTGGCCGGTGGCACCTGGCTGTTCTCGGTGTCCACGCCGGAGGTCACCGGGCTGGTCGACCTCACCACCGCCGGCTGGCCGCCGTGGGAGCCGCTGCCGGACGGCGGGCTGCGGCTGGCCGCCACCTGCACCGTCGCGCAGGCCCGCCAGGCGCCCTGGCCCGACCCGGTGCTGGCCGGGCAGTGCGCCGACGCGCTGCTCATGTCCTCGAAGGTGGCCGCGGCCGCGACGGTGGGCGGGAACATCTGCCTCGGGCTGCCGGCCGGTGCGATGACCGCCCTGACCGCCGCCCTGGACGGCGAGGCCGTGCTCTGGACCCCCGACGGCGGGGAGCGGCGCACGCCGGTCGCCGCGTTCGTGACCGGTGCGCAGACCGTGGACCTGCGACCCGGCGAGGTGCTGCGGGCGGTCGACCTGCCCGGCGCCGCGCTGCGGGCACCGACCGCGTTCGGCCGCGCCTCGCTGACCAGCCACGGCCGCAGCGCCGCCCTGGTGATCGGCCGCCGCGACCCGGACGCCGTGGTGCTCACCCTGACCGCCGCGGTCCCCCGGCCGGTCGTCCTCACCCTGCCGCCGGAGCCCGACGAGCGGGCGGTGCGCGACGCGGTGGCCGACGCCGGCGCCGCGGTCGGCTGGTACGCCGACGTGCACGGCGCCCCCGACTGGCGGGCCGCGCAGACCGCCCGGCTCGCCGTCGAGGTCTGCGCCGAGCTCGCGGGGGTGGCGGCGTGAACCTCGACGGGGCCGACGTCGCCGGCGCGCCCGCGCCCGGTCAGTGCCTGCGCACCTGGATCCGCCAGTGCGGGGGCACCGCGGTGAAGAAGGGGTGCGACACCGGCGACTGCGGCGCGTGCACGGTGCTGCTGGACGGGTCGCCGGTGCACTCCTGCGTCACCCCCGCCGTCCGCGCGTCCGGCCGGTCGGTGACCACCGCCGCCGGGCTGGGCACCCCGGAGCAGCCGTCGCCGGTGCAGCGCCGGTTCGCCGAGGCGGCCGGCTTCCAGTGCGGCTTCTGCACCCCGGGGTGGGTGGTGACCGCGACGGCGCTGGCCGGGCCGGACGGCACCGTCGAGGTCGCCGAGCCGGAGCGGGCCTTCAAGGGCAACCTGTGCCGCTGCACCGGCTACCGGTCCATCCGCGACGCGCTCGCCGGCCGGTGCAACGTGACCACCACGGGCTGCGGCGCGGTCGGCTCGTCGCTCGCCGCCCCCGCCGGACGGCGGGTGGTCACCGGCCGCGAGCCGTACACCCTCGACCTGCCCGACGCCGGGGTGCTGCACGTGCGGCTGGTGCGCGCCGACCAGGCGCACGCCCGCGTCGTCGCCGTCGACACCTCGCGCGCGGCCGCGCTGCCCGGCGTCGAGCTGGTGCTCACCGCCGCCGACGCCCCCGACGTGCTCTACTCCACCGGGCGGCACGAGAACCGGCTCGACGACCCCGACGACACCCGGCTGTTCGACGACGTGGTGCGGTTCCGCGGGCAGCGGGTGGCCGCGGTGGTGGCGGTCTCCGCCGCCCTCGCCGAGCGGGCGGCCACGCTGGTCGCGGTCGAGTACGCGCCGCTGCCGGCGGTGTTCGACCCGGAGGCGGCCCGGGCACCGGGCGCACCGCTGCTGCACGGGGACAAGGACGCCGTCGCCTCCCGGATCGCCGAGCCCGGGCGCAACGTCGTCGCCGCCTCCCACGGCGAGGTCGGCGACGTGCCGGCGGCGCTCGCGTCGGCGGCGCACACCGTCCGGGGCACCTGGACCAGCGCGCGGGTCACCCACGCCGCGCTGGAGACCCACGGCGCCCGGGCCTGGGTCGACGACGACGGCACCCTGGTGGTGCGCACCAGCACGCAGGTGCCCTTCCTCGTCCGCGACGAGCTGGCCCGGGTGCTCGGCCGCGACCCGGGCGGCGTCCGGGTGGTCGCGGCGCGGGTCGGCGGCGGGTTCGGCGGCAAGCAGGAGCTGCTGGTCGAGGACGTGGTCGCGCTGGCGGCGCTGCGGCTGGCCGAGCGCGGCGACCGGCGGCCGGTGCAGCTGGAGCTGACCCGGGAGGAGCAGTTCACCGCCGTGCCGATGCGCCACCCCATGCGGGTCACCGTGGCCGCCGGCGCCGATGCCGACGGCCGGCTCACCGCGCTGCACGTCGACGTGCTCAGCGACACCGGCGCCTACGGCAACCACGGCCCCGGCGTCATGTACCACGGCGTGCACGAGTCGGTGGCGGTCTACCGGTGCCCGAACAAGCGGGTGGACGCCGAGGCCGTCTACACCAACAACCCGCCCAGCGGCGCGTTCCGCGGCTACGGCCTGGGCCAGGTGGTGTTCGCCATCGAGTCCGCGCTGGACGAGCTGGCCCGCGAGGTGGGCATCTCCCCCTTCGACCTGCGCCGGCGCAACGTCGTCGTCCCCGGCGACCCGTTCGTGGTCGACGGCTACCCGAACACCGACCTGGCCTTCGGCAGCTACGGGCTGGACCAGTGCCTGGACCTGGCCGAGCGGGCGCTCGCCGAACGGGCGACCCCGGCGCCGAACGGTGCGGGCTGGGCGGTCGGCGCGGGGATGGCGCTGGCGATGATCGCCACCATCCCGCCGCGCGGGCACCACTCGCACGCCCGGGTCGTGCTCGACCCGGGCGGCACCGCCACCGTCGAGGTGGGGACGGCGGAGTTCGGCAACGGCACGGCGACGGTGCACACCCAGCTGGTCGCCGACGTCCTCGGCGTCTCCCCCGACCGGGTCCGGCTGGTCACCTCCGACACGGCGACCTCCGGCTACGACTCCGGCGCCTTCGGGTCGACCGGGTCGGTGGTCGCCGGCCAGGCGGTGCAGCACGCCGCGGAGGAGGTGCGCCGGCAGCTGGACGCCCTCGGCGGGCCGGCCGCGCTCACCCGGCTGGACGACCCGTTGATCGGCACCGGCCAGAACACCGGCACCGGCCGGTCGGTGGCGTTCAACGTGCACGCCGTCCGGGTCGCGGTGCACCCCGCCAGCGGCGAGGTGCGGCTGCTCGACTCCGTGCAGGCCGTGGACGCCGGGGTGGTGCTCAACCCCGAGCAGCTGCGCGGGCAGGTCGAGGGCGGGGTCGCCCAGGCGATCGGCTCGGCGCTGCAGGAGGAGCTGGTGATCACCGACGGTGAGGTGCTCACCCGCGGCTTCCGCGACTACCGCACCCCGCAGCTGGGCGACGTGCCGCCCACCCGGGTGCTGTTCGCCGACACGTACGACGCGCTGGGCCCGCGCGGCGCCAAGTCGATGAGCGAGGCCCCCTACAACCCGGTGGCCCCGGCCATCGCCAATGCCGTCCGGGACGCCCTCGGCGTCCGGCCGCACGACCTGCCGATGAGCCGCGACCGGGTGTGGCGGCTGACCTCAGGAGGACACCGATGACCGCCTTGACCGTGCCCACCGTCGACATCTCCGCCTACGTCGACCCCGGTGGCTCGGCCGCCCAGCGGCAGGCCGCGGCCCGGGCCTTCGACGAGGCGGCCCGCACCGTCGGCTTCGTCCAGGTCGTCGGCCACGGCGTCGATGCCGACGTCACCGACGCCTTCGCCGCCGCGCTCGACGAGTTCTTCGCCCTGCCGGCCGAGGTGAAGGGCGGCTACCGGACGCCGCCGGAGGTCAACCGCGGCTACACCGCCCCGAAGACCGAGTCGCTGAGCCTGAGCCTCGGGCTCGCGCCGGCCAACCGGATGCACGACTTCTTCGAGGCGTTCAACGTCGGCGCCGCCGTCTCCGACCACCCCGGGCTCGACCTGCCCGTGGCCGACTACCCGGAGAACGTGTGGCCGGCCGAGGCCCCCGGCTTCCGGCCGGCCGTGTCCGCCTGGTTCGCCGAGGCCGGCCGGGTGGCGCGCACGCTCACCACGCTGTTCGCCGACGCCCTCGACCTGCCGCCCGGCTTCTTCGACCGGTACACCGGCCACAGCCTGGACGTGCTGCGGATGAACAACTACGCGCTGCCGCCCGGTGAGGTCACCCTCGACGGCGACCTCACCGGCATGGGCGAGCACACCGACTACGGCATCGTCACCGTGCTCTGGGCCGATCAGGTGCGCGGCCTGCAGGTGCTCGGCCGCGACGGGCACTGGCACGACGTCTCCCCCGCCGACGGCGCGCTGCTGGTCAACCTCGGCGACCTGATGGCCCGCTGGACCAACGAGCGCTGGCTGTCCACGCTGCACCGGGTCAAGCCGCCCGTCGTCGACGGCCGGATCGAGCGCCGCCGCTCGGCGGCGTACTTCCACGACGGCGACGTCGACGCGGTCATCGAGACGCTGCCGACCTGCCGGGACGCCGACGGCGGCACGCCCTTCCCGCCGATCACCGTCGGCGAGCACATCCGGGCCAAGCTGGCCGGCTCCCGCGCGGGCGTGGCCAACCCCGGCGCGGCGCGCGAGGCCGGCCGGGTGCTCGCCGCCCGGCAGCCCTGACCCGGCCCCTGACCCGGCCCCTGACCCCCAGCCGTAACGCGGGCGTCCCCGCAGCGAGACGACCCGCGACCAGGCTGGGTACGACCCACCGCAGCGTCCCGAGGAGCCCCACCGTGACCGTCACCGACCTGACCCCGGACACGCCCGCCGCGGTGTTCGCCGGCCTGCTGGGCGCCGACCGGGTCGTGCCCGGCGGCGCCGAGGCCAGCGCCTACCTGCGGGACTTCTCCTGGTACTCCCCCGTGCTGGAGAACGCGCTGGCCGACACCACCGTCGACGCGGTGCTGCGGCCGGCCACCGTCGAGGAGCTGCGCGCCTGCGTGGCCACCGCCGCCCGGCTGGGCGTGCCGGTCACCCTGCGCGGCGCGGGCACCGGCAACTACGGGCAGTCGCTGCCGCTGCAGAGCGGTGTGGTCATCGACGTCCGCGGCATCGCCGGGGTGCTGGACGTCCAGCCCGGCCGGATCTCGGTGCTGCCCGGCACCGTGGTGAAGGACGCCGAGGACGCCGCGCTGGCCGGTGGCCAGGAGCTCGCCGTCATGCCCAGCACCTACCGGATCTCCACCGCGTCGGGCTTCATCTCCGGCGGGTCGGGCGGTATCGGAGCGGCGGCGAACGGCGACCTGTGGGACGACAACATCCTGGCCGTCGAGCTGCTCACCGTGGAGGAGGAGCCGCGGACCGTACGGCTGGAGGGCGACAACGTGCGCCCGGTGCTGCACACCTACGGCACCATCGGCGTGCTCACCCGGATCGAGATGCGGCTGGTGCCGGCGCACGAGTACACGCCGCTGATCGTCGCCTTCCGCGACTTCCCGGCCCTCACCGCCTTCGCCTTCGACCTGGTCGCCGGGGACCTGCACGTCCGGCTCTGCTCGGTGCACGAGGCCACCGGCGCGGCCATGCTCACCCCGATCGCCGGCCTGTACTCACCGGGTGAGGACGTCGCGCTGCTCTGGGTGGACAGCGGGGACGTCGCGGCGCTGCGGGAACGCGTCACCGCGGCCGGCGGGCGCACGATCGACTGGTCGGCGAAGCCGCACATCAGCCAGTTCCCGTTCAGCCACACCATCCTGTGGGCCCGCAAGGCCGAGCCGACGTCGTCCTGGCTGCAGTGCGAGTACGCCAGCGACCGCGGCGAGTTCCTGGCCCAGGTCGCCGCGCTGCGAGACCGCTACCCCGGGGTGTTCCTGCAGCACGTGGAGTTCGCGACGTCGGCGGGCCGGACCCGGCCGCTGGGCATCACCCCGCTGGTCGGGCTGCCCGACCACGAGGAGTCCCTGGAGGAGCTGATCGCGTTCTGCCGGGAGCTGGGGCTGATCGTGATGAACCCGCACAGCTACGTGGTCGAGGAGGGCGGGTTCGTCGGGGACACCGCCCAGGTGGTCGAGCTGAAGACCACCTGCGACCCGCACGGGCTGCTCAACCCCGGCAAGCTCGGCGACAGCTTCTTCACCGCCCGCGGGCTCACCCCGCCCAGCGCCCGGGCCGCCACCGCCCGCCGCTGACGCACGCTGCTGGCCCGGGTCAACCCGGGCCGGGGAGGGTTGAGCCGCGTGCGCCCGCGGCTCAACCTTCCCGCATGCGGGTCAACCCGCCTCCGGTCAGCCCCGGGGCAGCGCCGGGTCGAAGCGGGCCACCTCGGCCAGCGCCTCCCCCAGGTAGGCCACCATGCCGGCGACCCGCTGCTCGCCGGCCTCGGCGGTCGCGGTGCTGGCGTCACCGATCACCCCGGCCGGCCCGAACTCGTCCGACGTCCAGCCGAAGGAGACCGAGCCGCCGAACCGCACGTGCCGGTACTCCGCCAGGTGCTCGGGCACCCATCGCCGGGCCTGGGACATGTCGACCAGGTCCGGGCGCAGGTGCAGCATCACCGAGGTCTCGTCGTGCCCGCCGTGCACGCCCATCCCGAGCTCCCCGGCCGGGCTCTGCCCGCCCTGGTCGGCCGGCAGCCGCGGGTGCAGCGTGAAGGTGCGCAGCCCGGTCTCCAGCCGGACGTCGCGCGCCACCACCTGCAGCAGCGCCGAGTTGCCGCCGTGCCCGTTGAGGAACGCGAGCCGCCGGGCCGGCGTGCGGGCCAAGCTGCGCCCCAGGTCGTGCAGCACCGCGGTCAGGGTGGCCGCCGACAGCCAGAAGGTGCCGGCCGACCAGGCGTGCTCGTTGGACTTGGTGTAGGCCAGCGGCGGGAGCAGCCACAGGTCCAGCGCGTCGCCGAACTCCGCGACGGCCCGCTCGGCCAGCGCCTGGGCGGTGATCAGGTCGGTGGCCACGGGCAGGTGCGGGCCGTGCTGCTCGATCGCGCCGACGGGCAGCACCAGCACGCTGTCCGGGCCGAGGCGGTCGTGCAGGGCGGGGGCGGAGAGCTCGGTGAGCAGTCGGACGGTCACGGCCGCACGGTAGGCAGGCCGCGTTGCACCGGTGTGTCGGCGCGGCGACAGCTGGAACCTGTTCGGAACACCGGCCTGCCAGGGTCTGCCCGTGCTGAACGTGACTGGTGCGCAGACCGTCTGGACCGGCACCGGCGAGGAGCTCGCCGGAGCGGACGTGCAGTGCGGGGACGACGGGCGCATCCGTTCGTTCGACCGGACCGAGGGGGTCGAGACCCTCGACGCCGCGGGCTGCGTGGTCACCCCCGGGCTGGTGAACGCCCACCACCACCTGCTGCAGACCGCCTTCCGCACCCTGCCCGGCACCCGCGGCGTCCCGATGGCGCAGTGGCTGCCGACCATGGCCGCCGCCTACACCGCGGTCGGCGTCGACGACGAACTCGCGCACGCAGCGGCGTCGGCCGGGCTGGCCGAGGCGCTGCTGTGCGGGGTCACCACGGTCGCCGACCACCACCTCACCTGGCCTCCGCTGACGGACGGGGGCGTGGCGATCGCGTCCGCCACCGCCACCGCCGCCCGCGAGCTGGGCGCCCGGCTGGTGTTCGTCCGCGGCAGTGCCCGGGACGACGCGGAGACCGCCGCCGCCTCCGCCGCGGCCATCGCCGCGGCGCTGGTGCCGCACGGCGGGGTCACCGACGACGGGGTGGTGCAGGTCGCCGTCGGCCCGGCCGGGGTGCACAGCGACTCACCCGACACGTTCCGGCTGATGGCCGAGGTGGCCGCCGCGCACGGGTTGCGCCGCCGCACCCAGGCCAACGAGCAGGTCGACGTGGTCATCGCGGCCGAGCGCCACGGCCGCCGCCCGCTGCAGCTGCTGGCGGAGTGGGGCTGGCTCGCCCCCGACGTCACCCTCGCCCACCTCTGCGACCTCACGCCCGCCGACCTGGCGCTGGTGGTCGAGTCGGGGGTCACCGCGACGCACGCACCGGGCTGCGACCTGCCGATGGGCTGGGGCGTGGCGCCGATGGCGGCGCTGGCCGACGCCGGGGTGACCGTCGGGCTGGGCACCAGTGGCGGCGGCTCCAACGACGCCGGGCACCTGCTCGCCGACGCCCGCCTCGCGCTGCAGGTCGCGCCGCTGGCCGGCCGCCCGGTCAGCGCCCGGGAGGTGCTCGGCTGGGCCACCCGCGGCTCGGCCGACGGGCTGGGCCGGTTCGACCTGGGCCGGCTCGCCGTCGGCGCCCGGGCCGACCTGGTCTGCTGGGACGTCACCGGGGTCGCCGACGCCGGGGTGGCCGACCCGGTGGCCGGGCTGCTGTGGGCCTCCCCCGGCCGGCGACCACGCCACGTCGTCGTCGGTGGCCGGGTGGTGGTCCGCGACGGGGTGCTGCAGACCCGTCCGGAGGCCGACGTCGTCGGCCGGCTGCAGGCGCTGCTCGCCGCCCGGGGCACCCGGTGACCGGCCCGCTGGCCGGCGCGGTGCTGGACCACGTGGGCACCGAGGAGACCGACATCGACGGCCGGGTGGGCTTCCTCGTCGAGGTGCTGGGCTTCCGGGTGCTGCGCTGGGGCACGCACGTGGTCACCGGGATGCGCATCGCGATGCTGGCCGACCCGGCCGGCACGAAGCTGGAGCTGATGGAGGTGGCCGAGCGGACCGGCGAGCTGGAGCACGTGGCCTACCGGGTCGCCGACGTCGACGCCGCGCACGCCCTGCTGCTGGCCGCCGGGTGCACCGAGGAGCGGGCGCCGTTCGACATCCCGCCCGCCGCGGCCCGCTCGTCGCTGGTGCGCGAGGCCGCCGGGCACCGCCTGCAGCTCATCGCCTACCGGCCCGGCTCACCGGACCTGGTGGTGACCTGACCGCAACGGCCCGGCAACACGCGCCGGGGATCGTCCCGGCGTGACCCGTCTCCTCGTGCACAACGCCGTCCTGCTGACCCTGGACCCCCTCCGGCCCGACCCCTTCCGCGGCTGGTTCGCCGTCGGCGACGACGGCCGGCTGACCGATGTCGAGGCGGGTGACCCGCCGGACGGGACGACCGCCGACCAGGTGCTCGACGTCGGCGGCGCGCTGGTCGGGCCGGGCTTCGTGTCCGCGCACAGCCACCTGTTCACCTCCGGCTCCCGCGGGCTGGGCATGGACCAGTCGCTGTACGGCTGGATCGAGGCGATGACCCGGTACACCGAGGTGGCCGACGCCGAGGACATCTACTGGACGACCCGGCACGGCGCGCAGGACTTCCTGCGCAACGGGATCACCACCGCCTACGACTTCACCGACGCCGGGCTGGTGTTCGAGGCCGAGTCCGACGGCGTCGCGCGCTACACCGCGACCGTGCCCGACCCGGAGTACCAGCACGCGCAGGCCCGGGCGAAGGTCGACGCCGGGCTGCGTTCGGTGCACAGCGTGATGCTCGGCCAGGGTCCGGTCGAGACCGGCCCGGCGCTGGCGCACCTGGACGAGGTGGTGCGGCTGGCCGGCACGCTGGACCCGGACCTGCTGCTGCGGGTGGCGATCAGCGGCACCGTGCAGTGGGCGGAGTCGCCGGACGCCGCCGCGCTGGAGGTGACCGCGATGCGCCGCCACGGCCTGCTCAACCAGCCGCACTTCCTGGAGACCCCGCACGAGGTGGCTCTGCAGCAGTCGAAGTTCGGCTGGTACCGCGACGCCGGCGCACTCGGCCCGGACCTGGTGTTCGGCCACTTCATCCAGACCAGCGACGAGATCATCGCCGAGGCCGCGGCCGCCGGCTGCGGGATGAGCTGGCAGCCGATGAGCAACGGCCGGCTCGCCTCCGGGGTGGCGCGGATCCCGGAGATGCGGGCCGCGGGCATGCGGGTGGGCATGGGGCTGGACGACCAGTCGTGCACCGACGTCAGCGACCCGTTCGCGAACATGCGCACCGGGCTGTCGCTGGTCCGTGCCACCCACCACGACCCGGCCGCGCTGCCGGTGCGGGACGTGCTGGCGCTGCACACCCGCGGCTCGGCGGAGGTGCTGGGCATCGACGACCACGTCGGCACCCTGCGGGTGGGCCGGTTCGCCGACTTCTGCGTCGTCGACCCGCGCCGTCCCGACACCGGGCCCGTGTGGGACGCCCACGGCACCTACGTGCTGGCCTGCTCGCTGCGCAACCTGCGCCAGGTGTGGTCCGGTGGCCGGCTGGTCGCCGAGGGCGAGGAGCTGTGCGATCCGCAGGCCGACGAGGTGGAGTCCCAGGTGCACGAGCGGATGGCCCGGCTGCGCGCCCAGGTCGACGGCGCCTGACACCGGCGCCTGACACGCCACGGCGCCGGTGACCGCGAGGTCACCGGCGCCGCCCTGCGGGGGTGTGTCAGCCGACGCTGATGGAGTCGTCGATGAACTCGTTGGTGGCGATGTCCTCCGGGGCGAGCCCGTCGGCCGGCGGGCTGCCCTGCTCGGTGAAGATCGGCGTGGTCTGCTCGATCAGGGTCTGCAGCCGGTCGGTGTCGAAGGTGCCGTGCACCCCGTCGGTGCCGTTGCCGGTCAGCTCCAGCTCCTCCATCGTCTGCGCGGCGTAGTCGGCAACCTCGAGGGAGTACTGCCAACCGGTGTCGTACTCCTCGACCAGCTCGACGATCAGGTCGTTGGCCCCGGACGGGTCGGCGATGTAGTCGACGTCGGCCTGCTGCATCACCGGGATGAGCTCGGACATGCAGCCGGAGAGGTCCTCCAGCTGGTCGGCCCGCACCGACAGCGACGAGGCGTAGACCTCGAAGCCGGCGTCGTGGATCAGCTGGTACTCCACCGGCTTGCCCCAGGCGTCGACCTCGTTCTCGTAGATGAACGGCTCGGCGCTGGCGTAGCCCTGCTGGGCGTCCTGCCCGCCCGCGGCGACGAAGGCTGCCGGCGTGCCGTCGTAGCTGCCGTCGAGCTGGGCCTCGTCGAGGATGCCCGCGCCGGTCAGGTAGTCCATGTAGGCCGAGCCCTCGAAGTAGCGCACGGTCGCGCCTGCCTCACCGAGGTCGGCGATGGTCTCCACGTCCGGGTAGGTCTCCGGGTCCCACATGATCATCTGCGGGGAGATGTCCAGCTGGGCCAGCACGCCGACCGTCGGCTGGCTGTCCGAGAGCTGGATCGCCTCGTCGGTGTCCACGTAGCCGAGGGTGATGTCCGGGTCGGTGTACATCTGAGCGCTGACCGCCTGGAAGCCGATCGCCGGCCCACCGGCCCGGATCTCCACCATCACGCCGGTGCTGTCGCCGTTGCTGTCGACCAGCGTGCCGCGGACGGACTTGGCGCCGGCGTCGATCTCGGCGTCGTCACCGACCAGCTGGTAGATGCCGCCGTGCTCGGCCTCGGGGTTCCAGTCGGTCTGGATGACGACGGTCTCCGGGCACCCGGCTGCAGCCAGGTCCACGCTGCCGACCTCGCCGGTCGGTGCGGCGGCGGCGCTGCCGCCGTCGTCGCTGCCGCAGGCGGTCAGGCCCAGCGCGGTCATGCTGAGGGCGGCGAGCCCGATCGTGGTGCGGATGCTGCGCAATCGATCTCCTCGGGGACGGCGGTGACCCCGTGCGGGGTCGCCGCGGGCCGGCGCCGCGGGGTGCGGCGCCGGGACGACGGGGTGGGCGGGTGGGGTCTAGGCGTCGCGGGTCTGGTCGTACCAGCGGCCGACGGCGAGCTTCCCGAGCCAGCCGAACAGCAGGAAGACCGCGATGCCCAGCGCGGCGGCGGTGAAGATGGCGGCGAACAGCTCCGGGCCCTGCAGCCGGGAGCGGAAGTTGTCCAGCGCGATGCCCAGGCCCGGGGTGCCCTGCTTGAAGAAGATGTCGCCGACGATGGCGCCGACCACCGACAGCCCGGCGGAGATCCGGAACCCGGCGAACACCGCCGGTAGCGCCGCGGGGAACTGCAGCTTCCGCAGCCGGGTGAGCCGGCTCGCGCCGTGCAGGTCGAACAGCTCGTGCATGCCCCGGTCGACCGACTGCAGCCCGAACAGCGTGTTGGAGACGATCGGGAACAGCGCGATCAGCACGCAGACGATGACCCGGGACAGGAACCCGAAGCCGAACCAGAAGCCGATCAGCGGGACCAGGGCGAGGATCGGGATGCACTGCAGCGCGACGGCGTAGGGGAACAGCGAGCGTTCCGCGGCCTTCGCCTGGCTCATCAGCACCGCCCAGGTCATGCCGATCACGATCGCGATCGCCAGCCCGGTGAAGGAGACCACCACGGTCTGCCACAGCGCGGTGCCGATCCGCTCCATCGCCGGCCCGTCGAGGAACGCCTCGGTGACCACGTCCTGCGGCGGCGGCATCAGGAACCGGCGTTCGGGGTCGAGCACCAGGTAGGTGATCGCGTACCAGATGCCCAGCAGCGCGGCGAGCACCGCGAGCGGCAGCAGCGCGTTGCCCACCGTCTTCCGCCGGCGGCGCACCACCGGTGCCGCTCCCCCGCCGCCCGCCGGCGGAACTGTCGACTCCGGTGCCGCGGTCTCGGTCGTGCCGGTCGGCCGGTGCTCCACGGCGGTCACGAGTGACCCGCCCGCAGCGCGTGCGAGACCTGCCCGGAGAGCGCGGCGAACTCCGGGGTGAACCGCAGTTCGGGCGTGCGGTCGGGGCCGAAGGGGACGTCGAAGGAGTCGACGATGCGACCCGGTCGGCCGCTCATCACCAGCACGCGGGTGGAGAGGTACACCGCCTCGCTGACCGAGTGGGTGATGAACAGCGCCCCGAAGCCCTTGCTGGTGAACAGCCGGATCAGCTCGTCGTTCAGCCGCTCCCGGGTGATCTCGTCCAGCGCCCCGAACGGCTCGTCGAAGAGGAACAGGTCGGGGTCGAGGGTGAGCGAGCGGGCCAGCGAGGCGCGCATCTTCATCCCGCCGGACAGCGCCCGGGGCAGCTTCTTCTCGTGCCCCTTGAGGCCGACCAGCTCGAGGGCGTCCCGGGAGGCCTGGTTGGTCGCGGTCGTGCTCATCCCGTGCAGCTCGGCGAGCAGCTGCACGTTCTTCAGCACCGTGCGCCAGGGCAGCAGGGTGGCGTCCTGGAAGACGTAGCCGATCCGCTCGGCGTCCATCTGCACGGTGCCCGAGGTCGCCGGGGAGAGCCCCGAGGCGATCCGCAGCAGGGTGCTCTTGCCGCAGCCCGAGGGGCCGACGACGGTGACGAACTCACCGCGGCGGACGTCGAGGTCGACGCCCTCGAGCGCGACCGTGCCGTCGGGGAAGGCCTTCGCGACGTCGCGGAAGTGCAGCACGCGGGACGCCGTGCGGGCGGCGGGGCGGGTGGTCGCTGGGGCACTCACGGGGGCGGCTCCAGGAGGCGTCGGGACCGGGCGGTGGTCGACGGGCGGGTCGCTGTCACCTTCCGTGCCGTGTGTTTCGGGCGCGTGTGCCGGTCGTGAACGGCGCGCGCCGTCACATCACGAATGGGCCACACCGGCTCCCACCGGTCCCGACACCTGCCGCAGCAGCTGCGCACGGGCGAGCACCCGCTCCCCCGAGAGCACCACCCGGGCGGTCCCGGCGCCCGCCACCGCGGCGTCCAGGCTCTCCGCGGCGACGGCGAGGAACTCCGCGGCCGCGCCCGGCGCCACCGCGGGCACCGGCAGGCCCAGGCAGGACCGCGCGCCGGCGCTCACCGCGTGCCACGCCTCCCGGGTGGACAGGTGCCCCGCGGTCACCAGCAGCGACGCCGCCTCGCACGCGTCGGCCCGGCCCATCGGGTTGAACGGGTCACGCAGGTTGTCCCCGCCCGCGCCGACGGTCGCCCCGGCGGCCAGCAGCGTGCGCACGGCGGTGAGCCCGCGCGGGGGCGCGCTGAGCACGTCGCGGCCCTGCAGGTAGAGGTTGGTCTGCGGCAGGGTGACCACGCCGACGCCGGCCCGGGCCACCGTCTCCGCGGTCTCCCGGGCGACCTCGGGCGGGTGGATGCCCAGGCTCACGCAGTGGCTCGCGGTCGCGCCCCGGTCGAAGCCGGTGGCCAGCACCCGGTCGGCCAGCCGGCGCAGCCCGTCGGCGGTGGGGTCCAGCGTCTCGTCGGTGTGCAGGTCCAGCGGGAGCCCGGCGCGCGCCGCGGCGTCGAAGGAGAGCGCCAGGCCGGCGTCCCGGTCGGCCCACAGGTGCGGCACCCCGCCGACCACGTCCGCGCCGAGGTCGATCGCCTCGGCGAGCAGCCGCGGGGTGGCGGCCGCCTCCGCCGCCGTCCAGGGCGCGGACAGCAGCGCGACCACCTGCACGTCGACCAGCCCGGCCAGGGCATCGCGGACCTGGAGCAGCGCGCGCAGGTGCCGGGTGCCGGCGTGCACCCCGACGTCGGCGTGGGTGCGGATCGCCGTCGTCCCGTTGGCCAGGTACTCCAGCGCGGCCCGGGTGGCCCGCTCGACCAGGTCCTCGTGGGTGAAGCCGGCGGCGATCTGCCGGATGGCGGTGATGGCGCCGGCCAGGTCGCCGGTCGGGTTGGGCACCCGGTGGCTGGTGAGTGCCTTGTCCAGGTGCGCGTGCGGCTCCGCGGGCGCGGGCAGCAGCAGGTGGCCGGCCAGGTCGAGCACGTCGTCACCGGCGAGCGGCGGCAGCGACGGGGCGACGGCGGCGACGGTGCGGCCGTCGATCCGGACGTCGACCCGCCGTCCGTCCGGGTCGGTCACCGACTGCAGCAGGAGCGTCATGCCCGCAGCCTCGCCCGCCCGTGTTGACGCGTCGTTTCGCCGGCGTGACGCGGCCCCACCCCGACCAGGTTTCGGCGCCGAAACCCGGCCAGGTTTCGGCGCCGAAACCCGGCCGGGTTTCGGCGCCGAAACCCGGAGGAGGTGGGGGTGGGGTGGGCGGCGAGCGTGGTGTCAGAGGTCGAGGACGATGCGCGGCCCGGCGGCGCGGGAGACGCAGACCATCATCACCGTGTCCTCGCACCTCTCGGCCGGGGTGAGCACGGAGTCGCGGTGCTCGACCGGCCCCTCGAGCACCGGGGTCTCGCAGGTGCCGCAGGTGCCCACCCGGCAGGAGGAGAGCACCACCGCGCCGGCCTGCGTCACCGCGTCGAGCACCGACTGCCCGGGCTCCACGGTCACCGTCTCGCCGGTGAGCGCGAGCTCGACCTCGAACGGGCCGGGCCACACCGGCTCACCGAACTCCTTGGCCTCGAACCGCTCGACGTGCAGCGCCGACGGCGGCCAGCCGGCCAGCAGCTCCTCGACCGCGTCGACCAGCCCGGCCGGTCCGCAGGCGTAGACCGCGGTGTCCTCCTGCGGCTCGCCGAGCAGCGCGGCCAGGTCGAGCCGGGTGCCCTCGTCGGCGGCGTGCACCCGCACCCGGTCGGGGTGCGCGGCGGCCAGCTCCTCGGCGAACGCCATGGTCGCCCGGGAGCGGCCGGCGTGGTCCAGCGTCCAGTCGGCGCCGGCCTCCTCGGCGGCGGCGACCATCGCCCGCAGCGGGGTGATGCCGATCCCGCCGGCGACGAACCGGTACCGGGTGCCCGGGGTGACGGTGAACTCGAAGTGGTTGCGCGGGCCGCGCACCCGCAGCCGCTGCCCGACCGCCACCTCCTCGTGCAGCGCCGCGGACCCGCCGCGCCCGGCCGGCTCGCGCAGCACGGCCACCCGCCAGCGGGAGCGATCGGCCACGTCGCCGCACAGCGAGTACTGCCGTTCCAGCCCGGGGCGCAGCACCACGTCGACGTGCGATCCCGGGGTCCAGGCGGGCAGGTCGCGGCCGTTGTGCGCCACCAGGTCCAGGGCCACGACGCCGTCGGCCAGCTCGGTGCGGGCGGCGACGACCAGGTCCCGTTCGACGTCGGAGAAGAAGCTCACCGGCCGGATGATGCCCTGCCCGGACGGCCCCGCCGAGCCCGGCCCCGCCAGGTCACACGCCCGTAACCGCAGGTCACACGGACGGAACGAGCAGCAGCTACCAAGGAGGTCGTGACCGCCTCGCTCTCCCCGTCGCCCGCTGCCCCGGCCCCCGAGGCCCTCGCCGCCCTGGAGGCCGAGCTCGTCGAGCTGCTCGGCGCCCGCAACGTCAGCAGCGAGCTGCGCACCCGGGAACGGGCTTCGGTCGACGGCGCCCGGATGAGCCCGATCATCAGCGAGCTGCTGCCGCTGGGGCTGGCCGACCTGGTGGCCCTGCCGACCACCGCCGAGCAGATCGGCCTGGCCGTCGCCGCCGCCGTCCGCCACGGGGTGCCGGTCACCCCGCGCGGCAAGGGCACCGGCAACTACGGCCAGGGCATCCCGATGGCCGGCGGCCTGGTGCTGGACACCTCCCGGGCCCGCGCCGTGGTCGAGGTCGGCGAGGGCTGGGTCACCGCCGAGGCCGGCACCCCGATGGTCACCATCGAGCGCGCCGCCGCCGCCACCGGCCAGCAGCTGTGGATGTACCCCTCGACCGCGCAGTCCTCGCTCGGCGGGTTCCTCGCCGGCGGCTCGGGCGGCACCGGGACGATCGCGCACGGCAGCAACGACATGGGCTTCGTCCTCGCCCTGGACGTCGTGCACGCCACCGGCTCCGCGGAGCTGGTGCACCTGGAGGGCGAGCAGGCGCAGCCGTTCGTGCACAACTACGGCACCGCGGGCGTCATCGCCCGGGCGACCGTGCGGCTGGAGCCGCTGCAGGAGTGGCGCGGCGTCTTCGCCAGCTTCCCGGACTTCCGCGGGGCGCTGTCGGTGCTGCGCGAGCTGGGCCGGCTGGACCCGCTGCCGCGCCTGGTCTCCGCGGACACCCCCGAGGTGACCGCCACCCTGCCCGCCGACCCGGCGTTCCCCGCCGGCCGGGCCAGCCTGCGGATGATCGCCGACGAGCGCACCGTCGCCGCGGCCACGGGCCTGATCGAGGGCGCCGGCGGCCGGGTCGAGGACGTGCGCGAGGGCCCGCAGGTCGTGCTGGGTCTGAGCATGCTCAGCTACAACCACCCCATCGAGTGGCTGCAGAAGAGCGAGCCCGGCGTGTACTTCCACGTCGAGGTGTCCGGCGACGCGCTGGTCGAGCGGATCG
Organism: Modestobacter roseus; assembly: GCF_007994135.1. Taxonomy (NCBI): domain Bacteria; kingdom Bacillati; phylum Actinomycetota; class Actinomycetes; order Geodermatophilales; family Geodermatophilaceae; genus Modestobacter; species Modestobacter roseus. The sequence goes on from NZ_VLKF01000001.1 coordinate 1,555,827, forward strand.
ACGAGGTGCACGCGGTCTACGAGGGCGGGCAGCTGCACATCGAGGCCGGGCACACCGTGCCGATCGGGATGCTCGCCGGGGTGTACCGGAGCCCCGAGCAGGTGCGCGAGGGCATCGCGGCGCTGAACGCCCTCGGCGTCGGGGTGCACGACCCGCACCAGTGGAACGTCGACTTCGAGCTGCACCGCACCGTCGAGACCGCGCGGACCACCGACCCGAACGGGCTGCTCAACCCCGGCAAGCTGAACCCGGACTACGCCGGCCCCACCAAGGGCGCCATCCGGTGAGCGCGGGGGTGCGCCCGGCCACGGACCTGTTCGACCTGCACGCCGACGGCGAGCCCCCCGCCGACCCGTTCGTCCTCGCCCGGCAGTGGCTGCCCGGCGACGAGGAGCCGGACCGGCCGCGGGTGACCCTGTCGACCATCGGCGAGGACGGGTACCCGGACGCCCGCACCGTGCTGCTCTCGGCCTTCGACGAGACCGGGTTCGCGTTCCACACCGCGGCCGCCAGCCGCAAGGTCGCCGAGCTGGCCGCCGTCCCCCGCGCCGCGCTCACCGTCCTGTGGCCGGACCACCAGCGGCAGCTGCTCGTGCGCGGCGACGTCGTCCCCGACGACGACGCGCGGGCGGCCACGGCGTGGACGGCCCGGACGGCCTACCTGCGGCAGCTGGCCTGGCTGAACACCGATGAGCTCGCCGCGCTGTCCCTGGGGCAGCGCCGGGCCCGGTGGGCCGGCCACCGGCCCGGGCAGCCGGGACCGGCGCCGTCCTGGGTGGGTTTCCGGCTGCGCCCGCGCGAGCTCACCTTCTGGGCCGCGCACCCGGAGACCGCCAGCCGGCGGCTGCAGTACGTGCGCACCGACGACGACTGGCGCTGGGCCCACCGCGCCGGCTGAGGCCCCTAGGGCTCGAGGGCCCCTCCGGTGGCGCGGACGTGCGCGCGCTCCCCCTGCCGGCCGATGAGGCTGAGGAACTCGACGGGGCCGGCGCTGGTGGCGCCGAACCAGTGCGGGGTGCGCGTGTCGAACTCCACGGCCTCCCCGGGCCGGAGCAGCAGGTCGTGCTCGCCGAGCACCAGCCGCAGGGTGCCGTTGAGCACGTAGGCCCAGTCGTGGCCCTCGTGCGTGCGCAGCTCCGGCCGGGCGGCGTCGTCCCCGGCGGGCAGCACGAACTTGTAGGCCTGGATGCCGCCGGGACGGCGGGTCAGGGGCAGCACCACCGCGCCGTTGCCGGCGGCGACGGGCCGCAGGTTGATCCGCGGGTCACCGGTCGGTGGCGCGTCGACGAGCTCGTCGAGGGTGACCCCGTGCGCGCGGGCGAGCGGGAGCAGCTGCTCCAGCGAAGGGCGCCGCAACCCGGCCTCCAGCCGGGACAGGGTGCTGACCGAGATGCCGGTCTCCGCCGCCAGGTCGGTCAGGGTGACCTCGCGGCGCTGGCGGAGCTGCCGGAGCCTCGGCCCGACCGCGTCCAGGGTGCGCTCCCACACGTCGTCCATGCGGCCACTTTTCCATTCGGCAAAGAGCTTTGCCAATCCCCGGTCGGGGCGGCATGGTCCGGGCACCACGACGAGGAGGCCGACATGACCGAGCAGCACGCACACGCCTTCGACCGGGCGTACTGGGAGGAGCACTGGCACCAGCGCGCCGCCGGCGAGGGCTCGACGGGCCCCGCCGCCAGCCCGCACCTCGCTCCCAGCCCCCACCTGGCCCGCGAGCTCGGGGACCTGCCGCCGGGGACGGCGCTCGACGCCGGCTGCGGCGAGGGCGCCGAGGCGCGCTGGCTCGCCGAGCGCGGCTGGCAGGTCACCGCGGTCGACATCTCCGCCACGGCGCTGGAGCGAGCCGCGGCGCGGGCCGGCGGCGAGCGTGTGCAGTGGGTCGAGGCCGACCTCGCGGACTGGGCGCCGGACGGGCAGTTCGACCTGGTCACCACCCACTACGCCCACCCCGCCGGTCCGCAGCTGGACTTCTACGCGCGCATCGCCGAATGGGTGGCCCCCGGCGGGACCCTGCTGATCGTCGGGCACCTGCACGGCCACACCGCGCACGTCGACGGCGAGCACCCGCCCGCCGAGGCGTCGGTCACCGCAGCCGCCGTCACCGCCCGCCTGGACCGCGCCGCGTGGGTGGTCGTCACCGCCACGGAGGGTCCGCGCACCCTCACCGCTCCCAGCGGCCGTGCCGTGACCCTGCACGACGTCGTCGTGCGCGCCACCCGCCGCGGCTGACCGCTCTCCCCCGCTCCTCCCCAGCGCCCGGACGCCGGTCCCGGCGCCGCTTCCCCCTGCCCTCCGGAGAGGACCCCATGAGCACCGACCTCCCTGCCCACCCGGCCGCGGACGCGCCCGTCACCGACCCCCGCCAGCGGCGCGCGATCCTGCTCGCGGCCTGCATCGCGCTGATGGCCGTCATCGCCTCGGTGTCCGGGCTGAACGTCGCCCAGCCCGACCTCGCCGTCGAGTTCGACGCCTCGCAGAGCGCCGTGCTGTGGATGATCAACGCCTACACGATCACCCTGGCGGCGTTGCTGCTCCCGCTCGGCGCGGTCGGCGACCGGTGGGGCCGGCGGCCGGTGCTGCTCACCGGGCTGGCGGTCTTCGGCCTCGCGAACGCCGCTGCCGGGCTCGCGCCCACGGCCGAGGTCGTGGTCGCCGCCCGGGTCCTCAGCGGGGTCGGCGCGGCGATGATCATGCCGGTCACCCTCGCCGTCATCACCGCCACCTTCCCCGAGGGCGAGCGCGCGAAGGGCATCGGCGTGTGGACCGCCGTCGCCGGGGGCGGCGGTATCCTCGGCATGTACCTGTCCGCGGTGCTGGTCGACGTGGAGACCTGGCGGTGGCTGTTCGTCCTGCCGATCGCGCTCGTCCTGGCCGCCGTCGTCCTGGCGCTGCGGTCGGTGCCGAACTCACGCGAGCCCGCCGGGCACCGGTTCGACGTCGTCGGCTCGCTGACCTCGGTGGTCGCCGTGCTCGGGCTCGTCGTCGCGCTGCACGAGGGGCCGGTGCTGGGGTGGACGGCGCCCGGCCCGCTGGTGAGCCTGCTCCTCGGCGTCGCCGCCGCCGTCGGCTTCGTCGGGTGGGAGCTCCGCCGGCCCGCCCCGCTGCTCGACGTCCGGCTCTTCCGCGAGCCCGGCCTGGCCAGCGGCTCGGTGTCGCTGCTGACCGTCTTCGGCGTCCAGGCGGGCATCTTCGTGGTGCTCTTCCCGTTCTTCCAGGCCGTGCTCGGCTGGTCGGCGCTGCGCTCGACCGTGGCGCTGCTGCCGATGGCGCTGCTGATGATGACCGCCTCGACCCTCGCGCCGCGGGTCGCGGCCCGGATCGGGAGCCGCGCGACGATGACCGCCGGGATCCTGCTCGGGGCGGGCGGCCTGGTGTCCATGGCGGCCCTCGTCTCCGTCGACGGCGGCTACCGCTCGGTGCTGGCCGGGTTGCTGACCATGGGCCTGGGCATGGGCCTGTCGATGACGCCGTCCACCGAGGCGATCACCGCGGCGCTGCCCCGCGAGCGGCAGGGCGTGGCCTCCGCCCTCAACGACGTCACCCGCGAGCTCGGGACCGCGCTGGGCGTCGCGCTGCTGGGCGCGGTGCTGTCCGCCGGGTACCGCAGCGCCGTGGGCACCCGGCTCGACGGGCTCACCGACGTCCCCGGCGGCACCGCCGACACGGCCCGTGCGGGGGTGGCCACCGCGCTCGCGGCCGCCGAGCAGGCCGGCCCGCAGGCGCAGGCGCTCGTCCGCGCGGCGCAGGAGTCCTTCGTCGACGGCTGGCAGCAGGCGATGTGGGCGGGCGCCGCCGTGCTGGCCGCCCTCGCCGTCCTGGTGGCGCTGCGCGGCCCGCGGACCGGGGCGCCCCGGCCGGCGGCTGCCCCGCGCTGACCTCCGGGCCGGTCGGCCGGGGAGGTCGGCCTCGGCCGCCCCGCGCGCCGTCCTCGTCGCCGTCGTCACGGTCGTCGCCGCTCCCGCGCTGGACCGGCACCGCGACCGGTCGCAGAGTCCCCTGGGAACCTCCGGCCGCCACGTGCGGCGACGGGCGGTTCGTCGTCCCCACTCCCAGATCTCTCCCTGGACCTCCCAGGAGCCGGCCAGCGCGACCGGCCACGCTCCCGGCCATGACGACGATCGAGGTACGGGGGCTGACCAAGCGGTACGGCCCGCAGACCGTGGTGGACGACCTGACGTTCACCGTCGAGCCCGGGCAGGTGACCGGCTTCCTCGGCCCCAACGGGGCGGGCAAGTCGACGACGATGAAGATGATCATGGGCCTGGTGGCGCCGACCCACGGCGCGGCCACCATCGGCGGCCGCCGCCACGGCGACCTCCGCTCACCGTTGACCGAGGTGGGGGCGCTGCTCGACGCGTCCGCCGTGCACCCCGGCCGGACGGCGTACGACCACCTGCTGGCGCTGGCGGTGAGCAACGGCCTCCCCCGCGACCGGGTCGACCGGGCGCTGTCCCGCACCGGCCTGGAGAGCGTGGCGGGCCGGCGGGCCGGCGGCTTCTCGCTGGGCATGCGCCAGCGGCTGGGCATCGCGGCCACGCTGCTCGGCGACCCGCGCGTGCTGCTGTTCGACGAGCCGGTGAACGGCCTGGACCCCGAGGGCATCCGCTGGATCCGGGAGTTCATGCGCTCGCTGGCCGCCGAGGGCCGCACGGTGCTCGTGTCCAGCCACCTGATGAGCGAGATGGCGCAGACCGCCGACCACCTCGTCGTCGTCGGCCGCGGGCGGCTGATCGCCGACACCGGCATCGGCGACCTCGTGCGCGCCGCCGGCGCGGGCACCGTGCTCGTCCGCACCGACGAGGCCGGCACCTTCGCCCGGCGGCTGACCGCCGCCGGGGCCACCGTGCGTGAGGCGCCCGAGGCCGCGCTGGTCGTCTCCGGCCTGACCGGGGAGGAGATCGGCCGGCTCGCCGCCCGGTCCGGCACCGCGCTCAGCGAGCTCACCCCCCAGGTCCCCTCGCTGGAGGACGCCTTCATGGAGCTGACCCGGGACAGCGTCGAGTACGCAGGGGCGGCGGCGTGAGCGCCCGGGTCGACGCCCCGGCGCCGCGCGCCGGCTTCGCGCACGCCGTCGGCGCGGAGTGGGTCAAGTTCCGCAGCCTGCGCTCCACCTGGGCCACCCTGGCCGGCCTCTTCGCCGTCGCCCTCGGCGTCACCGCGCTGTCGATGGGATCGGCCCGGGAGCTGCACGCCGAGACGCTCGCCGGCGGTGACGTGTGGGATCCGACGAACGTCAGCCTGACCTCCTACCTGGTGGCGCAGCTGGTCATCGGCGTGCTGGGCATCCTGGTCGTCACCTCGGAGTACGCCACCGGGCTGATCCAGACGTCGCTGGCCGCCACGCCCGCCCGCGCCCGGTTGCTCGGCGCCAAGGTCGTGCTGGCGGCCGCCGTGTCCCTCGTGGCCGGGCAGGCGCTCGCGTTCGCCGCCTTCTCCCTGGGCCAGCTGCTGCTGCGCGCGCAGGACGTGCCCAGCGCCTCCCTCGGTGACCCCGGCGTGCTCGCCGCGGTGACCGGTGGCGGCCTCTACCTCGCCGCGATCGCCCTGCTGTCGGTCGGTCTGGGCGCGCTCCTGCGGGCCACGGCCGGCGCGCTCGCCACCCTGGTCGGCATCGTGTTCCTCGTGCCCGCGATGGCCGGGCTCCTCCCCTCCTGGCTGCAGGGCCTGGTCCACTACTGGCCCAGCACGGGCGCGGCAGCGGTCATGGCCGTCGCCCCGGTGCCCGGCGAGCCCGACCCGTGGCTGAACCTGGGCGGGCTGTACCTCGGGGTCGCCGCGGTGCTGGCCGCCGCCGTCGTCGTCTTCCGACGGCGCGACGTGTGAGCCGGCCCGCGCTCGGGTGCCTACCCTGTCCGCCGTGGACCGGGCCGGCGCGGCGATGACGTCCCGCGGCGGCGGGGAGCGGCTGCTCGTGGTGGAGGACGACGCCACCGTCCGGGAGCTGCTCGCCGCCGCCCTGCGCTTCGCCGGCTTCACCGTGGCCTCCGCCGCGACCGGGGCCGAGGCCTTGGCCGCGGGGACCACGGAGCCACCGGACCTGGTGCTGCTGGACGTGATGCTCCCCGACGTGGACGGCTTCGAGGTGGTGCGGCGGCTGCGGGAACTGCGCGTCGACGGCGGCCACGGGCCGGTGCCGGTCCTCTTCCTCACCGCCCGGGACGGGCAGACGGACAAGGTCACCGGCCTCACCCTCGGCGCCGACGACTACGTGACCAAGCCCTTCGACCTCGAGGAGCTCGTCGTCCGGATCCGCGCCGTCCTGCGCCGGACCAACGGGCACCGGAGCGACGTGCTCACCGTGGGCACGCTGGCGCTGGACACCGACGGGCACCAGGTGACCCGGGCCGGCCGGCCGGTGCGCCTGTCCCCGACGGAGTTCCGGCTGCTGCGCCACCTGATGGAGAACGCCGGCCGGGTGGTGACCAAGGCGCAGGTCCTCGACCGGGTCTGGCACTACGACTTCAACGGCGACGCCAGCATCGTCGACACCTACATCTCCTACCTGCGGCGCAAGGTGGACACCGAGGAGCCCCGGCTGATCCAGACCGTGCACGGGGTGGGCTACGTGCTGCGCGAGCCCCGGCGGTGAGGTCCCCGCTCCGCCGGCTGTCACTGCGCGCGCGGTTGCTGCTGGTCACCGCCGGGCTGCTGCTGGCCGGGCTCGCGCTGATCGGCGTCGTCGTCTCCGAGCAGCTGCAGCGGCACCAGCTCGACCGGCTCGACGCCCAGCTCGGGTCGCTGACCGCCCTGGTGGCCCGGGCCGCGCCCACCGGGCCGGTCCCGGACGGCGGCGCCGCACCCCGTGCCGAGCTGCTCGACCCGGCCCTCGAACTCGTCGGTGCGCCGTACGTCGTGTACCTGGACGCCGACGGCGAGGTGGTGGACGGGCTCCTCTCCTCGGGGTTGACCGGCTCGGGGTTGACCGGCTCCGCGTTGACCGGCTCCGCGCTGCCGGCGCCCGCGCGGCTGCGGGAGGTGCCCACCGACGGTTCGGCCGTCGACCTGCCGGCCGCGGACGGGTCGGGGCGCTGGCGGGCCGCCGCCCGGCCCACCGGCGACGGCCGCGGGGTGGTGGTCGCGGCGGCGCCGCTCGCCGAGCTGGACGCCACCGTCGACCGGCTGCGGACCGCCAGCGTCGTCGGCGGGCTGGTGCTGCTCGGGCTGCTGAGCGCGGTCGGCTGGTTCGCGCTCGGCCGGGGGCTGCGGCCGCTGCGGCGGATCGAGACCACGGCGGCGGCGATCGCCGACGGCGACCTCACCCGGCGGGTGCCCGCCCTGGCACCGTCGAGTACCGAGATCGGGCACCTCGGCGGGTCGCTGAACACCATGTTCGGCCAGCTGGAACGGGCCTTCGCCGACCGGGCGGCGGCCGAGGCGCGGATGCGGACCTTCGTCGAGGACGTCAGCCACGAGCTGCGCACCCCGCTGTTCGGCATCAGCGGCACAACGGAGCTGTACCGGATGGGTGCGCTGCCCGAGCGGGCCGACGTCGACCGGGCGATGTCCCGCATCGCCGGGGAGGCCGCCCGGCTCACCGCGCTGACCCAGGACCTGCTGCTCCTCGCCCAGCTCGACCAGACCCTGGAGGCCCAGCTGGACCGGGCACCGATGGACCTGCGCACCCTGGCCACCGAGGCGCGGCTGGAGCTGCACGCCCTCGACCCGGAGCGTTCGGTGCGGCTGACCGGGCCGGGCGGTTCCGGCGCGCCCGGCCCGGCACCGGTCACCGCCGACGAGGCGCGGCTGCGCCAGGTGGTGACCAACCTCGTCGGCAACGCCGCCGCGCACACACCCCCGGGCTCGCCGGTGCGCATCGGCGTGGGCACCGTGGGCGGCCGCGCCGTGCTCGACGTCGTCGACGAGGGCCCGGGGATGACCGCCGAGCAGGCGGCCCAGGCCTTCGACCGCTTCTACCGCGCCGACCCGTCGCGGAGCCGGGCCGGCGGCGCCAGCGCCGGGCTCGGGCTGGCGATCGCCCGGTCCCTGGCCCGGGCCTCCGGGGGCGACGTCGAGCTGGTCACCGCCCCGGGCGCAGGGGCGCGCTTCCGGCTCACCCTGCCGGTGCCGCACCAGCACTGACGCCGGCCCTCCCCGCCCGGTGCGCGACCACCGGTGCAGGGACGTGGGTCACACTGCTGCGGTGACCCAGCCGCCGCCGTCCCGCCCCCCGGCTCCGGCTGCCGGCCTCGACGACGTCGACCGGCGGATCGTGGCGGCCCTGCGGGCGGACGCCCGGCTGTCGGTCCGCGCGCTGGCCGAGCAGGTGCACGCCTCGCGCGCCGCGGTGCACGCCCGCGTCCAGCGGCTGGAGCGCGACGGCGTGCTGACCGGCTGGTCGGCCCGGGTCGACCCCGCGCGGCTCGGGCTGACGGTCACCGCGTTCGTCAACCTGCGCATCGCCCAGCACGCCTGGAAGGACGTCCGGGAGCGGATCGGCGCCATCCCCGAGGTCTGGCACGCCGCGCTGGTCTCCGGTGACCACGACCTGGTGCTGCTGGTGCGCACCTCCGACGCCGGGGCGCTGCGCGACCTGGTGCTGAACACCCTGCAGGCCATCCCCGGGGTGCGTGGCACCGAGACGGTGCTGGTGCTCGACGAACTGGGCGATCCGCTGGCCGGACAACCGGCGCGTCCCCGGGCCTGAGGCCGACCGCGCGTCCGGCCGCGGCGGCCCCGGCAGGCGCCGGGGTCCGCGCGTCCGGGACCTGCCCGCTGCTCTGGACGGGTGATCATCCCGGTCGCAGAGTGTGTGACACAGGTCGCACTTCTCGCGGAGGTCGTCATGGCCGCTCCCCCGGTCCAGCAGTCCCACCCCGACGACCTCGTTCGCGAGCTGGCCGGTCCACCGGGGTGGGACCTGCTGCCCACCGCCGAGCCGCTCCAGCTGGTCGGCCCCACCGGGGAGCAGGTCGGCTCGCAGCTCCGGCTGCCCGCCGACGACGTGCTGCTCGACCTGCACCGGCGCATGGTGCTCGGCCGGCGGTTCGACGCCCAGGCCACCGCGCTCACCCGGCAGGGGCGGCTGGCCGTCTACCCCTCCTCGCGCGGCCAGGAGGCCTGCCAGGTCACCGCCGCCACCGTGCTGCGACCCCAGGACTGGCTGTTCCCCACCTACCGGGACTCGGTCGCCGTCGTGACCCGCGGGGTCGACCCGCTGGAGACCCTGACGCAGTTCCGCGGCGACTGGCACACCGGGTTCGACCCGTACGCGCACCGGGTCGCGCCCCAGTGCACCCCCCTGGCCACCAACACCCTGCACGCCGTGGGCCTGGCGCACGCCGCCCGGCTGCAGGGCCAGGACACCGTCGCGCTGGTGCTGCTCGGGGACGGGGCCACCAGCGAGGGGGACACCGCGGAGGCGCTCACCTGCGCGGGGGTGTGGCGGGCGCCGGTGGTCTTCCTGGTGCAGAACAACGGCTACGCGATCAGCGTGCCGCTGGCCAAGCAGACCGCCGCCCCGTCACTGGCGCACAAGGGGGTCGGGCACGGGGTCCCCGGCGTGCTCGTCGACGGCAACGACGCCGCGGCGCTGCACGCCGTGCTCACCGCCGCGGTGGCCCGCGCGGCGGCCGGGGGCGGGCCGACGCTGGTCGAGGCGCGCACGTACCGGATGGAGGCGCACACCAACGCCGACGACGCCACCCGCTACCGCAGCGCGGAGGAGGTGGCCGCCTGGCGCGACCGCGACCCGATCACCCGGCTGGAGTGCCTGCTCACCGACCGCGGGCTGCTGGACGCCCCCGCGCGCGAGGCCCTGTCCGCCGAGGCCGAGCAGCTCGCCGCGCTGGTGCGCGAGGGGACGACCCAGGAGGCCGAAGCGGACCCGCTGGCCCTGTTCGACCACGTGTACGCCGAGCCCACCGCGCAGCTGCGCGCCCAGCGGCAGCTGCTGGCCGAGGAGCTCGCGGCGCCGGCCGGGGACGACCGGTGACCGCCACCCTCCCGGCGACCGCGGAGGCCACGGCCGCCACCCCGGTGACCATGGCCGGGGCGCTGAACCGGGCGCTGGCCGACGCGCTGGCCGAGGACGAGCGGGTCGTCGTCTTCGGCGAGGACGTCGCAACGCTCGGTGGCGTCTTCCGGGTCACCGACGGCCTGGCCGACCGGTTCGGCGAGCGGCGGGTGTTCGACACCCCGCTGGCCGAGAGCGCGATCGTCGGCACCGCGATCGGCATGGCGATGGCCGGGCTGCGGCCGGTGGTCGAGATGCAGTTCGACGCGTTCGCCTACCCCGCCTTCGAGCAGGTCACCAGCCACCTGGCCAAGCTGCGCAACCGCACCCGCGGGCGGGTGGGCGCGCCGGTGGTGATCCGGGTGCCCTACGGCGGCGGGATCGGCGGGGTGGAGCACCACTCGGACTCCTCCGAGGCGTACTACACCCACACCCCCGGTCTGCGCGTCGTGGCCCCGGGCACCCCGGGCGACGCCTACGACCTGCTGCGGGCCGCCATCGACTGCCCCGACCCGGTGGTGTTCCTGGAGCCCAAGCGCCGGTACTGGAGCAAGGAGACGACCACCCTGGGCGCCGACCCGCTGCCGGTCGACCGGGCCGCCGTCCGCCGCCCCGGCGCGGACGTCACGCTGATCGCCTACGGCGGCATGCTCGCCACCGCGCTGGAGGCGGCCGAGGCCGCCACCGAGGAGGGCTGGGACGTCGAGGTCGTCGACCTCCGGTCGCTGTCGCCGTTCGACGACGAGACGGTCACCGCCTCCGTCCGGCGCACCGGGCGCGCGGTCGTCGTCCACGAGGCGCAGGGCTTCGGGGGCTACGGCGCGGAGGTCGCCGCCCGGGTCACCGAGCAGTGCTTCCACCACCTGGCCGCGCCGGTGCTGCGGGTCACCGGCCTGGACGTGCCCTACCCACCGCCCCGGCTGGAGCAGCACCACCTGCCCAGCGTCGACCGGGTGCTCGACGCCATCGCACGGCTGCAGTGGGACGACGAGGTCGTCCCCGCACGGACGGAGCACTGACGTGCCGGTCTTCCTGCTGCCGGACCTCGGCGAAGGCCTCACCGAGGCGGCGATCGTGACCTGGCTGGTCGAGGAGGGCGACACGGTGGCCGTCGACCAGCCGGTCGTGGAGGTCGAGACGGCGAAGGCCGCCGTCGAGGTGCCGGTCCCCTTCGCCGGCGTGGTCACCCGCCGGCACGGGACACCGGGCGCCACCCTCGCGGTCGGCTCCCCGCTGCTGGAGGTGCAGCCGGCCGGGTTCGACGAGCCCGGCGTCGTGACGCCGGCGCCGACCGCCCAGGCGCCTCGGGGCAGCCGGCAGACAGGCAGCGAGCAGTCAGGCAGCGAGCAAACAGGCAGCGAGGAGGGCTCGGGCAGCGTGCTGATCGGCTACGGGACGTCGGCCGCCCCACCCCGGCGTGCGGGCCGGCGGCGGCACCGGCGGCCGGTGTCCGACCCGGTGACCGCCGGGCGGCCCGCCGCCGCACCCGCCGTCATCTCCCCGATCGTCCGGAAGCTCGCCCGGGCCGGCGGGCTCGACCTGCGCGAGCTGACCGGCAGCGGCTTCGGCGGCACGATCACCCGCCGGGACGTCGAGGGGGCGCTGACCGCCCGCACCGGGCCGCCCGCACCGGAGCCGCCGGTCAGGGACGCGCCCGACGAACCCGGGGTCCGCCGGGTGCCGCTGACCGGCGTCCGGAAGGCCACGGCGGACAAGCTGAGCCGCTCCCGCCGGGAGATCCCCGAGGCGACGGTCTGGGTCGACGTCGACGCCACCGAGCTGCTCGCCGCCCGGGCGAGCCTGACCGCGGCGGCGCCGGACCGGCCGGTGGGGCTGCTGGCCCTGCTCGCCCGCTTCGCCCTGCTGGGGCTGCGCCGGTTCCCCGAGCTCAACGGCCGGGTCGAGGGGGACGAGCTCGTGCTCCCCGACGCCGTCCACCTCGGGTTCGCCGCGCAGACCGACCGCGGGCTGGTGGTGCCCGTGGTGCGGGACGCCCACCGGCTGACCACCCGCGACCTGTCCGCGGCGCTGGCCGACCGCACGGCGCGGGCCCGCGCCGGGCGCCTCGCCCCGGCGGACCTCTCCGGCGGCACGTTCACCGTGAACAACCACGGCGTCTTCGGCCTCGACGGAGCGGCCGCGATCATCAACCACCCGGAGATCGCGATCCTGGGCATCGGGCGGGTCGTCCCCCGGCCGTGGGTGGTCGACGGGGAGCTCGCGGTCCGGTCGGTCGCCCAGCTGGGGCTGGCCTTCGACCACCGGGCCTGCGACGGCGGCACCGCCGGCGGGTTCCTGCGGTTCGTGGCCGACTGCGTGGAGTCGCCGGTGCGCGCGCTCGGGGACCTCTGAGGCCCGCGCTCAGCGGGTGCGCAGCCCCGCGAAGGCGGTCGTGACCACCGCGTCGGCCAGCGCGCCGGCGCTCAGCTCCCCACCGGGGCGGTACCACTCGGTGAGCGAGTTGACGGTGCCGAACAGCAGCCGGCCGGTGACCGCCGGGTCGACGTCGGGCCGGACGTCGCCCTCGGCCACCGCCGCCCGCACCAGCCCGGTGACCACGTGGTCGAACTCCCGGCGCCGCGCCAGCGCCGCGCGCTCGACGTCGGTGTTGCCGCGCACCCGCAGCAGCAGCGTGACGAACGGCAACCGCTCGGTGAGCACCCGCACCGAGCCGCGGACGACGTGCTCGAGCCGGTCGACGGCCGGCCCGCGGGTGGCGCCCGGCTCGCCGGTCACGGCGAACAGGTCGTCCAGCGCCCGGTCCAGTGCCAGCCGCAGCAGCTCGACCTTGCTCGGCACGTGGTGGTAGATCGCGGACTTGGTCACCCCGAGCCGGCCGGCGATCTCGTCCATGGTCGTCGCGTCGTAGCCGCGCTCGATGAAGACCGCGACCGCCACCTCCAGCAGCGAGTCCAGCGAGTGCCCGGGGCGGCCCCGCCGCGCCACCGCACCCGAGCTCACCGCACCCGAGGTCACCGCACCCGAGGTCACGTCCGCCGCCGGTTGTCGGTCATGCGCTGCAGTTTGCCCAACGACCGCGGCAGCGTGTCCGGGTCGACCACCAGCACCTCGATCGTCGAGCCCACGACGTCCTTGACGCCGCGCGTCACCTCCGCCGCCGCGTCCGCACGCCGCCCGGCCGGGCAGTCGGGGCGGGCCTCGACCCGGCAGACCAGGTGGTCCAGCCGGCCCCGGGTGGTCAGCTCCAGGGCGAAGTGCGGCGACAGCCCCGGCGTGCCGAGCACGACCTCCTCGATCTGGGTCGGGAAGAGGTTCACCCCGCGCAGCACGATCATGTCGTCGGTGCGCCCGGTGATCCGGGCCATCCGCCGCATCCCGGGCCGGGCGGTGCCGGGCAGCAAGCGGGTCAGGTCGCGGGTGCGGTAGCGGACCACCGGCATCGCCCGCTTGGTGAGCGAGGTGAACACCAGCTCGCCCTCCTCGCCGTCCGGGAGCACGTCACCGGTGACCGGGTCGATCACCTCGGGCAGGAAGTGGTCCTCCCAGACGTGCAGCCCGTCCTTGGTCTCGACGCACTCCTGGGCCACACCCGGGCCCATCACCTCCGACAGCCCGTAGACGTCGACGGCGTCGATCCCGAGCCGCTCCTCGATCTCCCCGCGCATCTGCTCGGTCCACGGCTCGGCGCCGAGGATGCCGATCTCCGCCGAGCTCGACCGGGGGTCCAGGCCCTGCCGCTCGAACTCGTCGATCACCGTCAGCGCGTAGGACGGCGTCATCATCAGCACCCGCGGGCGGAAGTCGGTGATCAGCTGGACCTGGCGCGGGGTCATGCCGCCGGAGACCGGGACGACGGTGCAGCCCAGCGCCTCCGCCCCGGCGTGCGCGCCCAGCCCGCCGGTGAACAGCCCGTAGCCGTACGCGTTGTGCAGCAGGTCGCCCGGCCGGCCACCGGCCGCCCGGATGGACCGGGCCATCAGCCCCGCCCACGTGGTGAGGTCCTCGGCCGTGTAGCCGACGACGGTGGGCCGGCCGGTGGTGCCCGAGGAGGCGTGCACCCGCCGCACCTGCTCCCGGGGGACGGCGAACATGCCGAACGGGTACTCCTCCCGCAGGTCGGCCTTGCCGGTCAGCGGGAAGCGGGCCAGGTCGGCGGGGTCACGGCAGTCGTCGGGGTGCACGCCGGCCGCGTCGAAGGCCCGCCGGTGGTGCGGCACGTTGTCGTAGGCGTGCCGCAGCGACCAGCGCAGCCGGGTCAGCTGCAGTGCCCGCAGCTCGTCCGCGCCCATCCGCTCGGCCGCGTCCAGGGTGCCCGGGTCCGGTGCCCCGCCCCGCCGTCCCGCACGACCGTCCGCCACCGTCATCCCGGCCTCCGCCTGCCGCTTGTGTGCTGCGTCACTGCGCGGCACACTATTACCGACCGCCCGGTCAGTAAATGGAGGAGCGATGTCCGCGCCGACCCTCTCGACCCGCGAGGCCGACCTGCAGGAGCACTTCGCGGCGACGATCGCCGCCGACCGCCGGATCGAGCCCCGCGACTGGATGCCCGAGGGCTACCGGAAGACGCTCGTGCGGCAGATCGCCCAGCACGCGCACTCGGAGATCATCGGGATGCAGCCGGAGGGTGACTGGCTGCTGGCCGCACCCAGCCTGCGGCGCAAGGCGGTGCTGCTGGCCAAGGTGCAGGACGAGGCCGGCCACGGCCTGTACCTGTACGCCGCCGCCGAGACGCTCGGCGCCGACCGGGCCGACCTCACCGACAAGCTGATCGAGGGCCGGCAGAAGTACAGCTCGATCTTCAACTACCCCACGCTGACCTACGCCGACGTCGGCGTCATCGGCTGGCTGGTCGACGGCGCGGCCATCTGCAACCAGGTGCCGCTGTGCCGCTCCTCCTACGGGCCCTACGCCCGGGCGATGATCCGGGTCTGCAAGGAGGAGTCCTTCCACCAGCGGCAGGGCTACGAGCTGCTGCTGACCATGATGGGCGGCACCGACGAGCAGCGGGCGATGGTGCAGGACGCCGTCGACCGGTGGTGGTGGCCGTCGCTGATGATGTTCGGCCCGCCGGACGCCGACAGCCCGAACTCGGCGCAGTCGATGGCCTGGGGCATCAAGCGACACGGCAACGACGAGCTGCGCCAGCGGTTCGTGGACATGAGCGTGCCGCAGGCCGAGGTGCTGGGCGTGACGCTCCCCGACCCGGACCTGCACTGGGACAGCGAGGCCGGGCACTGGCGGTTCGGCCCGATCGACTGGGAGCACTTCCGCCAGGTGCTCGCCGGCGACGGACCGTGCAACGCCGAGCGGATCGCCCGCCGCCGGGCCGCCCGCGACGACAACGCCTGGGTCACCGAAGCCGCCACGGCGTTCGCGAGCAGGCACGGTGGCTGACCTCACCGCCGAGGGCGGGCACGGCGCGGTCCCCACCGGGCCGCAGGTGCCGGTCCAGCCGCAGCGCGCCACCACCCGCCGCGACTGGCCGCTGTACGAGGTGTTCGTGCGCGGCAAGCGCGGGCTCAACCACGTGCACGTCGGCTCGCTGCACGCTCCCGACGACGAGATGGCCGTCCACGCGGCGCGCGACGTCTACACCCGGCGCAACGAGGGCGTGAGCATCTGGGTGGTGCGGGCGGCGGACATCACCGCGTCCAGCCCCGACGAGAAGGACCCGATGTTCGCCCCCAGCGGCGACAAGGTCTACCGGCACCCGACGTTCTACGAGCTCCCCGACGACGTCCCGCACATCTAGAAGGACCTCCTCCCTCCCGGCGACGCTCGTTCCGCGCATCGCGGGTCCCTGGGAGGGGGCCGCCCTGAGGAGTCACCTTGCACGAGGAGACCGTCTACGACGCACTGGACTCCGCGCACGGCGGTGCAGGCCAGTGGGCGTTCGGCACCGGGTTCGACGAGCCCCTGGCCGGGGTCGACACCCGGGCCCCCGACGGCGTCGACCCCACCGACCTGGGCGGGTACTGCCTGATGCTCGGCGACGACGCCCTGGTGCTCGCCCAGCGGCTCACCGAGTGGATCACCGCTGCACCCGAGCTCGAGGAGGAGGTGGCGATCGGCAACACCGCCCTGGACCTGCTCGGCCAGGCCCGGCTGCTGCTCGCCCGCGCCGGTTCCCTCGGCGTGCTCGGCCGCTCCCGCTCGCTGGCCACCGGCTCGATCCCCGACGAGGACGCGCTGGCCTACTTCCGCGACCCCGACGAGTTCCGCTGCACCGCGCTGGTCGCGGCGGAGAACGGCGACTTCGCGCGGACCACCCTCCGGCTGCTCGTCGCCGCGACCGTCCGGCTGGCGGTGGTCACCCGGCTGCGTGGCTCGCGCGACCCGGTGCTCGCGGCGATCGCCGGCAAGGCCGTGCACGAGCTGACCTACCACCGCGACCACGCCGCCCGCTGGGTCCTGCGCCTGGGCGACGGGACCGCCGAGTCCCACCGGCGCGCCCAGGACGGCGCCGACGCCGTCTGGCCGCTGCTGGCCGACCTGTTCACCGCCACCGACGTCGAGCGGCGGCTGGCCGGCGCCGGCGTGGGCGTCGACCCGGCGGACGTCCGCGACGAGGTGCGCGAGGTGCTGACCACGGTGCTCCGGCAGGCGACGCTGCGGGTGCCCGACTGGCCGGCCGGCACGGCACCCCGCGGCCGGACCGGCGTGCACGGACCGGAGCTGACCGGGCTGCTCGCCACCCTGCAGGGCCTCGCCCGTGCGCACCCGGCGGCGACCTGGTGACCGGCGCCCGGCCCGGCCTCCGGGACGCGCGGGCGGTGGCCGCGACGGTGACCGACCCCGAACTGCCGATGGTCACCCTCGCCGACCTGGGCGTGCTGCGCGACGTCCGCACCGAGCAGGACACGCTGGTCGTCGAGATCACCCCGACGTACACCGGCTGCCCGGCCCTGGGGGTCATGCGCGCCGACCTGCTGCACGCCCTGCACCGGGCCGGCTTCGAGCGGGTCGACGTCCGCACCGTGCTCGCGCCCGCCTGGACCACCGACTGGATCAGCGAGACCGGCCGCCGGGAGCTGGCCGCCGCCGGCATCGCGCCGCCCGGCCCCGCTCCCGCGCGGACCACCGGCCCGGTGCCGCTGCAGCTGCGACCGGTGCGCCGCACCGCCACCTGCCCGCTGTGCGGCTCCCCCGGCGCCGACCAGGTCAGCGAGTTCGGCCCGACCGCCTGCACGGCGCTGTTCCGGTGCCGGTCGTGCGGCGAGCCGTTCGAGAAGGTCAAGGAGGTCTGAGTGGTCCCCCGACGCCGTGCTCGGTTCCACCCGCTCACCGTCGCCTCGGTCGAGCCGCTGACCGACGACGCGGTGGCGGTGACCTTCGCCGTCCCCGACGAGCTCGCCGCGGACTTCCGGTTCCGGCCGGGCCAGGCGCTCACCCTGCGCCGGGTGGACGGCGATCGCGACGAGCGCCGCTCGTACTCGATCTGCGCGCCGGTCGGGTCGCCGCCCCGGGTCGGGGTGCGCGAGGTGCCCGGCGGGTTCTTCTCCTCCTGGCTGGTGCACGACGTGCGGCCCGGCGACCGGATCGAGGTGCTGCCCCCGGCGGGCACGTTCACCGCCGACCTGGACGTCCCGGGCGACCACGTCTTCGTCGTCGCCGGCTCGGGCATCACCCCGGCGGTCGGCCTGGCTGGCACGGTGCTGCGGGACGGCGTCTCGACCGTCACCGTGTTCTACGGCAACCGCCGCACCGACACGGTGATGTTCGCCGACGAGCTCGCCGACCTGAAGGACCGCCACGGCACCCGGCTGCAGCTGGTGCACGTGCTCTCCCGCGAGCGCCGCGACGCCGAGCTGACCAGCGGCCGGCTGGACGGCGACCGGCTGCGGGCGCTGGTGGACGCCTTCGTCGACGCCGGCCGGGTCGACCACTGGTGGCTGTGCGGCCCGCACGGCATGGTCACCGACGCCCGTGCCCTCCTGGGTGAGCTGGGCGTGCCCGCCGAGCGGGTGCACCAGGAGCTGTTCTTCGTCGACGACGCCCCGCCCGAGCCGGTGCGCGGCGACGAGGGGACGGTCACCGGCCCGAGCAGCACGGTGACCGTGGTGCTCGACGGCCGGACGACGACCCTGGCGCTGCCGCGGGACTCCCCCGTGCTCGACTCGGCCCAGCGGGTGCGCGGCGACCTGCCGTTCGCCTGCCGTGGCGGGGTGTGCGGCACCTGCCGGGCCCGGGTGACCGACGGCGAGGTGCGGATGCGGCGCAACCACGCCCTCGAGCCGGCCGAGGTGGCGGCCGGGTTCGTGCTCACCTGCCAGGCGCTGCCGGTGTCCGCGGCCGTGACCGTGGACTTCGACGCATGAGGCCGGTCCCGGCCGGCGCGACCGCCTCGGTCGAGGTGGTGGTGACCCCCGAGATGACCGTCCGGTTCGACGAGCTGGGCCCGGTGCACCCCGTGTACGCCACGTACCGGATGGCCCAGCACTTCGAGGAGGCGTCCCGCAAGCTCCTGCTGCGGTACCTGGAGCCGGGCGAGGACGGCATCGGCCGGTCGGTCACCGTCGAGCACCTGGCGCCCAGCCGGGTCGGCGACCGGGTCCGGGTGACCGCCACCTGCACGGAGCAGCGCGGCAACCGGCTCACCTGCACGTGCACCGCCGCCGGCGTCGACGGGGACGGCGAGGCGCGCGAGCTGGGCCGGGGCGGCACGGTCCAGGCCGCCCTGCCCCGGGCCGCGCTCCGCGCCCGGCTGGCCGGCCCCGCGCCCGGCTGATGCCCCTGCCGGGGGACCCCCCCGGACCACGGTGTGATGACGTTCCTGGGCGGTCCGCCCCACAGGAGGCGGTCGAGGCCGTACAGTCCACGGTGATCGCCGTTGTGCCTCTGCTTCGTTCCCGGACGTCCGCAGTCGTCTCTGCCTGACGTTCCCTCTCGGTCCTGCCGGTCGGTACGGCGATCCCGGCGCGACGACTGTCGGCCGGACAACCCCCACCGGGACGAGGACGACATGACCCAGGGCACCGTGAAGTGGTTCAACAGCGAGAAGGGCTTCGGCTTCATCGAGCAGGACGGTGGCGGCCCCGACGTGTTCTGCCACTTCTCCGCGATCAGCGGTAGCGGCTACAAGTCGCTGGACGAGGCGCAGCGCGTCGAGTTCGACGTCACGCAGGGCCAGAAGGGCCCGCAGGCGGAGAACGTCCGCCCGATCTGAGCCACGTGACGAGGCCCCGGCGTTCCACGCCGGGGCCTCGTCCGTCTCCGGGCCCGGCGCCCGGCGGACGGATCGATCCGGCACCGCCCCGCCCACCCAGGAGGCCCCCCATCGCCACACCCCGGTCCCGCTGCGCCGACGCCCACCTCGGGTGCACCTGCCGCGGCGACGGCGCCGTCCACGCCCAGCGCGCCCGCGAGCGCGACGAGGCCCGCGCCCAGGCAGCCGACGTGGTCCCGTGCCCCGAGTGCGGCCGGCCCACCACGCCCTACCAGCTGGTCACCTGGGGCAACTGCCGCGCCTGCCGCACCGCCCACTCCCGCTCGGTGGAGCCGCTGCGCTGGTGAGCCTGCGCTGGTGAGCCTGCGCTGGTGAGCCTGCGCTGGTGAGCCCGCGCTGGTGAGAAGCCGGCTCGCCGGTGAGCACGGCCCACCGGCGAGCAGCACCGGCCGCCGGTTCAGTCGTCGGCGGGCACCGGCAGCGGCGCGACCGGCACCGGCCGCGCCTCCAGGGCGTCGGTGAGCAACGCCACCAGCGCCTCCAGCTGCACGTCGGCCGACGACTGCACCTCCTCGTCGGAACCGTCCAGCGCCCGGGCGGCCAGCCCCGCCTTGCTGTCGATCAGCTCGGCGATCCGGGCGTCGATGGTCTGCGCGGCGATGATCCGCCAGGCGGTGACCGGCTCGGTCTGCCCGATGCGGTGGCTGCGGTCGATGGCCTGGGTCTGCTCGGCGTCGGTCCACGACAGCTCCGCGAGCACCACGTTGGACGCCACCTGCAGGTTGATCCCCACCCCGGCCGCGGTCAGCGAGCAGACGGCGACGGCGACGCCCGGGTCGTTGACGAAGGCGTCGACGTTGCGCTGCCGCACGCCGGGCGTCTGGTCCCCGCGGATGGAGGAGAACCGCACGCCCTGCTTGGTGAACACCTGCTCGGCGGCGTCCATGACGTCGACGTGCTTGGCGAAGAAGACCACCTTGCCGGCGCTGCGGGCCAGCTGCGCGGCGTAGTCGGCGGCGAGGTCGGCCTTGGCCTGGCCGATCCGGCGCAGCATGCCGAAGACGTTGTCCCCGTTGCTGGAGGTCGTCGCGTCCTTGAGCTCCCAGCGGGCCACCGTGCGGACCAGGTCCGCGTCGATGCCCTCGACCTGCTCACCGGCGCGGCGGTTGGCCAGCGCGGTCTCGTACCGGGCGACCATCCGGCGGGCGAGGTCGCGCTCGGCGGCGCGGATCGAGCGGCCGGCCGCGCCGTCCAGCTCGACCGGCAGGTCCGCGATCCGGCGGGCGGGGATGTCGGCGGCCACCTCGACCTTGCGGCGCCGGACGATGCCCATGTCGATGACGCAGCGCCGGGCGGCGGTGTAGAAGCCCGGGTCGGCCGGGGTCAGGCCGACCTCCTCCAGGGCGTTCATCAGCTCGCCCAGCGGCTTCGCGTCGTCGATCCAGCCGAGGAACTGCCAGATCGCCCGGAAGTCCTCGATGTCGTTGATCAGCGGCGTGCCGGTCAGCGCCATGAGCAGCGGCCGGACGGTGCGGGTGCGCAGCCGCTCGGAGAGCTCGAGGACGTGCTGGGAACGCTGCGAGGTCTTGTTCTTGATGAAGTGCGCCTCGTCGACCACCATGCCGCGGAAGCCGAAGTCGCCGAGCCAGCCCACGTGCCGGTCGAGCACCTCGTAGTTCACAACCACGACGTCGGCGAAGCCGTCGACGGTCTCCCCGTTGCCGTGGATCACGGTGGCCCGGCGGCGCGGCGTCCAGCGGGCGGCCTCGCGGGCCCAGTTGGTCTTGACCACGTTCGGCACGACGACCAGCAGCGGGTAGGCGTCGGCGGCCTCCGCGGCGAGCAGCGCCTGCGCGGTCTTGCCCAGCCCGGGCTCGTCGGCGAGCAGGAAGGTGCGGTGACCGGCGGCCGCGGCGGCCACCAGCTGCGCCTGGTGGGGCATCAGCTCGGCGCCCCCGGGCAGCGGCCGGGCCGACGGTGCGGGCAGCGGCATGCACGCGGCGTCGCCGCCGCCGGCCCGCTCGAAGGAGTTGAGCAGCGGGCCGATCAGCTCCCAGCCGGCGAGCCGGCGCGGCCGGGCCACGGGCGGGGGCGCGGCGGAGAAGTCGGGCGCGAGGAAGGGGTTGGCCAGCTGCCGGGAGATCACCGACTGCGGCACCACCCGGTGCTCGGGCGCCGCGGCCGGCGTGGCCGCGGGCTCCGGCTCGGGCTCCGGCTCGGGTTCGGGCTCGATGCCGACCGACCGCTGCATCTCCTGCTGCAGCGACCGGGCGGCGGAGGTGACGACGGCGTCATCGGCCAGCAGCGCGAGCAACCCGGGGTCGCGCACGGCGGTCTTGGCCAGGATCGTGCCGATCCCGTCGATCTTCTTGAGCTGCTCGGACCGGGCGGCGGAGCTGAGGCTCTCGTCCGCCCGCACGCGGGCGTGCTCCTCGCGCACCATCAGGGCGACGACCTGGAACTTGGTGCGCACCGCCGGGGTGACGCGGCCGGCCTGGACGGCGGCCTCCACCGAGCGGACGGTGCGGGACAGCAGCGTGACGACGTCGCCGGGGACGCGTCGCTGGTTCCGCGGGGCCGCACGTCGCGGCCCGGTCGGGCGCTGGCCTGATCGGCCCACAGATCCTCCTCTGGATGCCGCGCGCGGAGTCGCCCGCGGCATGGTGCTGCGCACCGCCCCGGAGCCGGGCGACGGACGTCGCGGACGGCGGGCCTCCGGTGCCCACCCCGCGCCGGGACCTGGCCGGGCGGACCTCCGTGAGGCCGACGCCTCGGCCCCTGGGACCCCACCCTCGCGGAGGGACCGGAGCCTCCGATCGGCGGCCGGGGCGACACACGGTGAGCCGGACGTCGCCGCCTGACACCCTGCAGGTGCCGGGTGGTCGGTGCTGGTCCGAGGCTACCCGGTGCCGGGCCGGCGGGCAGCGCGCACCGTCCCGCCGTCGTCCGCGGGACCACCGGCGTTCCCGGGAGGACAGCCGGGCCAGCGGGCGCGGCGTCGGCGTGGGAGCCTCCGCTCGTGACGCACCCGGTCCCGTCCGCGCCGTCCGCGCCGCGACTACGTCACTTGTCGCGGTGGGCCCGCGACGCGCGCACGGCCCGGTCCCGTCATCCGGGTGATCCGCCGTGACGCACCTCATTCCTAAGGTGCACTGAGAGACGTGGCCGGTCCACCCCGGCCACCCACCGTCCCAGCGACCCCTGCCAGGAGCCTCCCCCATGAGCCAGATGGTCACCCTCGGCGCCCCGCGTGCGGCAGCGTCCCCGATGCCCGGCACCCGGGACGTCGGCCGCCTGCTGGTGCAGTGCGACGACCGACCCGGCGTCGTCGCCGCGGTCTCGACCTTCCTGGCCGAGCACGGGGCGAACATCATCGAGCTCGGCCAGTACTCCACCGACCCGGAGGGCGGGCGCTTCTTCCAGCGCACCGTGTTCCACCTCGACGGGCTGTCCGCCCAGCAGGAGCGCCTCGAGGCGGAGTTCGCCGACGTCGCCGCCCGGTTCGGGCTGGACTGGTCGCTCACCCGGGCCGACGAGCCGAAGCGGGTGGGCATCATGGTCTCCCGCTACGACCACTGCCTGCTGGACCTGCTGTGGCGGGTCGGCCGCGGTGAGCTGGCGATGAACCCGGTCCTGGTGGTGAGCAACCACGCCGACCTCGCCGACGAGGTGCGCGCCTTCGGCGTCCCGTTCATCCACATCCCGGTCACCAAGGACACCAAGGCCGAGGCGGAGGCCCGCCAGCTGGAGGTGCTGCGGGGCAACGTCGACCTGGTCGTCATGGCCCGCTACATGCAGATCCTCAGCAACACGTTCCTGGAGTCCGTCGGCTGCCCGGTGATCAACATCCACCACTCGTTCCTGCCGGCGTTCATGGGGGCCAACCCCTACGTGCAGGCGAAGTCCCGCGGCGTGAAGCTGATCGGCGCCACGGCGCACTACGCCACCGCGGACCTGGACGAGGGTCCGATCATCGAGCAGGACGTCACCCGGGTGTCGCACGCGCAGACCTCGGCCGAGCTGCAGCGCCGCGGCGCCGACGTCGAGCGCTCGGTGCTGGCCCGCGCGGTCACCTGGCACTGCGAGGACCGGGTGTTCCGGCACGGCAACGCCACCGTGGTGCTCTGATGGACGGCAAGTTCATGGACGGCAAGTTCATGGACGGCAAAGCGCTGGCGAAGCAGGTGCGTGAGCGGACGGCGGCCGAGGTCGCCGAGTTCACCGCCCGCACCGGCCGCCGTCCGGGGCTGGCCACCGTCCTGGTCGGCGACGACCCGGCGTCCGCGGTCTACGTGGCCAGCAAGCGCAAGCAGTGCGTCGCCGCCGGGATGACCGACCACCACCGGCTGCTGCCGGCGACGGCGTCCCAGGACGAGGTGGCCGAGGTGCTCACCGAGCTGGCCGCCGACCCCGAGGTCTCCGGGATCCTGCTGCAGCTGCCGCTGCCGGCCGGTCTGGACGCCGGGGCGCTGGTGCAGCTGATCCCCGCGGCCAAGGACGTCGACGGGCTGACCACGCTCAGCGCCGGACTCCTCGCCCAGGGGCGGCCCGGCCTCCGGCCGTGCACCCCGTCAGGGGTGATCGAGCTGCTCGACGCCCACGACGTGCCGCTCGAGGGCGCCAACGCGGTGGTCATCGGCCGCTCCGAGCTGGTCGGCAAGCCGGTCGCCCAGCTGCTGCTGCAGCGCAACGCGACGGTGACGATCTGCCACTCGCGCACCCGCGACCTCGCCGAGGTCTGCCGCCGCGCCGACGTCGTCGTCGCCGCTGCCGGCCGCGCCGGCCTGGTGCAGGGCGACTGGGTCAAGGAGGGCGCCGTGGTGGTCGACGTGGGCATCCACCGCACCGACGCCGGCCTGGTGGGCGACGTCGACACCGCGGCCGCCGCGGAGCGGGCCGCGCTGATCACCCCGGTACCCGGCGGCGTCGGCCCGATGACCATCGCGATGCTGCTGCACAACACGCTCGTCGCCGCCCGCGCCCAGTTCGACGCCCAGTTCGACGCCCAGTTCGACGCCCAGTTCGACGCCGGGGCCGACGCCGGGACCGGGGCGGGCTGAGGTCGCACGGTGCCCGCCCGCGCGACATTTGACCCGCTCACGGCTGCCACACCCGCCCGCCGCGGAGCCGCCATTGCACTGTGCCGCCGGTCACAGGCCCGTCCCTATGGTGACGGGGGGACGACGGCCACCGGCCGGCCCGCCCCAGCCCCGCCGCCCGCGCCCCGTCCCCGGGTGCGCACCCCACGAGGAAGGGACACGGAGTGAACAGGTCGCTTCCGCGCAACCCCGAGACCCGCGCCGCCCTGCGCCGGACGTTCGAGACGCTCGGCTACGAGGTCATCCCGTTCAAGAAGACCGGGGACGACGTCCAGGAGCACGTGCCCACGGACGTCCGCCTGACCGTCACCGCCTCCCCGGCGAAGGGCATGGGGGCGACCGTCGAGCTGGCCGTCCGGCTGACCCAGGCCGGCTACACCGTGGCCCCGCACTTCAGCGCCCAGCAGATCCACGACCGGGCACACCTGACCGACGTCATCGCCCAGGTCCGCGAGGCCGGCATCACCGAGGTGTTCGTCGTCGGCGGTGACCCGACCGACACCCCCACCGAGTTCAAGGACGCCCACGCGCTGCTGCTGGCGATGAAGGAGATCGGGCACCCGTTCACCGAGGTCGGCATCGGCGGCCACCCCGAGGGCCACCCGTCCGTCTCCGACGACGTGCTCTACGGCGCGCTCGCCGACAAGGCGCCCTTCGCCCAGCACATCACCACCCAGATCTGCTTCGACACCGGCAAGATCCTCGGCTGGGCCCGGGAGCTGCGCCGCCGCGGCGTCGACCTGCCGATCCACATCGGCATCCCGGGCGCGGTGACCCGGCAGAAGCTGCTGCGGGTCTCCAACGGCCTCGGTGTCGGGGAGTCGGCGAAGTTCCTCAAGAAGCAGCAGAACCTGCTGTGGCGCTTCTTCGTGCCCGGCGGCTACAGCCCCGACGGCATCATCCGCGGCCTGGCCCCGGAGATCGGGGCGAGCGACCAGCGGATCGAGAAGTTCCACGTCTTCACCTTCAACGACCTGGCGCCGACCGAGGCGTGGCGGCAGCAGATGCTGTCCCGCCTCGCCGAGCAGTAGGCCGGCACCACCCGCACCAGTAGCACCGCACCAGCCCGCCGCCCTCCTGGGCGGCACCGGGAAGCCAACGACGACGAACGGACCCAGATGAGCGCCAAGAACCTGCAGGAACTGCTGGACCAGAAGGGCAACACCGTCGAGCTGCTGCGCGACTCGCAGATCGGCGCCTACATCTACCCCGTGGTGCCGGCGGAGTTCACCAACTTCCGGCGTGAGGTGAAGTCCTGGCAGAACACCGCCGTGCTGTTCGACCAGTCCCACCACATGTTCAACACCTACGTCCGCGGCGCGGACGCCCTCAAGCTGCTGACCGACACCGGCATCAACAGCACCGCGAACTTCCCGGTCAACAGCGCGAAGCAGTTCGTGCCGGTCTCCCCCGAGGGCGGCGTGATCGGTGACGGCATCCTCTTCCGGCTCGCCGAGGAGGAGTTCGTCTTCGTCGGCCGCGCGCCGGTGGCCAACTGGCTGATGTTCCACGGCAGCAAGGGCTACGACGTCGAGCTGGAGAACGACCCCCGCTCCCCCTCGCGCCCCTACGGCAAGCAGGTGACCCGCAGCGTCTGGCGTTTCCAGATCCAGGGCCCGCGCGCCTGGGACGTCATCGAGAAGCTCAACGGCGGCCCGGTCGAGCAGCTCAAGTTCTTCCGGATGAGCACGATGAACATCGCCGGCCACGAGGTCCGCACCCTGCGCCACGGCATGGCCGGCGCCCCGGGTCTGGAGATCTGGGGCCCGTACGAGACCTACGACCAGACCCGCGAGGCCATCCTCGAGGCCGGGAGCGAGTTCGGCATCGAGCCCTGCGGCTCCCGCGCCTACTCCAGCAACACGCTGGAGTCGGGCTGGATCCCCTCGCCGCTGCCCGCCGTCTACACCAGCGAGGGCCTGCGCGAGTACCGCGAGTGGCTGCCCGCCGACGGCTACGAGGCCACCAACGCCCTCGCCGGCAGCTACGTGTCGGACAGCATCGAGGACTACTACCAGAACCCGTGGGAGCTGGGTTACGGCGGCTTCGTGAAGTTCGACCACGACTTCATCGGCCGCGACGCCCTGGAGGCGGTCGACAAGGAGAGCCAGCGCCGCAAGGTCACGCTGGAGTGGAACGCCGAGGACGTCGCCAAGCTGCTGGCCTCGCCGGTGGACAAGAACGGCCCCGGCTACCAGTTCTTCGACCTGCCCAACGCCAACTACGGCTCGTCGAGCTTCGACCGGGTCGAGGACGCCGACGGCAGCCTGCTGGGCCTGTCGATGTTCACCGGCTACAGCTCCAACGAGCGCGTGGCGCTGTCCCTGGCGACCGTCGACCCGAGCGTCCCGCACGGCGCCGAGGTCCGGGTCATCTGGGGCGAGCCGGACGGCGGCAGCAAGAAGACCACCGTCGAGCCGCACGAGCAGTTCAGCGTGCGCGCCATCGTGAGCCCGGCGCCCTACACCGCCATGGCCCGCGAGAGCTACCAGCCGGGCTGGCGCACCGGCAGCTGACCTCCGGGTCGGTCGCACCAGGGGCCGGGGAGCGCTGCGCACGCAGCGTTCCCCGGCCCCTGGCCGTTTCGCGGGACCGGAGCGGTGATCACCCCGGCACCAGCGGGGTCTCCTCCGCGCTGTGACCCCGCTGGAGCCGGGGTGATCATGAACCGGCGGCGCGTACCTTCCCGGCTTGCCCGCTGTCCCAGTCGGTGCCGGGGGCGGCCTACGTGCACGTCATCGGGGTGGACCCGGCCCACCGTGGGCAGCGGATCGGCCGCTGGCTCCACGAGCAGTTCGCCACCACGGCGTCACGTCGCGGTGCGACCGTGGTGCGCTGCATCACCAGCCCGGGCAACCGGGCCTCCGTCGCCTTCCACACCCGCCTGGG
Source organism: Modestobacter roseus (assembly GCF_007994135.1). Classification (NCBI taxonomy): domain Bacteria; kingdom Bacillati; phylum Actinomycetota; class Actinomycetes; order Geodermatophilales; family Geodermatophilaceae; genus Modestobacter; species Modestobacter roseus. The sequence goes on from NZ_VLKF01000001.1 coordinate 1,582,894, forward strand.
GTTCGAGGTGGAACCGAGCGCAACCCTCGTCGACGGTGTCGCGGTGCAGTCGGACTACGACGGCCCCGGCCTGGACCGGGTCTGCTTTGTCCGCGACCTGTCCCGACAGCCGGGCGTCGGTGCCGGCCGCCCGGGGTCAGTCGCCGGCGACGGCGGCGAGGACGCGTAGCGCGTCGGCGGTGCCGGCCACCTCGTGCACCCGCACACCCCAGGCGCCGGCCTGCGCGGCCAGCACGGTGGTGGCCAGGGTCGCCGGGTCCCGCTGCTCCGCCGTCCGGACGACGCCGCCCTGCTCGGTGAGCACCGCCTGCAGGAACCGCTTGCGCGAGGCGCCCACCAGCAGCGGCAGGCCCAGGTCGACCAGCGCGTCCAGGTGCCGCAGCAGCGCGACGTCGTGCTCGGGCCGCTTGGCGAACCCCAGCCCGGGGTCGAGCACCAGCCGGCCGGCGTCCACGCCCGCGGCGACGGCGGCGTCGGCCCGGGCGGTCAGCTCCGCCCGCACCTCGGCGACGACGTCGGTGTAGCTGGCCGCGGCGTACATGTCCCGGCTGTGGCCGCGCCAGTGCATGAGCACCCAGGGCACCCCGGCGTCGGCGACGACGCGGGCCATCGCCGGGTCGGCCAGCCCGCCGCTGACGTCGTTGACCAGCACCGCCCCCGCGGCGATCGCGGCCTCGGCCACGGCCGCGCGGGTGGTGTCCACGCTGACCGCCACGCCGGCCGCGGTCAGCTCGGCGACCACCGGCACCACCCGGCGCAGCTCCTCGGCGACCGCTACCCGGTCCGCGCCCGGGCGGGTCGACTCCCCGCCCACGTCCACGACGTCGGCGCCGTCGGCGGCCATCGCCAGCCCGTGGGCCACGGCGGCGTCCGGGGTCGCCCACAGCCCGCCGTCGGAGAACGAGTCCGGGGTGACGTTGAGGACGCCGAGCACCGTGCACCGGCCGGTCCGGCGCAGCAGCGGGGAGGCCAGCTGCGGCGCACTGTGCGAGTTCACGACGGTGGCCACGCGGTGCTCCTCGCGACGGGGCGGCGCCGGGTGGCCGCCGATCCGTCGACGCTACGGAGCACCCACCGCCGGCGGATCGGGCCGACGCCCCACCCGGACCGCGACAGATGTCCTGGCCGGCGCCGGCCCCTGACCTGCACGGTTCGTCGGCGCCCTGACCCCGGCACCCCCGGCAGCCGGCGGAGTCGCTGCGCCTCCTGGTGGGGGCCCGCTCCTGGTCAGCGCAGGGTCAGCCGCAGCGGCAGGCTGTCCAGCGCCCGCAGGGTGTTGTTGTGGTGCCGCCGCACCGGGCCGGCGAGCTCGATCGACCGCACCCGGCGGCTCAGCGCGATCAGCACCGCCTCGGCCTCCAGCCGGGCGACGTGCTGCCCCACGCACTGGTGCAGGCCCATGCCGAAGCCCATGTGCCCGGACGGGTCCCGGGTCAGGTCGAACCGGTCGGGGTCGGACCAGCGTCGTGGGTCCCGGTTCGCCGCGGCGTAGGACATGAGCACCTTGCGGCCGGCCGGGACGACGGTGCCGCCGATCGGGACGTCGGTGGTGGTGGTCCGGAAGAACAGCTGCACCGGCGACTCCCAGCGGACCGCCTCGTCGAAGGCGATCCGGGCCAGGGACGGGTCGGCTCGCAGGCGGTCCCACTCCCCGGGGTGCGACGCGAGCCCGTACAGCACCGCGGAGATGCCGTGCACGGTCGTGTCCACCCCGGCGGTGAGCAGCGAGCGCACCATCAGCGGCGCCTGCTGCGGGGTGATCTCACCGCGGTCGGCGGCGGCCCAGATCGCGGCACCGAACCCGTCGCCGGTCAGCGCCTCCCGGGCGCACTGCTCCCCCACCCAGCCGGACAGCTCGGCCACCCGCGGTTCCCCCTTCGCGACCAGGTCGTTGGGCGGCCCGAAGGCGTTGAACGCGTGGTCGCCGTAGGGCAGCAGGTTCTCCCGCCCCTCGGGCCGATCCCCACCGCGTCGGGGAACACCCGCAGCGGGAACACCTGGGCGATGGCGCGGACGGCGTCGAACTCGAGGCCGGCGCCGAGGACCTCGTCGACCAGCTGCTCGGCGTCGGCCACCCACCGCGCGCGCAGCCGGTGCAGCGCCCGCTGCCCCAGCACCCGGCCGAGCACCCGGCGGGGTGCGTCGTGCCGCGGCGGGTCGGCCTCCAGCAGCACGCTGGGCGGCCGCCACGGCTGCTCGGTGCGGTAGTTGGCCAGCCCCACCCCGGCGCCGCTCTCCAGCCGCTGCCAGTCGACCGCCGCGGCGTGCACCTCCTCGTACCGGGCCAGCGCGAGGACGTCGTAGCGGCTGAGCCGGACGACGGGGCCGGCCTCGCGGAGCTCCTGGTGCACGGGGAGCGGGTCCTCGAGCACGTCGTGGGCGAACGGGTCGACGTCGCTGACGGGCAGGTCGGCGAGCGCGGTGGTCGGCGTGGCGGTCATGGTCGGCTCCCGGTCGGTCACAGGTCGAGGACGAGACGGTCGCTGCGGGCGCGGGAGACGCAGGGGTACATGCAGTCCCCCGCCGCCCGGTCCTCGTCGTCCAGCAGGGCGTCGCGGTGGTCGGGGGTGCCGGCGAGCACGACCGTCTCGCAGGTGCCACAGGTCCCCTGGCGGCAGGAGGAGAGGACGTCGACGCCGGCGGCGGCCACCGCCTCCAGGACGGAGATCCCCGGGTCCACGGTCACCGTGCGTCCGCTGCGGTGCAGCTCGACGACGAACGGCGTGGTGCGCACCGGTGCCAGGACGTCGGCACCGGCGAAGCGCTCGGTGCGCAGCGTGCGCGCCGGCCAGTCCGCGCACGCACCCTCCAGCGCGGCCAGCAGCGGCGCCGGGCCGCAGCCGTAGACGCGCACCCCCGGCCGGGGTGCGCCCAGGAAGCCGGCCAGGTCCAGCAGGCCGACCTCGTCCTGCGGGCGGACCAGCACCCGGTCGCCGTGGGCCGCGAGCTCGTCGAGGAACGCCATCGACCCGCGGTGCCGGCCGCCGTAGAGCAGCCGCCAGTCGGCGCCGAGCAGGTCGGCCTGGGCGATCATCGGCAGCAGCGGCGTGATGCCGATGCCGCCGGCGACGAACAGGTAGGAGTCCGCCGGCACCAGCGGGAAGTTGTTCCGCGGCCCGCCCAGCTGCACCTGGTGTCCCGGCTGGAGCTCCCCGTGCACGTAGGCGGACCCACCCCGGCCGGCCGGCTCGAGCAGCACGCCCAGCCGGTAGGCGCGGGGGTCCCACCGGTCCCCGCACAGCGAGTACTGCCGGGTCAGCCCGTTGCCGAAGGTCAGGTCGACGTGCGCACCCGGCGTCCAGTCCGGCAGCCGCCGCCCGTCGGCCGCAGCCAGGGTCACCGCCACCACGCCGTCGGCCACCGGCGTCTTGGCCAGCACGCGCACCATCGGGCGGCCCGCCGTCCTGCGTTGCTGCTCCTCGTCGAGCACACCGACCCCCTCGTCGTCGCTGCGCCGAGGGTGCGACGCGGGTCACTCTGCGGCACAGCCCTTTCTCATTGGCCGAGACGACTGGTGGCAGACTGCGTACGTGGCCCGTTCCGCGACCGGGGAGTCGGTGCTCACCCGCGCCGTGCGGGTGCTCGACGCCTTCTCCGCCGAGGAACCGGCGCTGACGGTCGGCGAGGTGGCCCGGCGCAGCGGCCTGCACGTGGCGACGGCGTCCCGGCTCGTCGCCGAGCTGGTGCGCCACGGGCTGCTGGAGCGCGGCCCCGGCCGGGAGGTGCGGATCGGCGTGCGGCTGTGGGAGCTGGGTGCGCGGGCCTCGCCCACCGTCTCCCTCCGCGACGCGGCGATGCCGTTCGTGGAGGACGTGCACGCCGTGGTCGGGCACCACGTCCAGCTGGGGGTCCGCGACGGCGACGAGGTGCTCTTCGTGGAGCGGCTCAGCGCCCGCGACGCCGTCATCAACTTCACCCGGATCGCCGGCCGCCTCCCGCTGGCCACCTCGTCCTCGGGCCTGGTGCTGCTCGCCTACGCGCCGCTCCCGGTGCAGGAGGGGCTCCTCGCCCAGCCGCTGCAGCCGGTCACGGCCGCCGGGTTCGGCACGTCCGCCCAACTGCGGTCCGCCCTCGCCGACGTCCGGCGGACCCAGGCCGCCGTCCTCCCCGGTCACCAGCACCCGGATGCCACCGGGATCGCCGTGCCGGTCCGCGACGGCGCCGGACAGGTGGTGGCGGCGCTGTCGGTGATCGTCCCCAACGACGGCCGCGCAGCCGAGCTGGTGCCCCTGCTGCTGACGGCCGCCCGCGGCATCGGCCGGTCGCTCGGCCGGTCGGCCGCCTCTGCAGACGGGGCGGGACGCCGAGATCGGACCTGACGGGACACCGCCCCGCACGGCATGCTGAGCCCGCCCGCCCACCGAACCGAGGAGCCGGGATGCCGGTGACCGAGACCGTCGTCCTCCGGCTGCCGTTCGACGGCACCTGGCGGGCGGTGAACAGCCCGGCGCGGCGGGTGCCCAGCCACGGCAGCGACCTGTTCGCCACCACGCACGCCATCGACTTCGTCGCCGTCGCCGGGCAGGAACCGGCCCGGCGCCGCGACTGGCGCACGGCGCTGGCCACCGAGCCGCCGGAGCGGTTCGTCGGGTTCGGCCGGCCGGTGCTCTCCCCCGCCGCCGGCCGGGTGGTGACCGTGCACGACGGCGAGCCCGACCACGCGGCGCGGCGGTCGGTGCCGGCCCGGCTGTCCTACGCGCTCACCCAGGCCTCCCGCGCGCGGGGCGGCGCCGGGGCGCTGGCGGGCAACCACGTCGTCCTGGCCGCCGGCGACGGCGCCTACGTCGTCCTCGCCCACCTGCGCGCCGGATCGATCGGCGTGCGGGTGGGCCAGCACCTCGAGCCGGGTGAGCCGGTCGGCGAGTGCGGCAACTCGGGCAACTCGACCCAGCCGCACGTGCACCTGCAGGCGATGGACGACGCCGACCCGTTCCGCGCCCGCGGGGTGCCGATGGTCTTCGCCGGCCTGCGGGTGTGGCCGGCCGGCGGCGGACCACCGGCCGAGCTGCGGCACGGCATGCCCGGCGAGGGCGACGTCGTCGAGCCGTGGTGAGGCCGTCCGCGCGCGCTCCGGTCCGGCAGGCCAGGATGGGCGGATGCGCCGTGAGCTCCCGCCCCTGCCCACGATGGTCGTCGGCAGCCTGCCGCAGCCCGACTGGCTGATCGACCGCGAGCGGCTGGGCCACCAGTTCCCGCCACGCGTGCGGGCCGCCGAGCTGTGGCGGATCCCCGCCGAGCACCTCGCCGAGGCCCAGGACGACGCCACCCTCGCCGCGATCCGCTCCCAGGAGGAGGCCGGGCTGGACGTGGTCACCGACGGGGAGATCCGCCGGGAGTCCTACTCCAACCACTTCGCCACCGCGCTGGCCGGGCTCGACCTGGACTCCCCCGGGCACGTGCGCAACCGCTCGGGCATCGACATCCCGGTGCCCCGGGTGACCGGCGAACTGCGGCGCCCGGCCCCGGTGCAGGTCGCCGACGTGGAGTTCCTGCGCGCGCACACCGACCGGGCCGTGAAGATCACCGTCCCCGGCCCGTTCACCATGGCCCAGCAGGCGCAGGACGACCACTACGGCGACGACCGGGCCCTGGCGCTGGCCTACGCCGACGTCGTCCGCGCGGAGATCGCCGACCTGTTCGCCGCCGGCGCCGACATCGTGCAGGTCGACGAACCGTGGCTGCAGGCCCGCCCGGAGATCGCCCGCCGGTACGGCGCCGAGGCGCTCACCCGGGCGGTCGAGGGCGCCGCCGGGCCGGTGCACGTGCACCTGTGCTTCGGCTACGCCGCGATGGTCGCCGAGCGCCCGGCCGGCTACTCGTTCCTGCCCGAGCTCGCCGACGTGCCGGTCGCCGCCGTCTCGGTGGAGACCGCCCAGTCGAGCCTGGACCCGGCCACCCTCCGGCCGCTGCGCGGGACGGGCATCGCGCTGGGCGTGCTGGACCTCTCCACCCCGGAGGTGGAGACCCCGCAGGTGATCGCCGACCGGGTGCGCCGCGCGCTGGACTCGGTCGACGTGACGAAGCTGATGCTGTCCAGCGACTGCGGGCTGAAGTACCTGCCGCGCGCGTCGGCGGCGGGCAAGATGCGCGCGCTCGCCGAGGCCGCCGCGCTGCTGCGCACCGAGATCTGAGCGGTGCTCCGCACCGAGCTGTGACCGGTCAGGTGCCGCAGAAGGTCGTATAGGGGCCGAACGTGTCCGGCGCGGGGGCGGCGTAGCGCGCCAGCCCGGGCCGCTCGTCGAACGGGCGCCGGACCACGGCGACCAGCTGCTCGACCGGACCGAGGTCACCGGCGGTGGCCGCGGTCAGTGCGTCCTCGACCAGGTGGTTGCGCGGCACGTACACCGGGTTGGTGCGGTCCATCAGCGCGGCGTCCGGCGCCAGCGCGCGCCAGCGGTCCAGCCAGACGTCGAAGGCGGCCAGGTCCAGCACCAGCCGGCGGGCCGGCTCGGCGTCGCCGCGGGCGGCGGTGCCGAGCGCACGGAAGAACGACGTCCAGTCGACCCGGCTCTCCTGCAGCAGGGGCAGCAGCTCGTCGACGACCGTGGTGACGGCGGCGTCGTCCAGCCCCTCGGGCAGGCCGAGCTTGGCCCGCATCCCCACCGCCCAGGCCGCGTTGTACCCGCGGCGGAAGCGGCCGAGCGCCTCGACCGCGATCGGCACCGCCTGCTCCTGGTCGGTGTGCAGCAGCGGCAGCAGCGCCTCGGCGAGCCGGGCCAGGTCCCACTCGGCGGCCAGCGGCTGGTTGCCGTAGGCGTACCGGCCGCTGCTGTCGATCGAGCTGTACACGGTCGCCTGGTCGTAGCCGTCGAGGAACGCGCAGGGCCCGTAGTCGATCGTCTCGCCGGAGATGGTCACGTTGTCGGTGTTCATCACCCCGTGCACGAAGCCGACCAGCATCCACCGCGCCACCAGCGACGCCTGCGCGGCGACGACCGCCTCGTACAGCGCCAGGTACGGCTGCTCGGCGTCGGCCGCCGCGGGGTGGTGCCGGGCGATGGCGACGTCGGCCAGCCGGCGCAGCAGCTCGACGTCCCCGGTGGCCCGGGCGTACTGGAACGTGCCGACCCGCAGGTGGCTGCTCGCCACCCGGGCGAGCACGGCGCCCGGCAACAGGGTCTCCCGGCGCACGTCCCGACCGGTGGCGGTGACGGCGAGCGAACGGGTGGTCGGGATGCCGAGGGCGTGCATCGCCTCGCTGACGACGTACTCGCGCAGCATCGGCCCGACGGCGGCCAGGCCGTCGCCGCCGCGGGCGAACGGGGTGCGGCCGGAGCCCTTGAGGTGCAGGTCGCGCCGCCGGCCCGCGCCGTCGACGAGCTCGCCGAGCAGCAGCGCCCGCCCGTCGCCGAGGCGGGGCGAGTAGTTGCCGAACTGGTGGCCGGAGTAGGCCTGCGCCACCGGGGAGGCGCCGTCGGGGACGGCGTTGCCGACCAGGAAGCGGACACCCTCGGGGCTGCGCAGCCAGGCGGGGTCCAGCCCGAGCTCGTCGGCCAGCCGGTCGTTGAGGACCAGCAGCGTGGGCGCGGGCGCCTCCTCGGCCTGCCACGGGAGCGCCAGCTCGGGCAGCGCGCGGGCGAACCCGTCGTCGAGACGGACGGTCGGTCCGGGGGCGATGCTCACCCCGACCAGCGTACGAGCGCCCGCGCGGTCCGGCCTCAGCTGCGGCGGGAGATGACCGAGAAGGCGACGGCGCCGACGGCGACCTCGGTGACCAGCAGCAGGAACAGCACCATCTCGGTGAGCGCACCGAGGGCGATGGCGATGGTGGCGACGGCGGTGAGCGGGAAGGCGAGCAGGCCGACGACGGCCAGCGCCCGGGTCAGCACCGCGTCCTCGCGCTCGTCGCCGGTCAGCGTCCAGGCCCGCTCGAACGTCGAGGCGCGGCCCCGGCTCACCCGCCAGATCATCACCCCGGCCAGGACCAGGCCGACGGCCCCGCCCTGCAGCAGGCCGTTGCCCATGTTGCCCGGGCCGTGCTCGCGCAGCAGCAGACCGGTGCCGACGACGGCGGTCAGCGTCACGGCGCCGACCAGCAGGCCGAGCGCGGGGTGCTTGACGAGCTGGTGGTCAGTCGACATGGAACGTCTCCTCGACGGTGCGGTGGAAGTGCCGGGCGATGGCGATGGCCAGGGGCAGCGAGGGGTCGTAGCGCCCGGTCTCGATGGAGTTGACCGTCTGCCGGGAGACGTCGAGGGCCTCGGCCAGCTCCCGCTGGGACAGGCCGGCGGCGAGCCGCAGCTCCCGGACGTCGTTGCGCATCGTCTCCCTCACTGGTCAAGCACCCTTGACATGTCGAGGGTGCCCGGCCACCCGGAAGTCTGTCAAGCACCCTTGTCATCTGGGCCAGGTCACCAGCTGCCGCCGCCACCTCCGCCGGCCGCGCCGCCCACCGACGTCGCACCACCGCCGCTGCTCACCGGCGGGGAGAGCACCGGGTTGTCCGGGGAGGAGAAGGCGACCAGCGACGGCCACACCCCCACGTAGCCGGCCCCGTGGGCCGGCACGTACCAGTCCGCCGCCGGCGCGGGGCCCGCCGCCTCCAGCGCCGCGGCGAACTGGTTCGCGACGCCGAGGGCGACCGCGTGCGGCAGGTACCGGGCCCGGGGGTCGCCGGCCAGGTCGTCGACCCGGCCGGCCGGCACCCGCGCCAGCGCGTCCGACGCGGCCAGGGAGTCGCGGAAGGCCACCACCTGCTGGTGCACCTGCGCCCCCTCCGCGGTGCGCTGCGGCATCCGCCCGGCGAGCCCCAGCACCACCAGCCCGGCGACGACGACGCCCAGACCGGCCAGCGCCCAGGTGCCGACGGCCGCGAGCACGACGGTGAGGACGACGCCGGTGCCGAGCAGCACGGCGCCCCGGGCGTACCAGCGGCGGCGGACGGCGGCCGGGTCGGCGGTGAACCAGCCGAGCTCGACCACGTCGGTGTACAGCGCCGAGCGGACCCGGCCGTCCAGCCCGCCGAACCGCGGCTGCAGCTCCGACAGGGTGACCACGTCGCCCTCGGCGAAGACGCCGTCCAGCAGCAGCTGCTCGTACCCGCGCAGGCCCCGCAGGTCCTTCCCGGTGCGCACCAGCCGCCAGTCGGCCGGGCCATCACTCCCGTCGGCCGCGCGGCCGCCGGTCTCCTCGATCCGCAGGTGGCCGCGGACCGCCAGGTCGAGCAGGGTGGCGGTCACCTCGTGCCGCTGGGCGTGCCCGTCGAGCACCGTGCCCAGCTGGGCGGGGCGCCCGTCCCGCGGCGGGGTGAGCTGCGGCGGGACCGGACCGGACGCCCGCCGCGGCCGGCCGCGGCGGGCCAGCAGCACGACGGGGCCGGCCAGGGCCAGCAGCGCGGCGAGGGCCAGACCGGCGGTGGCCGGGGTGGCCCGGAACGCCCGCGCCGGGCTGAACGTGTCGTCGTAGATCGGCTCGGCCGCGGCGAACGTCCCCGCCGGCCAGCGCCCGGCGACGGTCACCCCCTCCTCGGGGGCCAGGCCCGACGCCTGCGCGTGCAGCTCGCCGCCGGGCTCGACCGTGACGTCGCACGGGGTGCGCGAGCCCTCGGCGCCGACGACGCAGTCCGCCTCCACCGGAGCCGCGCCCGACGGCCCGGCCACCCGGACGTCGACGTCGTCGACGGGCACCGACCAGCCGGTGCCCACGGCGTTCCACCGCAGCTCGTCGGCGTCGGCGACGCCGGCCACCCGGTAGCCGATCTCGTAGGTGTGCCGGCCGCTGACCTCGGTGTCCTCGTCGCCCACCCGGAGGGTGAGCACGCCGTCCTCGCGGAGCAGCTCGGTGTCCACCGGCGCGCCGGAGGGGCTCTCGACGGTGACGTCGCTGACCGGGTGCAGCCGGTCGCGGGTCTGCGCGTAGGGCAGCCGCTCCGGGATCAGCCGCTCGATCCCGTGCCGCTCCTCGTCCCCGAAGTCGTACTCGATCACCTCCTCCACCTGCAGCGACCCGTCGGCGGCGGCCTCGATGCGCACGTCGTAGGAGCGGATCGCCTCCGCCGGCCCGCCACCGGTGCACCCGCCCAGCAGCACCGCCCCGAGGACCAGCCCGCTCGCCACCCCCGCCCGCCGCCTGCCGTCCATGCGTTCCCCCGTTCCTCGTGCGCCCCCTGTGTGGCGAGGCAGCCGACCGAGGATCGCGGCGGCCCGCCCACCGGTCAACGCGACGGGCGGGCACGGGTGCGGTCAGGACGGCTCGTGCAGCGGCTCGTTCGTGCCCACCCGCACGTGCCCGTCGACCGGAGCCCACTGCCACTGCTGGATCTCCGGCCGGTCCTCGCCGTGCGTGCGCACGTACTGCCGGTGCTCGATGATCTTGCCGGCCAGCTGCTCCCGGGCGTGCGCGGAGACGTCGCGGAGCCGCTCGACCCGGTCGATGACGTCGATCGCCAGGTGGTAGCGGTCGATCCGGTTCATCACGCAGATGTCGAACGGCGTGGTCGTGGTGCCCTCCTCCACGTACCCGCGGACGTGGATGTTCCCGTGGTTGGTCTGGCGGTAGGTGAGCCGGTGGATCAGCCAGGGGTAGCCGTGGTAGGCGAAGATCACCGGCTTGTCCCGGGTGAACAGCGCGTCGAAGGCGGTGGCGTCCAGGCCGTGCGGGTGCTCCCGGTCGTCCTGCAGCCGCATCAGGTCGACCACGTTGACCACCCGGATCCGCAGGTCGGGCAGGAGCGCGCGCAGCAGCTGCACCGCGGCGAGGGTCTCCATCGTGGGCACGTCGCCGGCACAGGCCATGACGACGTCGGGCTCGACCCCGGCGTCGTTGCTGGCCCACTCCCAGATGCCGATGCCCTTGGTGCAGTGCACCACCGCGGCGTCCATGTCCAGGTACTGCAGCGCCGGCTGCTTGCCGGCGACGATCACGTTGACGTACTGCCGGGAGCGCAGGCAGTGGTCGGCGACGGAGAGCAGCGTGTTGGCGTCCGGCGGCAGGTAGACCCGGATGACGTCGGCCTTCTTGTTGACCACGTGGTCGATGAAGCCGGGGTCCTGGTGGGAGAAGCCGTTGTGGTCCTGCCGCCACACGTGCGAGGTGAGCAGGTAGTTCAGCGACGCGATCGGCCGCCGCCACGGGATGCCGTTGGTCGTCTTCAGCCACTTGGCGTGCTGGTTGACCATCGAGTCGACCAGGTGGATGAACGCCTCGTAGCAGGAGAAGAGGCCGTGCCGGCCGGTGAGCAGGTAGCCCTCCAGCCAGCCCTGGCAGGTGTGCTCGGAGAGGATCTCCATCACCCGACCGTCGGGCGCCAGGTGGTCGTCGTCGTCGAACCGCTCGGCCATCCAGGCCCGGTCGGTCACCTCCAGCACCGCGCCGAGCCGGTTGGAGTTGTTCTCGTCCGGCGACAGCACCCGGAAGGTGGTGTCGTTGCGGCGCATCACCTCGCGCAGGAAGCCGCCCAGCACCCGGGTGGCCTCCACCGCGCCGGTGCCCGGCGCGGCCACCGGGACGGCGTGGTCGCGGAAGTCGGGCAGCCGCAGGTCGGCCAGCAGCGCGCCGCCGTTGGCGTGCGGGTTCGCGCTCATCCGCCGGTCGCCCCGCGGGTGCAGGTCACGCACCAACGGCACCGGCGCCCCGGACTCGTCGAACAGCTCCTCGGGGCGGTAGCTGCGCAGCCACTGCTCCAGGACGGCGCGGTGCCCGTCGTCGCCGCGGGCGTTGCTGAACGGCACCTGGTGCGAGCGCCACGACCCCTCGACCCGGACCCCGTCGACCTCCCGCGGGCCGGTCCAGCCCTTCGGCGTCCGCAGCACGATCACCGGCCAGCGCGGCCGGCTCAGGTCGCCGCCGAGCCGGGCCCGCCGCTGGATCGCGGCGATCTCGTCCAGGCAGGCGTCCAGGGTGGCGGCGAACGCCTGGTGCATCACCGCCGGGTCGTCGCCCTCGACCAGGTACGGGGTGTGCCCGTAGCCGCGCAGCAGCTCCATCAGCTCGCCGCGCGGGATCCGGTCCAGCACCGTCGGGTTGGCGATCTTGTAGCCGTTGAGGTGCAGGATCGGCAGCACCGCGCCGTCGCGCTGCGGGTCGAGGAACTTGTTGGAGTGCCAGCTGGCGGCCAGCGGGCCGGTCTCGGCCTCGCCGTCACCGACGACGGCGGCGACGACCAGGTCCGGGTTGTCGAAGGCGGCGCCGTAGGCGTGGGAGAGGGAGTAGCCGAGTTCGCCGCCCTCGTGGATCGACCCCGGGGTCTCCGGCGCGACGTGGCTGGGGATGCCGCCCGGGAAGGAGAACTGGGTGAACAGCCGGCGCATCCCCTCGGCGTCCTGGGACACCTCCGGGTAGACCTCGGTGTAGGTGCCCTCCAGCCAGGCGGCGGCGACCGGGCCGGGCCCGCCGTGCCCGGGGCCCATCACGTAGATCATGTCCAGGTCGCGGGCGGTGATCGCCCGGTTGAGGTGCGCGTACAGGAAGTTCAGCCCGGGCGTGGTGCCCCAGTGGCCCAGCAGGCGGGGCTTGACGTGCTCCGGTCGCAGCGGTTCGCGCAGCAGCGGGTTGCCCATCAGGTAGATCTGCCCGACCGAGAGGTAGTTGGCCGCCCGCCACCAGGCGTCCAGCGCGGAGACCTCCTCGTCGCTGAGCACGCTCCGGGTGAGCCCGTCGACGTCGGCGATCCGGTCCTCGACGCTCATGCTCGCCTCTCCCCACTCGTCCCGCGCCCGTCGCGCCGGACCTCCGCGGTCGAGTCTTCGCACCACCGGCCGCGCCGCCCAGCGACCCCGGGCGTCACGCGCCGGGCCCAACGACCCTGGCGCGCCCGGCGCCACGGTGGCGCAGCCACTTCTCCGCCTCGACCAGCAGGTGGACGGCGACGCCGATCGCCGTGGCCCACACCCACCACACCGGTGCGACCGGGGCGGTGTCGAAGAGCTCGTTCATCCACGGGGCGTAGGTGAACAGCAGCTGCAGCCCGAGCATCGCGCCGACCCCGGCCAGCACCCAGCGGTTGCGCCACATCCCGATCCGCCACATGGGGCGCTCCAGCGAGCGGCAGTTGAGCAGGTAGGCCACCTGGACGGCGATGAACACGTTCACCGCCACCGTGCGGGCGACCTCCACCGGCTCCCCCGCGGCCAGCGCCCACCGGAACAGCCCGAACGCGCCGACCAGCATCAGCGCCGACACCAGCACGATCCGCCCGACGACCACACCGGTCAGCAGCGGGCGCGTGGCCGGCACCGGTGGCCGCCGCATGACGCCGTCCTCCAGCGGCTCGAACGCCAGCACCAGCCCGAGGGCCACCGCCGTCGTCAGGTTCACCCACAGCACCTGCACCGGCAGGATCGGCAGCGTCGTCGCCGCCACGACCGCCGTGAGGACGACCAGCCCCTGGCCGAAGCTGGTGGGCAGCATGAAGGTGATGAACTTGCGGAGGTTGTCGAAGACGCCGCGCCCCTCCTCGACCGCGGCCTCGATCGAGGCGAAGTCGTCGTCGGTGAGCACCATGTCGGCGGCCTCCTTGGCCACCTCGGTGCCACCGGCGCCCATCGCCACGCCGATGTCGGCCCGCCGCAGCGCCGGGGCGTCGTTGACCCCGTCGCCGGTCATCGCCACCACGTGCCCCTGGCGCTGCAGGCACTCGACCAGCCGGAGCTTCTGCTCGGGGCTCACCCGGGCGAACACCGCGGTGCGGGCGACCAGCGTCGGGAGGTCCGCTGCCGGGTGGTCGGCGAGCTCGGCGCCGGTGACCACGACCGGGTCGCCCCCCTCGCCCAGACCGAACCGCCGCGCGATCGCCCGGGCGGTGCCGGCGTGGTCGCCGGTGATCATCTTGACCTCGATGCCGGCCCGCTGGCAGGCCGCGACCGCGGTCAGCGCCGCCGGCCGCGGTGGGTCCTGCATCGCCTGCAGGCCGAGCAGCACCAGCCTCCCGTGCAGCGCCTCCTCGGTGAGCTCCGTGGTGCCCGGCGGCAGTTCCAGCGTGCCGATGGCGAGCACCCGCAGCGCCTGCCCGGCGAGCTCATCGGCCCGGGAGTGCACCGCGGCCGCGTCGACCGGCGCGGTGCTGCCGTCGGCCCGCAGCTCGGTGGCGGCCATCGCCAGCAGGCGCTCGACCGCCCCCTTGACGTAGGCGACGACCCGGCCGTCCGGGGCCCGGTGCAGGGTGGCCATCCACCGGCGGTCGGCATCGAACGGGATCGCGGCGACCCGGGGCAGCTCGCTGCGCAGCCGGTGCGGGTCCAGGCCGGCCTTCTCCCCCACCACCACCAGCGCCGCCTCCGTGGGGTCACCGACCACCGCGCGCCGGCCGCCGGTGTCGGTCAGCCGGGCGTCGTTGCAGAGCACGCCGGCCACGAGGCACTCGCGCAGGGCCGGCTCACCGCCCAGCTGCACCACGGCGCCGTCCCGGCGGAGCTCCCCCGCCGCCGCGTAGCCCGTGCCGGTCACCTCGACGGTGCGGCCGCCGACCAGCAGGGTCGTCACCGTCATCGCGTTGGCGGTCAGGGTGCCGGTCTTGTCGGTGCAGATGACCGAGGTGCTGCCGAGGGTCTCCACGGCGGGCAGCCGGCGGATCACCGCCCGCCGGCGGGCCATCCGGGCCACCCCGATGGCCAGGGTGATGGTGACGACCGCGGGCAGCCCCTCGGGGATGGCGCCGACCGCCAGGGCGACGGCGGCGGTGAGCATCTCCGCGGCCGGCTGCCCCCGCAGCAGGCCCAGCCCGAAGGTGAGCGCCGCCAGCAGCAGGATCACCACGGTCAGCAGCTGGCTGAACCGGGTGATCGTGCGGGTCAGCGGGGTCTCCAGCGTCTCGGCCTCGCCGACGAGCCGGTGGATCCGGCCGATCTCGGTGTCCGCGCCGGTGGCGACCACCACCCCGCGGCCCGCACCGCGGCCGACCAGGCTCGAGGAGTACGCCATGTTGGCCCGGTCGGCCAGCGCGGTCTCCACCGGCAGCGCGACGGCCTCCTTGACCACCGGGTCGGACTCACCGGTCAGCGCCGACTCGTCGACGTGCAGCTCGTGCACCTCCACCAGCCGCAGGTCCGCCGGCACCCGGTCCCCCGCGTCCAGGACGACGACGTCACCGGGCACGAGCTCGGCCGACGGCACCCGCCGGCGGACGCCGTCGCGGACCACCGTGGTCTCGGTGCGCACCATGTCCATCAGCGCGTCCAGCGCCTGTTCGGCCCGCGACTCCTGCACGAAGCCGATCACCGCGTTGGCCAGCACCACGGCGAGGATCACCCCGGCGTCCACCACGTCACCGAGCGCGAGGGTGGCGACGGCCGCGGCGAGCAGCACGTAGATCAGCGGGTGGTGGAACTGCAGCAGAAAGCGCAGCCAGGGCCCGCGCCGGTCCAGCCGCGGCAGGACGTTCGCCCCCAGCCGCGCCAGCCGGCCGCCCGCCTCGGCCTCGCTCAGGCCCCGTTCGCGGTCGGCGCCCAGCAGCACGACGACGTCGGCGACCGGCAGCCCGTGCGCAGCACCGACCGACGCGGGCGGCGGGGTGCTGACCAGGTCCTCGGTGGCGCCCATGCCCCGAGCCTCACGGCGAGCACGGGCCGGGGGCAGGGACGAAGGTCCGGCCGGACGCTGCCGGAAGGACCGTGCGTGGAGCCGCGGCCGGCGCGGGATCAGCCCCGGTAGTTCACGTGCACGTGGTCGTAGTGGTTCGCCGTGCCGCTCCCCCGGTCCGCCATGGCCTTCCAGGAGCCCCCGGGCGAGGAGAGCATCCGCTGCTCCCAGATGAGGTAGTCGACACCCAGCTCGGCCCAGTGCGCGCGGTGGTACTCCACGATCGCGTCGCCGAGGGCGGCGTCGGTCATGACCATGTAGTCCAGCGCCAGCCCCGAGGGGTGGCCACCGGGGTCGGCCGCGCTGGCCCGGGTGCCCCCGAGGGTGATGCGACCGGCGCCGGGGACCGCGGAGACCACCGCATCGGCCGCGGCCTGGACCACCGGCTTCACCGAGCCGGTGCTGTTGCTGATCCGAGCCACCCCGCCCGCGGGCGCCGCCGCGGCCGCACCGGTACCGCCACGCTGCGGGGCAGCCTGCTGGGTCTGCTGGGTCTGCTGCTGCGCGGCGGCCGCGGCCTCGGCGGCCGCCTTCGCCGCCGCCTCCTCCTCGGCGGCGGCGCGCTCGGCGGCCGCCGTCGCCTCGGCCTCGGCGGCCAGCCGGTCGACCTCGGCCTGGTCGGCGGCGGCCTGGGCCTGCTGCGCGGCCACCTGGGCGTCCTCGCGGCTGCTGCGGGTGGCCGCCAGCTCCTCCAGCGGCGCCAGGTCGCGGGCCGGGTCGACCGGGCGGGCCGACGCGGTCAGGCCCAGCGCCTCGGCGACGCTCACCGTCCCGGTCGGCGCCGCCTCCGCCTGGGCAGCGGGCTCCGGGCCGGCGAGCACGTGCACCGCGACCGCGCCGGCGGCGGCGACCGCCACGTAGAGCGAGGGGCGGCGCATGCCGGTGGGCGGGGTGCGGCGGGCAGCGGTGGAACGGGGGCGCATGAGCAGGAGGGCTCCGAGACGGCAGGGCGGCAGGGCGGAGGTGCCCGCACGCGGCGATGACGCCCACTCGGACCCCGCCGCTCACGAGCGGGACGGCCGACCGGACCCAGCCACCGTAGGTGCGTTGTGGAGTCGTGACAATCCGCGTCGGGCGATTCGTCGAGTGACGCCCCTCGCGTCCCACGCGTCCCGCAGTCCCGGCGGTCGGGTCAGTGCATGCCGAGCCGGGCGAGCGGCTCGACCAGCTCCCGCTCCTCGTAGGCCAGGTGCGACAGCAGCGTGTCGCTGAGCAGGTCGACGGCGGCCCGCAGCCCGGCCATCCCGTCGGTGACCGTGCCGTCGGAGCCGCCGACGAACTCGACCAGCGCCCGGTCGACGTTCTCCAGCACGTCGTGGATGGCGTGGTGCTCCTGCTCCAGCCGGTCGATCACCGGGCCGAGCCGCGGGTCACCGGCCCGCAGGTGCGGGAACATCGACTGGTCCTCGATGGTGTGGTGCGTGGTCACGATCCGGCAGTAGGCCTCGCAGTACGTGCCCAGCGTCCACTTGTTCTGCCGCATGGTCATCAGGCTGATGTGCGACCGGGCCGTCCCGACGTCCATCGTCCCGGCGGCCACCTGGTCGACCAGCGACTGCACCTGGGCCAGCTCGCTGCGCAGCCCGTCGTGGATAGCGACCAGGTGCTGGCCCTGGGCGAGCTCGGCGTCGGTGTAGTCACGCGCGGGGTCCGGCGCCGGGCCGGTCGGGCGGGTCGACTCGTCCCACACCTGCCGGTCGCTGCGCCGGGCCCCGTCGTCGGGCGTGGGGGCGACGGGGAACGCCGGCGTCCCCGCCGCGGGCCCGGGCGGCGCCGCGACGGCCGTCCTGCCCTCGGCGGCCACCAGCTCGCGGACGGCGGGGGCCACCTCGGCGGCGAAGCGGCGCAGGTCGTCGGGGTCGTCGCTGCCCAGGACGAACGTGCTGATCCGCTCCGCCAACGCCAGTTCGGCCAGTTCCTCGGCCCACTGCTCGGCCGGCCCCTGCAGCGCACCCTGCACCCGGCCCTGCAGCGGGCCCCGCAGCGGGCCATGGCCGGTGGTGGTGAACGTGCCGGTGACGTTGAGCAGCCGGCGCACGTCCGCCGGCGACCGGCCGGCCCCGACCGCGGCCTCGTCGATCAGCGCATTGCCGCGCGCCAGGTCGCCGGGCTGCAGGTAGCTCAGCGACGGCAGCCAGCCGTCGGCCCGGCGGCCGGTCAGGGCGAGCATCCGCGGCTTGTAGGCGCCCAGCCAGATGCCGACGTCGTGCGCCGGCGCCGGGCCGCGCTTCGCGCCGACCACCCGGTGGAACTCCCCCTCGACCCGCACGCCCCCGCGCGCGCCGGCGTCCCAGGTCTGCCGGACGACGTCGATCGCCTCCTCCAGCGCCTGCACCGCCTGCCCTCCGGTGAGCCGCTGCCCGCCCATCGCGGCGATGGCGTCCCAGAAGGCGCCGGCGCCCAGGCCCAGCTCCACCCGGCCACCGCTGAGCAGGTCGAGGGCGGCCACGCTGCGGGCCAGCACCGCCGGCGGCCGCAGCGGCAGGTTGGTCACGTTCGCCGCCAGGTGCACCCTGCTGGTGCGTGCGGCCACGAAGCTCAGCAGCGTCCAGGTGTCCAGGAAGGCCGGCTGGTACGGGTGGTCGGAGAACGTGACCAGGTCCAGCCCCACCTGCTCGGCCAGCACCGCCAGGGCGACGGTGCGGTCGGCGTCGGCGGCGCCGGGGGTCAGGAAGGCGCCGAAGGACAGGGGACGGCCGGGGTCGCTCACCCGCCGACTCTCGCACGGCGGGTGAGCGACCCCGGAGGACCCGGGCGCCCGTCGTCAGCGTCCCGCGGCCGGCCACTCCCCCGCGAGGGCCTGGGCCACCCGCTCGCGCCAGGCCCGGGTCTCCGACTCCGGCACCTGGGTCGAGCTGCGCGCGCTCGCCGCGACGGCGTCGGCGTAGCCGAGCACCTGGTCGTCCACGTCCCGGCCGCGGGCCTGCCAGGCGAACTCCTGCAGCAGTCCGGCCAGCCGGCGCAGCACCGCGGGTTGGCCCTCGGCGAAGTGCAACGGCTCCTCCATGGTCAGCTGGAGCAACGCCGGCAGCGTCCACGGCGGCACGACCACCCGCACGTTCCCGTCCTCGTCGCGGTGCGCCCGCCCGTCGGCCGGGTGCACGGCGAGCTTCCCGAGGATCGCCGAGGCGTGGGACAAGGCGTGCACCGCCGTCGTCGGGTCGTTGATGCCCGGGGAGAGCGCCCGCAGCGCGATGTCGACCACCTTGCGCAGGCCGTAGGCGACGTCGCGGCTGGCCGAGCGCTCGAAGTGCAGCTGGAGCGACTCGTCCAGCCGGTCGGCCAGCGCGTCGACGTCGAGGTCCGCGCCGGGCTCGAGCCGAGCGCGGGCGACCGGCGTGCCCTCGACCACCGAGTCGCCCATCCGCACGCCGAGCTCCACGACCACCCGCGCCTCGGCCGCGGCCGCCGCCGCGGCCCGGGCGTCGATCCCGACGAGGAAGCCGCTGGACCGGGCGGTGAGCAGCACCTCACGCCCGCGGGCGGGGCCGCTGCCCCCCGCCCCTCCCTGGTCGTGGTCGCTGCTGCTGCCGAGCTCGGTGGCGATCGTGGTGGTGGACTCGTCGTGCACGTCGCGGAGCATCGTCTCGACCCGCAGGACCGAGGCCAGGTGGCCGATGAAGAGCACCAGCGCCACGACGCTGCCCAGGGTCAGCAGGTAGGCGACGCTGATCGACAGGCGGGGGACGAACGCCGACTCGCCGACCGTCGCATCGGCCGTCCGCACGGTCCGGAGCACGGTGAGCGCGTAGACGAAGGTGAGCACCAGCTGGGCCAGCGTCAGCTGCACCACCCGGTCGGTGACGAAGGTCTGCAGCAGCCGCGGCGAGTACTGGCTGCTGCTCAACTGCAGGGCCAGCACGGTGAGGGAGAAGACCAGACCGGTCACCGAGATCAGCGAACCCGCGATCGCGTTGAGCAGGTCCCGGGCAGCCGCGGGGCCGCCCCCGAAGGCGAAGGTCAGCGGGTGGTCACCCCAGGCGAGCCAGCCGTCGACCGTGGGCAGCAGGACGCCGAGGCCGACGGCGATCACGATCCCGATGAACGGGATCGGCCACAGTGCCCCGCGCACCCGATCGACCACTGCGCCGAGCGGGCCGTCGCGCAACCCGCTCACCACCGGCACCGCACGGTGGCGCCGCCAGCACGTCCGGTCGCACCCGTGCACCCACCGCTGCCCGCGCCCGGGCGGCGCCGTGCACCACCGAGGTGGGCTCGCTCCCCAGCCATCCGGCCACCGCCTCCCTCCCGACGGCCCAGCGCCGGCACGACCGTGCGGCGCCCGACCTGCGCCGCCGGGACGAGCATGGTCAGCCCGGCTCCCCACGGCAACACGCGGGGCCTGCCGCCACCCCCTGCGGGGCAGCTCCCGGGCAGGTGGTCCGCGCGTATCGTGGCGCGCTCCCGGACGCCGGCACCTCGCTCCGGACCACGACCGGGACCGACGAGGGAGGACGCGCGTGCCCCCGCGGACCCACGTCGTGCTCGGCGGCGGCGCTGCCCTGGGTGCCTTCCAGGCGGGCGCGCTGCAGGGCCTGCTCGGCGCCGGGGTCGTCGTCGACCACCTGCACGGGGCGTCGGTCGGCGCGATCAACGCCGCCTTCCTCGCCGTCCGGCCCGACGCCCGCCGCGCGGACGAGCTCGCCGCCCTGTGGCAGGACCCGGCGCTGACCGGCGTGCTCCGCCCGGGGTGGCGTTCCCGCACCGCCGGGCTGGCGCGCTCGCTGCGCCGGGGCGGCGCGCTGCTGGACGACCGGCCACTGCGCCGGATGATCGCCACCCACGTGCCCGCGCACGACCTGGCCGAGTTGTCGGTGCCGGTCACGGTCACCACCACCTGCCTGGACTGCGGCACCGCCGCCCGGCACGCGACCGGCGCGGTCGGCGACGCCCTGGTGGCCAGCTCGGCGCTGCCCGGGCTGTTCCGCCCGGTTCTGCTGCCCGACGGCCACCGCCACGTCGACGGCGGCATCGTCGACGGCGTCCCGGTGTCCGCGGCGCTCGAGGTGGCCGGCCCGGACGACCGGGTGCTCGTGCTCGACTGCGGGCTGGCCCCGGTCACCGGGCGCGCGGACGTCTGCGCCGCCGCGTCCGACGTCGTCCCGGCGCTGGCCTGCGGCCTGCCGGTGACGGAGGGCCGCGCCGCCTACGTGCCGCCGGTGGAGAGCGGTCCGGGGGCGCTGGACACGGTGCTGCAGTCGTTCACCGTCGCCCGGGCAGCCGCCAACCGCGCCGCCGTCCGCGAGGGGCTGGCCGACCCACGGGTGGAGGTCGTCCCGCACGTCGCCGATGCCTGGGCGGCCGGGCTGCTGGAGACGCTGCCCGCCGGGCCGCGGGACCTGCGCAGCACGGCCGCGCTGCTGCGGGCCGGGCGCGAGGTCGCCGAGCGCTGGCTGGCCGGGCGCCCGGAGAGCAGCTCAACCGCGGTGCAGGACGGCTGAGGCCACCGGCCCACCGAGTTCCCGGGCGTGCCCCAGGGCGTAGGGCAGCCCGTGGCGCACCGCCCACCAGGCCTGCGCGGCGACGGTCGGCCCCCGGCCCGGGTCCGGCTCCCGCAGGGGCGGCAGGTCCCAGCCGGCCGTCCGGAGGACCCCGGCCGCGGCGACCGCCAGCCCCTGGTGGCCGGTGCGGCTCGGGTGCACCCGGTCGACCGCCCACCCCGCACCCGCGGCCAGCGCGGGCACACCCGCCAGGTCGACGACGTGCACCCCGGGCAGCGCGCCGGCGGCGTCGACCGCGGCGTTGACCGCGGCGGTGCGCCGCCGCACCGCCGTCGCGAGCGGGCCGCGCAGCCGCAGCACGGCGGCCGGGTCGTGCAGCCGGCCGACGAGCACCTCGGCCCCGCGGCCCCGCAGCGCGGCGACCACCCCGAACACGCCGGCGCCGACCGAGTCCGCGTCGAAGCCGGAGCGGGCCACGTCGTTGAGCCCGACCAGCAGCGTCGCCAGGTCCGGCCCACCGGCCACCGTCTCGTCCAGCCGGGCCAGCTGCCGGTCCCGGACGTCGGCGACCCGCGCCCCGGCCACCGCCAGCGGCACCAGCTGCGCGCCCGGGAGCGCGGCCGCGACCTGCCCCACCCAGGTGGCGGCCGGCTCGATCCGCAGCCCGACGCCCTCGCCGCAGGTCAGGCTGTCCCCCAGCGCGGCGACGACGGTCATGCCGCCGCCCGCACGGCCGCCTCGTGCACCGCGAGGAAGCCGCGCACGGTGGCGTCCCACGGGAACTGCTCGGCCCGCTCCCGGGCTGCCTCGCGGCGGACCTGTTCCGGGACGGTGAGCAGGTCCTGGACGGCGTCGGCTAGGGCGGCGCCGGTGCCGGCCGCCGACCGTCCGGCCCGCGGCCCGAGCACGCCGGGCAGCGCGGACGCGGACGAGGCGACCACCGGGGTGCCGCACGCCAGCGCCTCCAGCGCCGCGAGCCCGAACGTCTCGATGGGCCCGGGGGCGAGCGCGACGTCGCCGTCGGCGAGCACCCCGGCCAGCCGGTCCCGGCCGCTGACGTAGCCCAGCCACTGGACCGGCAGCCCGCGCGCGGCCGCCTGCAACGGGCGGCGGAGCGGCCCCTCCCCCGCCACGACGAGCCGGGCGTCCACGCCGCGGCGGCGCAGCGCGCGCAGCGTGCTGACCGCGAGGTCGGGGCGCTTCTCCCAGGAGAGCCGGCTGGCCATCACCAGCCGGACGCCCTCGGTGCGGCCGGGCCGCTCGCCGGTGCGCGCGGCGAAGGTTCCGGCGTCCACGCCCAGCGGGACGACCACCAGGTGCTCCGCGCCGATCCGGCGGAACTCCGCCGCGGCCCACTCGGTCGTGCAGACGACGGTGTCGAAGTCGGCGACCAGGCCGGCGTTGACCCGGTCGGCCACCGCGGTGCCGGGCAGCCGGGTGAACTGCCGCACCCACCGGTCGAGGCGTTCGTGGCTGACCGTGAGCGACGGGACGCCGGCGGCACGGGCCCACCGCCCCAGCCAGCGCAGGGTGGTGCGGTCGTGCACCTCCAGCACGTCCGGGGCGAACCGCTCGACCGCCGACCGGACCCGCCGGCGGTCCAGCAGCGCCCGGTAGCCCGGGGCCACGACCAGCGCGGGGCTCCGCAGCACGACCCGGCGGCCCCAGCCGGTGGCCACCACGTCGTCCGCCGGACCCGGTACCAGCTGGACCACCTCGTGGCCGGCCGCGGCGTAGCCCCCGGCGAGGTGGTCGAGGGCGGTGCGCAGCCCGCCCGAGGTGGCCGAGACGAAGTTGGCCGCCTGCAGGACCCTCATCGCGCAGGCTCCCCGCAGGAGGCGTCCGGGGTGGGTGCGCCGGGCATGCCCGCAGCCTGCCCCGCCGCTGGTCGGGCCCCCACCGCGCACCACCCCGACGGCGCTGAAACCCCGGCGAACAGTGCGTGACGTGCCGGCTGCGCACTCAGTCGGCGTCCGCCCAGGACCGGACGACGGCGACGTCGAGCGGGAAGTCGACCGGGAAGTCGCCGAACAGCAGGCGCCCGGCCTCGGCCGCCGACTCCCGGACCGCCGCGGCCACGGCGTCGGCGTGCTGCGCGGGGGTGTGCACCAGCACCTCGTCGTGCAGGAAGAAGACCAGGTGCGGGCGGTCGGTCAGCGCCCCCTCGCCGAGCCGCCACAGCCGGTTGCGCAGATCGGCCAGCCAGCACAGCGCCCACTCGGCACCGGTGCCCTGCACGACGAAGTTCCGGGTGAACCGGCCCCAGGCCCGGCGGTGCCGGTCGCGGTCCTCCGGGGAGAGCGCGCCCTCGGCCGGCTCGACCGCCCGCTCGGCCCACGGGCCCGTGGGCAACGGCGAGCCCCGGCCGAGCAGCGTGTGCACCACCTCGCCGCGTTCACCGGCCCGGGCGGCCTCCTCGACCAGCCCGATCGCCCGCGGGTAGCGGCGGGTCAGCCGCGGCATCATCCGGCCGCTCTCCCCGCGGGTGCCGCCGTACATCGCCCCGAGCATGCCCACCTTCGCCTCGGCCCGGGTGGCGACCGCGCCACTGGTCACCATGCCGGCGTACAGGTCGGCCGAGCGGGCCGCCTCGGCCATCGCGGTGTCCCGGCTCATCCCGGCCAGCACCCGCGGTTCGAGCTGCGCGACGTCGGCGACGACGAAGCGCCAGCCCTCGTCGGCGACCGCCGCCGGCCGGATCAGGGCCGGCACCGACAGCGCGCCGCCTCCGTTGGACGCCCACCGGCCGGTGACCACCCCGCCGGGGACGAAGACCGACCGGAACCGCCCGCCGCGGACCCAGGTGTCCAGCCAGTTCCAGCCGTTCGCCGTCAGCAGCCGGGAGAGCTTCTTGTACTCCAGCAGCGGGGCGACCCCCGGGTGGTCGAGCTGCTCCAGGGTCCACGACCGGGTGTCCTCGACCGGCAGCCCCGCGGTCTGCAGCGCCCGGAGCAGCCCACCGGGTGAGTCCGGGTTCAGCTCCGGCGCGCGCAGCGCAGCCCGGACGTCGGCGGCCAGCCGCTCCAGCACGACGGGCCGGTGCCCGGCCGGCGGGCGCGGGCCGAGCAGGTCGGTGAGCAGCCGCTCGTGCAGGTCGGTGCGCCACGGCAGCCCGGCGTGCGTCATCTCTGCGGCGACGAGGGCGCCGGAGGACTCCGCGGCGAGCAGCAGGCCCAGCCGGTGGCGCTGCGGCGACCCCGCCCGGGCCGCCTGCTGGCGCGCGGCCTCGGCGACCGGGTCGAGCGCGTCGGCGGGGTCGGCGAGCGGGAACAGCGCCGGGTCGGCGGCGACGACCGGCTGGAGGGCGTCCCAGCCCGCGGTGTCCGGGCCGGTCAGCAGCGCCTGCGCGACGAACGGCGAGCGGCGCAGCAGGGCGTGGCACAGCCGCAGGTCCGTGCAGCGCGCCACCCGCACCCCGGCGTCGAGCAGGGCGGGGTACCAGCGCGTCGTGTCGTCCCACACCCAGCGCACCGGCTGCTGCCCGGCGGACTCCCGAGCGGCGACGAAGGCCGGCAGCTGCCCGGCGGGCAGCCGCGTGACCCGCACGTCGTCGCCGTCCTCGAGCCGCGCCTCGACGTCCGGCCCCCGCCGCACCAGCAGGACCCGCTCCACCCGGCCAGTGTCGCCGAGGGGTCGGACGACCTGCGCGACCGTGCGTCAGACCGCGTCGTCCGGGTAGGGCACGGCGATGACCGAGATCGACCCGAGGGACCCCGACACCCTGTACGCCGCGGGTCCGGTGGCCGCCGAGCCGCCGGACGACGACCTGCCCGAGACCTCCCCGGTGCGCGACTCCGGGGGCACGGGACCCGGTCCCGACGACCTGGACCGGCTGCTGTGACCGCCGACCCCGCGGTGCCCGCCGACCCGGAGTACCCGCCGCTGGACCCGGACGCGCCGGTGCCCGATGACCCCGGCCCGCTGCTGCCGGACACCCCCGACGACCTGCCGCCGGCCCCGCCTGAGCCGGACCTGCCGGTCGAGCCGACGATCGACCCCGAGGGGCCGGACGACCCGGACGGCGTGCCCGCCTAGCTCCCGGTCCGGCCGCCGTCAGCGGCGGTGCCAGCGCACCGCACCGGCGGCGGCCAGCGAGAGCACGACCAGGGACAGCCCGGCGCTGCGGTCGGCGACGTCCCGGCCCCGCCGGGCCACCAGCACGGCGGCCGCGTCGAGCAGGGTGAGCAGGAGGGTCACCTCCGTGGTCCGGCGAGCCTGGGGCGCGGGGGTGACCAGCAGCGCCGCGCCCATGGCGATGTTCCGGGCGGCGATCAGCCGCACCAGCAGCGGCAGCGCGACGTCGCCCTGCGCCGCCTGCTCCCGGACGCCGAGCACGGCCGTCATCGCCCGCGGCGCGAACAGCGCCCCGGTGCCCAGCCACATCGACAGCGATCCGATGGTCTTGCGGGTCACGTCCCAGTCGCGAGTCATGACCGGCTGGTGCCCGGTCGGCGGGCCGGCCAACCGGTGCCCACGAGCACGAGCACGAGCGCCAGGAACGGCAGGGTGACGGTGCTCGCCACGAGGTCCGAGACCGTGGCGACGGCGAAGGGGACGACGCCCGGCGAGTCCAGCGGCCCGATCACCCGGTCCAGCCCGAGGGCAGCAACCGACGCCGGGAGGGTGAGCACCGCGGAGACCGCGCCGCCGGCGACCACCGCGGCCAGCACCGTGCCGGGCGCCCGGCGGACCGCGGCCAGCGCCGTCCGGGTGCCCCGGCCGAGCGCGCCCCCCGCCCGCAACCGGCCGCCGTCCGGCAGCCCGGTGAGCGCGCCGGTGACCCAGAGCTGGGCGACCAGCGCGGTGCCGAAGCCGACGACGTCGACGGCCAGGGCTGCGGCGTACCGCGGGTCGTCCCAGACCAGCACGTGGCGGAGCACGTCCGGGACGGTGTTCACCGCCGCGGCGACCAGCGCGGCCAGGTAGGCGGCCCGCCACCGCCGGCCGAGCAGCCGCAGCGCGGCCCGCAGCGTGCCGGTGGGTCCTGCGTCGGGTGGTTTCACGAGCGGGTCGCGACCAGCCCGGTCCAGAGGCCGGCCAGGCGCGTCTCCTGGGCGACGACGGTGAGCCCCGCGTCCCGGCAGGCGTCCGCGATCGCCTCCGGGATGGGGCGGTCGCCGTCGGCCGGGTGCCGGGACACCGCCCGCAGCGGCCGGCTGTCGATGAACCGGGCGGTCATCTCGCAGGAGTAGAACCGCCCGCCCGGGCGCAGCACCCGGGCCGCCTCCCGGACGACCTCGCGCCAGGGGCCGACGTGGTGCAGCACGTGGTACCCGAAGACGGCGTCGACCGAGCTGTCGTCCTGGGGCAGCGCAGTGGCATCGCCCTGGACGACGGTGACCCGGCCACCGAGGTCGTCGAGGGCGAGGCGGGCGTCGGCCACCGAGGCCGGGTAGAGCTCCACGCCGGTGGCCTGCTCGGCGCCGAAGAGCTCCAGCGCCAGCCGCAGGCCGGTGCCGCGCCGGCCGGGGCCGAGCTCGAGCGCCCGGCCGCCGGGCACGTCGCCGCCCAGCCGGTGCAGGATCGGGGCCTCGCCGCGGCGCTGGACGAGCGCGCGGAGCCGGGCGTCGACCCAGAGCCGGGTGCCGTCGACCAGGGTCGGGGGCACTCCCGGGGCGCGTGGCGAGGACGGCGAGCGGGTGTCGGGCACGATCCGGTGGTGCCCGACCAGGCGCGGGCAAAACGGTGTCGTCCACGGTCTGCTGCCACGATGGCCGGCGTGCTGCTCGCCGACGTCGTCGCCGCCTCCGCCGCCGTCGCGGCCACCCGGTCACGCACCGCCAAGGCCACCGCCATCGCCGACCTGCTCGGGCGGGCGGGCGCCGACGAGGTGCCCGCGGTCACCGCCTGGCTGGCCGGCGAACCGGCGGAGACCTCCTCGCTCGCCGTCACCGTCGTGGACGCCGCGCTGACCGAGCTCGCCGGCACGGCCGGCCCCGGGTCGGCGGCCCGTCGGGACGCGGCCCTCTCCGCGCTGCTGGGTGCTTCGACGGCGGTCGAGCAGCAGTTCCTGGTCCGGCTGCTCACCGGCGAGCTGCGGCAGGGCGCGCTGGAGGGCGTCGTGCTGGAGGCGATCGCCGCCGCGGCCGACGTGCCGGCGCCGAGCGTGCGCCGGGCGTTCATGCTGTCCGGCAGCCTGCCCGGTACCGCGGCCACCGCGCTGTCCGGCGGGGTCGCGGCGCTGGACGCCGAACGGCTGCGGGTCGGGCGCCCGGTGCGGCCGATGCTGGCCAGCCCCGGCTCGTCGCTGGACGCCGCGCTGGCCGACCTCGGCAGCGAGGTGACCGTGGAGTTCAAGCTCGACGGCGCCCGCATCCAGGTGCACCGCGACGGCGACGACGTCCGGGTGTGGACCCGCACGCTCCGCGAGGTGACCGACGGGGTGCCCGAACTGGTCGAGCGGATCCGCGCGCTGCCCTGCCAGCGCGCCGTGCTCGACGGGGAGACCCTGGCGCTGGACGACGACGGCCGGCCGCGGGCGTTCCAGGACACGATGAGCCGCTTCGGCAGCGACAGCGCGGACGCCGGCGTGCTGCTCAGCCCGTTCCTCTTCGACCTGCTGCACCTGGACGGCCGGGACCTGCTCGACGCACCGCTGGCCGAGCGGCTGGACGCGCTGGCCGGGCTGCTGGCCTCCCCCGAGCACGCGCCGCTGCGGATGCCCGGGGTGCGCCGGCCCACCGCGGAGCAGGCCGCCGGGGTGCTCGACGAGGCGCTGACCGCCGGGCACGAGGGCGTGGTGGTGAAGGACCTCGACGCCCCGTACGCCGCGGGCCGCCGCGGCCGGGCCTGGCAGAAGGTGAAGCCGGTGCACACCCTGGACCTGGTGGTGCTGGGCGCCGAGTGGGGGTACGGCCGCCGGACCGGCACGCTGTCCAACATCCACCTGGGCGCCCGTGACCCCGACGGCGGCGAGCCGGTGATGGTCGGCAAGACGTTCAAGGGGATGACCGACGAGCTGCTCGCCTGGCAGACGGCGACCTTCCCCGGGCTGGCCGCCGAGCAACCGGGGTGGGGCGTGCGGCTGCGGCCGGAGCTGGTCGTGGAGATCGCCGTCGACGGCGCCCAGCGCAGCACCCGCTACCCGGGCGGCGTGGCGCTGCGCTTCGCCCGGGTGCTGCGGTACCGGCCGGACAAGACCCCGGCCGAGGCCGACACCCTGGACGCCGTCCGAGCCCTCCTCGCCGGCGGCTGAACCGCCGCTCGGGTCGACCCGCGCCAGCGGAGGTCGAGCCACGTCCTGCCGCGGCCCGACGTCCGCCCAGCCGGGGCGCCGCTGGGCCCCGCCGGCTCAGGCGCCGGCGACCCGCGGCGCGACCTCGGTCCCGAGCAGCTCGATGCCGCGCAGCAGGTCGGCGTGCGCCAGCCGCGGGTTGGTCATCTGCAGCGAGATCCGGTCGACCCCGCCGAGCTGCTCGGAGACGCGCACCAGCTTGTCGGCCACGGTCTGCGGGTCGCCCATGAAGAAGGCGCCGTTCGGCCCGCTGGTCGCGTCGAACTGCGCCCGGGTGGGCGGGGCGAAGCCGCGCTCGCGGGAGACCGAGGTGAACATCTGGTGCCACCCCGGGTAGATCGTGTCCGCCGCCGCCTGGGTGCTCTCGGCGACGAAGCCGAAGACGTGCAGGCCCACCTGCAGCTTCTCGGGGGCGTGCCCGGCCTGCGCGCCGGCCCGCCGGTACAGGTCGACCAGCGGGGCGAACTGGCGGGGCTCACCGCCGATGATGGCGATCATCAGCGGCAGGCCGAGCAGCCCGGCCCGGACGAAGGACTCCGGGGTGCCGCCGACGCCGACCCAGATCGGCAGCGGGTCCTGCAGCGGGCGGGGGTAGACGCCCTGCCCGCTCAGCGGCGGGCGGTGCCGGCCGGACCAGGTGACGTGCTCGGAGTCGCGGATCTGCAGCAGCAGGTCGAGCTTCTCGGCGAACAGCGAGTCGTAGTCGGCCAGGCTCAGCCCGAACAGCGGGAACGCCTCGGTGAACGAGCCGCGGCCGACGACCAGGTCGATCCGGCCCTTGGCGATCAGGTCCAGCGTGGCGAACTGCTGGAACACCCGGACCGGGTCGGCGGCGCTGAGCACGGCCACCGCGCTGCCCAGCCGGATCCGCGAGGTGCGCGCCGCGGCGGCGGCCAGGATGACCGGCGGCGCGGAGTCGTAGTACTCGGCGCGGTGGTGCTCGCCGATGCCGAACGAGTACAGCCCCACCTGGTCGGCGAGGGCGATCTCCTCCAGCAGGTGCTCCATCCGCTCCTCGGGGCCGATGAGGCGCTCGGTCGAGGGGTCGGTGACGGCCGAGACGAAGCTGTCGACGCCGAGGTGCACGGGGTCCTCCAGAAGGGTGGCGAGGCGGGACCGATCAAGTTCAACGTTCAACCACAGTGAACCAGACTGAACGCCCCGGGGCAGGCGTCAGCCTCCGGGACGCTCCCCCTCGACCGCCACGCCGGGCGCGAACTGCTGGCGGGCCAGCAGGACCATGGCGGCGATCTCCTCGGACGTCGCGGCGTCCCCGGCGGCGAGGGCCCAGTGCTCGATCGCCGTGGCCGCCGCCTGCTGCACCGCCGGGCTGACCTCCCAGGCCCGGGGGTCGGCGACCTCGTCCCCGGCGAGGTACCCGGCCAGCCCGAGCAGCTGGACGTCCCACCCGGGCCCCAGGAGGAGCGCGGCGTCGCCGGTCTGGAAGACCGTGTGCTCCAGCTCCAGCGACGTGCCCTCCCCGTCGGCGGACAGCCGCACCCGGACGACGCTGGCCGGCCCGCCCCAGGTGACGTCCAGCGCGCGCGGCGGCTCGCACTCGCGCACCGCGCCGATCTCCTCACCCGCCACCCGGAGGACACCGCCCGGCCGGAGCTCACCGGTGACCACGACGTACCAGCGGCCCAGCCGCTCCGGGTCGGTGATCGCGCGCCACACGTCGGTGACGGCCGCGTCGTACCGGCGCCGCAGGCCGACGGCGACCCCGTCGCTCCCCCGCTGCCGCACCTCGCGGTGCACCAGGCCGAGCTCCTCGACCAGATCCCGCACGATCCTCCCTCGGTGTCGGTCGCGACCGTGGCAGAGCGCGGCACGTCACTCCACCGGTTTCCGGGCGGCCGGGTCCGGATCGCGGGACACTGAGGCGTGACCGACGTGGCAGTGCAGTGGGCAGGGATCAACTGGGCCGGCAACTACGAGTACGGCGCGAGGGAGCTGCACCGGCCGGCGAGCGTGGCCGAGCTGCAGGAGCTGGTCGCGCGGACCCCCCGACTGCGGGCGCTCGGTTCCCGGCACTCGTTCACCGCGATCCCCGACTCCGCCGAGCTGGTCAGCCTCGAGGAGCTGACCGGCACCGACGTCGACGTCGCCGCAGACCGGCGGACCGTGACCGTCGACGCGGGCATCCGCTACGGCGAGCTGGCCGCCGCGCTGCACCGCGAGGGGCTGGCGCTGCACAACCTCGCCTCGCTCCCGCACATCTCGGTGGCCGGCGCCGTCGCCACCGCCACGCACGGCTCCGGGGTCGGCAACCGCAACCTGGCCGGCGCCGTCGCCGGGCTGCAACTGGTCACCTCCGACGGCGAGCTGCTGCGGGCCACCCGCGGCGACGCGGACTTCCCCGGCCTGGTCGTCGGCCTCGGCGCGCTCGGCGTCGTCACCCGGGTCACCCTCGACGTCGAGCCGGCCTTCGAGGTGCGGCAGCGGGTCTTCGAGCAGCTGCCCTGGGACACCCTCTTCGAGCGCTTCGACGACGTCGTCTCCGCCGGCTACAGCGTCAGCCTCTTCACCCTGTTCGGCGACGCGCTGGACATGATCTGGGTGAAGTCGCGCACCGACGCCGGCGCGGGCCCGGTGGGCGAGCTGTTCGGCGCCCGCGAGGCCGACGGCGAGCGGCACCCGATCCCCGGCATCGACCCCGCGCCGACCACCGGCCAGCTGGGCGCCCCCGGGTCGTGGTCGGACCGGCTGCCGCACTTCCGGATGGGCTTCACGCCCAGCAACGGCGACGAGATCCAGTCGGAGTTCCTCCTCCCCCGCGACCAGGCCGTCCCCGCGCTGCAGGCGCTGCTCCGGCTGGGCCCGCGCATCCGGCCGCTGCTGCAGACCTGCGAGATCCGCACGATCGCCGCCGACGACCTCTGGATGAGCACCGCGTACGAGCAGGACTCGATCGCGCTGCACTTCACCTGGGTGCAGGACCAGCAGGCGGTCGAGGCGCTGCTGGTCGACCTGGAGGCCGCGCTCGAGCCGTTCGGCCCGCGGCCGCACTGGGGCAAGCTCTTCCTCGCCGACGCCGCGGCGCTCGCCCCGCGCTACCCGCGGCACGCCGACTTCCTCGCCCTGGTCGAGCGGCTGGACCCCCGCGGGGCCTTCCGCAACGACTGGTTCGAGCGGTACGTCACCGGGTCGCGCTGACTGCACCCTCGACGGGCGACCCGCTCAGGGGACGGTGTCGGGCACGATGTGCTGGCTCTCCTTGGGCGGCCGGACGTAGTCCTCCCGCACCTCGGGCCGGGGCGGCAGCTCCGGCGCGGGCGGGGTGAGGTCCTCGTACGGCACCTGGGTCAGCAGGTGGGCCATCACGTTGAGCCGGGCCCGCTTCTTCACCTCGGCCTCCACCACCCACCACGGCGCCTCGGGGATGTCGGTCGCGGCGAACATCGCGTCCTTGGCCCGGGAGAAGTCGACCCAGCGGTTGCGTGCCTCGAGGTCCATCGGACTCAGCTTCCAGCGCTTCGTCGGGTCCTCGAGCCGCTTCTGGAAGCGCTTCTCCTGCTCGGTGTCGCTGACCGAGAACCAGTACTTCACGACCGTGATCCCGCTGCGCACCAGCATCCGCTCGAACTCCGGGCACGAGCGCAGGAACTCCTCGTACTCCTCGTCGGTGCAGAAGCCCATCACCCGCTCGACGCCGGCGCGGTTGTACCAGGACCGGTCGAACAGCACCATCTCCCCCGGGCCGGGCAGGTGCGCCACGTACCGCTGGAAGTACCACTGCCCCTTCTCCCGGTCGGTGGGCGCGGCGAGGGCGACGACGTGCGCGTGCCGGGGGTTGAGGCTCTCGGTGATCCGCTGGATCGCGCCGCCCTTGCCGGCGGCGTCGCGGCCCTCGAAGAGGACGACGACCCGCAGGCCCCGCGCGCGGATGTGCTCCTGCTGCTTCACCAGCTCCGTCTGCAGCCGGGCCAGCTCCCGCTCGTAGTACTTCTTGTCGACCTTGCCGGTGGACTGCGGGGTCTCCTCGACCGACGACGTGGGACCGGGTGCGGTGGCCATGTGACGAGCATCACTGCTCACCGTCCCGCGGGCAACCGGCGTCCGGCCGGCCGCGGGGCCCCGTGGACCCCGCGGCCGGCCAGGTCAGGCCCCGCTGGCGAAGGCGGAGTCGAACACCGCCGCGGGCGGGTCGAACGCGAGCCGGCGGACGAACTCCAGCGCCTCGGGCGCGCCGACCAGCCGGTCCATCCCGGCGTCCTCCCACTCCACCGAGATCGGGCCGGTGTAGCCGATGGTGTTGAGCATCCGGAAGCAGGCCTCCCACGGGACGTCACCGTGCCCGGTGGAGACGAAGTCCCAGCCGCGCCGCGGGTCGGCCCAGGGCAGGTGCGAGCCCATCCGGCCGTTGCGCCCGTTGCCCACCTGCTTCGTCGCGTCCTTGCAGTCGACGTGGTAGATCCGGTCCTTGAAGTCCCAGAGGAACCCGACCGGGTCCAGGTCCTGCCAGACGAAGTGGCTGGGGTCCCAGTTGAGCCCGAAGGCCTCCCGGTGGCCGATCGCCTCCAGGGTGCGCACCGTCGTCCAGTAGTCGTAGGCGATCTCGCTCGGGTGCACCTCGTGCGCGAACTTCACGCCCACCTCGTCGAACACGTCCAGGATCGGGTTCCAACGGGCAGCGAAGTCGGCGTAGCCGTCGTCGATCATCGAGTCGGGCACCGGCGGGAACATGGCCACGGTCTTCCAGATCTTCGACCCGGTGAACCCGACGACGACGTCGACACCCAGCGCCCGGGCCGCCCGCGCCGTCGCCTTCATCTCCTCCGCCGCGCGCTGCCGCACGCCCTCCGGGTCGCCGTCGCCCCACACCCGCGGGTGCACCATGCCGCGGTGCCGCTCGTCGATCGGGTCGTCGCAGACGGCCTGGCCGTTGAGGTGGTTGGAGATGGCGAACACCTGCAGCCCGTGCCGCTCGAGCTGGGCCAGCTTCTCCTTGACGTAGGACGGGTCCTCGGCAGCCCGGACGACGTCGAGGTGGTCGCCCCAGCAGGCGATCTCCAGGCCGTCGTAGCCCCACCCGGAGGCCAGCCGGCACACCTCCTCGAACGGCAGGTCGGCCCACTGGCCGGTGAACAGGGTGACGGGGCGGGGCATCAGTTCTCTCCCTCGGCAGCGGTGGTCCGGATCTCGGTGAAGGCGGAGTTGTCGGCGGCGCTGCGCTCCACGGCGGCGAGCACCCGCTGCACCTGCAGCCCGTCGGCGAAGGACGGCGTGGGCTGCTCCCCGGCGGCCAGCGCGGTGACCAGGTCGACCACCTGGTGGGTGAAGCCGTGCTCGTAGCCCAGCCCGTGCCCGGCCGGCCACCAGGCGCCCACGTAGGGGTGCTCGGGCTCGGTGACCACGATCCGGCGGAAACCCGCGGTCGACGCCGGCTCGGCGCCGTCGTAGAAGTGCAGGACGTTCATGTCCTCGAAGTCGAACGCCAGGCTGCCGGCCGAGCCGTTGACCTCGATCCGGATGGCGTTCTTCCGGCCGAGGGCGAACCGGGTGGCCTCGAAGGTGGCCAGTGCGCCCCCGGTGAACCGGCCGAGGAACACGGCGGCGTCGTCCACGGTGACCTCGCCCATCCCCTCTCCCCCGACCCCGCCGAGCTTCCCGTGGCTGGCCGGCAGCGGCCGCTTCTTCACGAACGTCTCCAGCAGCGCGCTGACGCCGGTGAGGAGCTGCCCGGTGATGAACTGGGTGAGGTCGACGATGTGCGCGCCGATGTCGCCCAGCGCACCGGAGCCGGCCCTGTCCTTCTCCAGCCGCCAGGACATCGGCGCCGCGGGGTCGGCGATCCAGTCCTGCAGGTACTGGGCGCGCACGTGCCGGATCTCCCCCAGCCGCCCGTCGGCGACCAGCTGCCGGGCGAAGGCGATGGCGGGCACCCGGCGGTAGGTGAACCCGACCATCGCGCGGACGCCGGAGGCCGCGGCGCGCTCGGCCGCGGCGGCCATCGCCTCGGCCTCGGCGACCGTGTTGGCCAGCGGCTTCTCGCACAGCACGTGCTTGCCGGCCTCCAGCGCCGCGATCGCCATCTCCGCGTGGGTGTCGCCGGGGGTGCAGATGTCGACCAGGTCGACGTCGTCGCGCTCGAGCAGCCGGCGCCAGTCGGTCTCGGTCGACGACCAGCCGAGCGTGCCGGCGGCCTCGGCGACGCGGGTGGCGTCGCGGCCCACGAGCACGGTCAGCTCGGGGGCGAGCGGCAGGTCGAAGAAGCGGGGCGCGGTGCGCCAGGCGTGGGAGTGGGCGGCGCCCATGAAGGCGTGGCCGATCAGGCCGACGCCGAGGGTGGGGGGCATGGCACCTCCATGTCGGGCCGGGTACCCGGCCGGTGGTCCGTACGACGGTCAGGCCAGCACGCGGTCGAGCTGAGGAGGTGCGAGGACGTGCTCCACGACCATCGCAGCGGCACCCAGCACCCCCGCGCGGTCCCCGGTCTGGCTCAGCTCGACCCGCAGGTCCAGCGCAGCCAGCGGCAGCGTCCGCCGGTAGATGACCTCCCGGACCCCGGCGAGCAGTCCGTCGTTGGCCAGCGCCCCGCCGATGACGATGACCGAGGGGTTCAGCAGGCTGACCACGTCGGCCATGATCTGGCCGATCAGCCGGCCGGAGTCACGCAGCACCGTGACGACCTCGGGTACGCCGGCGCGGCCCAGGCGGGCGACGTCCGCGCTGGTGGACACCTGGACGCCGTCGGCCCGCAGGCGGTGCACCATCGCCCCACCGCCGGCCACGGCCTCCAGGCAGCCGGTGTTGCCGCAGCGGCACACGACCCCCTCCGCCCGCGCGACCTGCACGTGCCCGAGGTCGCCCGCGGCGCCCCGCGCCCCGCGCCGCAGCGCGCCGTCGGAGATGATGCCGCTGCCGATGCCGGTGGACACCTTCACGAACACCAGGTCGTCGGTCGCGGGCCAGACGGCGGACCGCTCACCCAGGGCCATCACGTTCACGTCGTTGTCGACGACCGCCGGGCAGCCCAGCGCCGCCTCGAGCCGGGCGACGACGTCGAACCCGTCCCAGCCGGGCATGATCGGTGGTGACACGGGACGCCCGGTGGCGTGCTCGACGGGCCCGGGGAGACCGATCCCGACGCCCAGCAGGACCTCGCGGGGCTGCCCGACCGAGCTCAGCAGGGCGAGCCCCTGGGTGCACACCCACTCCAGGACCACCTCCGGCCCGGCCGCGATGTCGCAGTCGTCCTCCACGATCGCGAGGACGACGCCGGCCATGTCGGTGAGGGCGAGCCGGGCGGAGGTGACGTCGAGGTCGGCGGCCAGGACGAGCCGGGCGCGCGGGTCGAACGCGAAGCGCGTCGGCGGCCGGCCACCGGTGGACGACGCCTCGCCCACGGCCTGGACCAGGCCGCTGGCCAGCAGCGCGTCGACCCGCTGCGCGACGGTGGACCGGGCCAGACCGGTCGCCTCGACCAGCTCCGGCCGGGTGCGCGGGTTCCCGTCGCGCAGCAGCGCCAGCATCCCGGCCACGCCCACGCCCACGGAGGTGGGCGTGGGCGGGGCCAGGGCAGCGACAACCGCCCCGTCCCCGGAGATCCGCGAGGCGCTGGACACGGTGCGCCCGTCGGCTCCGGACCGGAGCTGACCCGGCCCGGTCGTGTGCTGCGTCACGATCGGGAGTCTAACGACACTTCCGCCGACCGCTAGACACAAGCGGATAACGGCGACATCACTTCTGCTTGACCATCGGCGAAACCCCTGCCACGGTCGCTCCATGCCAGTGACCTCCGTCACCACTGCACCGACGCAGGGTGGCCCCGGAGCCCCGGGAGACGCGCATGCCTGAGGTGAACAGGACGCCGCTCGTCGCGATGACCGGCGTCAGCAAGTCCTTCCTGGGCACCGAGGTGCTGCACTCGGTCGACCTGGACATCCACCCGGGCGAGGTGCACGCCCTGGTCGGGGAGAACGGCGCGGGCAAGTCGACGCTGATGAAGATCCTGGCCGGCGTGCACCCGGCCGACTCCGGCACGATCACGCTCGCGGGCGAGACCGTGCACCTCACCACCCCGCTCCAGGCGCAGGCCGCCGGCATCTCCACGGTGTTCCAGGAGTTCAACCTGCTCCCCGAGCGCACCGTGGCCGAGAACGTCTTCCTGGGCCGCGAGCCGCGCCGCCGGGGCCTGGTCGACGCCGCCCGGATGGACCGGGACACCGAGGCGCTGCTCGCCGACCTCGGGGTCGGGGACATCTCCGCCCGCACCCCCGTCCGCGCGCTGTCGGTCGCCCAGCAGCAGGTCGTGGAGATCGTGAAGGCGATGTCGCACGAGGCCCGGCTCATCTCCATGGACGAGCCGACCGCCGCGCTCGCCGAGCACGAGGTGGCCCTGCTCTACCGGCTGGTGCGGACCCTGCAGGAACGCGGCATCGCGGTGCTGTACGTGTCCCACCGCCTGAAGGAGGTCTTCGACCTCTGCGACCGGATCACGATCCTCAAGGACGGATCGCTGGTCGACACGGTCGCCAGCGCCGACATCACCCCCGACGACCTGGTCCGCCGGATGGTCGGGCGCGAACTGGGTGGCTACTTCCCGGCCAAGGACCCGGCGGTCCTGCCCGGGCCGGTCCGGCTGGCCGTCCGCGGGGGCGGCAACGCCCAGGTCGACGGGATCGACCTGGAGGTCCGTGCTGGTGAGATCGTCGGCCTGGCCGGCCTGCAGGGCAGCGGCCGGACCGAGCTGGCCCAGGCCGTCTTCGGCATCGCCCCGTTCACCCGTGGTGAGGTCCTCGTCGACGGCGCGCCGGTGCGGCCGAGGTCGCCGCGTCAAGCCGTCCGGGCCGGGATCGCCCTGGTCACCGAGGACCGCAAGGCCCAGGGGCTGGTGCTCAACCAGTCGGTGCTCGCCAATGCCCGGCTCGTGCTCGACGCGGTGCTGCGCCGCGGCGGCCAGGAGCGCGCCCGGTCGATCCCCGGCATCCTGTCCTCCCTCGAGCTGACCGCGCGCAGCGGCTCACGCGAGGTCCGCTACCTCTCCGGTGGCAACCAGCAGAAGGTCGTGCTCGCCAAGTGGCTGGTCACCGAACCGGCCGTGATGGTGCTGGACGAGCCGACCCGCGGCATCGACGTGGGGGCCAAGCGGGCCGTCTACGACATGATGCGCGACCTGTCCGCACGCGGGGTCGCCATCCTGATGATCAGCTCCGAGCTGCCCGAGCTGATCGGGATGGCCGACCGCATCGTGGTGCTGCACGACGGCGTCGTCAGCGGGACCGCCCCGGGCGGCACCGACGAGGAGACCGTCATGGCGCTGGCCACGCGCACCGCGCCCGCCGGGAGGGCGGCATGACCGCGACCCGGCAGGCCGAGACCGCCACGCCCGCCGACGAGCCACGCCGGCGGGCGCGGACCCCGCGCCTCGGGACGACCGGCATCATCTACCTCGCCCTGGTCGGCATCGTGGTGCTCGGCGCCCTCCTCGTGGGGCTCACCGGCGAGAGCCTGCTCACCGGCAACAACGTCATCGACATGCTGACCCGCACCAGCGTGCTGGGCTTCATCGCCATCGGTCAGACGTTCGTCGTCCTCTGCCGGTCCCTCGACCTGTCCGTCGGTTACGTCGCCGCGCTCAGCAGCCTGGTGGGCGCGACCACGATGGACGGCGACCCGGACCGGCTCGTTCCGGGCATCGTCGCCGCCCTGCTCGTGGCGGGGGGCGTCGGCCTGGTCAACGGGCTGGTCGTCACCAAGCTCAGGGTGAACCCGTTCATCGCCACCCTCGGCATGTCGCTGATCATCGCCGGCTACCTCGACACCCGGTACCAGGGCCCCGCCGGCGCCGTGCCGGACTCCTTCGAGGCCTTCGGCTACACGCGCATCGGGGTCGTCCCGCTGTCGACCGCCGTGCTCGCCGTGGTAGCGGTCGCCGCCGCCGTCTTCCTGCGCCGGACGCGGACCGGCTACGCGATGTACGCGGTCGGCGGGAACGACGAGGTCGCGCGCCTGTCGGGGATCCGGACCGACCGCACGCTGATCGTCGCGCACGTCCTGTCGGCCGCGGCCGCCGGCGTGGCCGGTCTGCTGCTCGCCGCCCGGTTCAGCACCGGGGTGGCCGCGCAGATCTACAGCGCGGGGTACGAGCTGGAGTCCATCGCGGCCGTCGTGCTCGGCGGCACCCTGCTGATGGGCGGCCGGGGTGGTGTCGCCGGGACGATCGCCGGGGTCCTCATCCTCGCCGTCCTCGACACGGTGTTCCGCATCCTGGAGATCGACCCGTTCTTCCGGGACGTGCTGCGCGGCGTGGTGATCATCGTCGCCGTCGCCGTCTACGCCCGGCGCCAGATCGACCGCCGCGGCAACCTCGCCCGCTTCGGCCCGGGCCTGCGTGGTCCCGGGGCCGCCGAACAGTCCGCGGCCGGTCCCCGGGAGGTCCGATCATGAGCGCGACCACCTCACCGGCACGGCCCTCGGCCCGAGCCTCGTCCGCCGGCTCCTCGTTGCTGCGGCTGTTCGGCGGCGGCAGCGCGACCGTCTTCGCGCTGCTGATCGTCGTGCTCCTGGCGATCACGGTGCTCAACCCGTCGTTCGCGGAGCCGCCGTCCCTGATGGCCTTCCTGCGCAGTGCCGCACCGCTGGTCATCCTGGCCGTCGGCCAGTACTTCGTCATCGTCTCCGGCGAGTTCGACCTGTCCGTGGGCAGCCTGGTGGGCGCCCAGGTCGTCATCGCCGCCAAGCTCATCGACGGCGAGGAGAGCCGGACCTACGGCGTCATCGCGCTGATGTTCGCCTTCGGGCTCCTGGTGGGTCTGGTCAACGGCCTGATCACCACGATCCTGCGGGTGCCGTCGTTCATCACCACGCTGGGCACCCTGCTCATCCTGGCCGGCGCGGTGCGGCTGTGGACCGGCGGCGCCCCGACCGGAGCCCTCTCGGACAGCTTCCGCCAGTGGGGCCGGCAGGGCATCGACCTGCCCGTCCTCCGCCAGCTGCCGTACGCGCTGATCGTGATGGTCGTCCTCGGCATCGGCGCGGTCCTGCTGATGCGCGCCCCCTTCGGCCGGATCCTGATGGCCTCCGGGGACAACGCCGAGGCCGCCGGCTTCTCGGGGGTGCGCGTCTGGCGGACCCGGACGGTGGCGTTCGTGCTGTCCAGCACGCTCGCGACCGTGGCCGCCATCCTGATCGGCGGCTTCGCGGGGGTGACCGCCCAGGTCGGGCAGGGGCTCGAGTTCACCGCGATCACCGCCGTCGTCCTGGGCGGCGTCGTGCTGGGCGGCGGGCGCGGGTGGGTGGTGGCCGCCATGGCCGGCGCGCTCACGTACCAGGCCATCGAGCGGCTGTTCACCCAGCTGGCTCTGCCGTCGACGGCGCGACCGGCGCTGCAGGGCCTCATCATCATCGCCGCCGTCGCGTACGCGGCCAGGAGCGGCGTCCGACGCCCGGCCCGCCCCCCGCTCGACGTCCCGACCGGGGACGACCCGTCCGGTCCGGCGGCGTCACCGGCCGACCCGGACGACGGCCGGGACGGCCGTGCACCCGGACCCGGGACGTCCCCGTGACGGCCGGCGCCCGGCCGCACCCCACCCACCCCGCACCGCCCGCACTGCCAGCGCAGCGTCGCTGGCCCACCCTAGGAGGAACCTTGCGAGGTACCAGGATCACGTTCGCCTGTCTCGCCGTGACCAGCCTGGCACTCACGGCGTGCTCCACCGACCAGCCCGAGGGGGGCGGCACGTCGGCCGGTGAGGAGGCCGTCGGCGGCGAGTCCCCTGCCGAGGGCGAGTTCTTCGTCCGGGCCGACTACGAGCGCCAGCTCGCCCAGCGCGACATCGAACCCACCGGCGACGCCGCCGAGCCGTGGCTGCAGGCCATCGAACCGGAGATGGTCGACACCTCCCAGTACGCGATGGAAGGTCCGGCGACCGTCTGCTTCTCCAACGCCTCGGTCAGCAACCCCTGGCGGGTCACCGGCTTCATCACGATGCAGCAGCAGGTCGAGGTCTTCCAGGAGTCGGGCGAGATCGGCGAGTTCCGCGTCTCGGACGCCGCCGACGACGACAACAAGCAGATCTCCGACATCCAGGCGTTCGTCCGCTCCGGCGACTGCGACGCGATCATCATCTCGCCGTCCACCACCGCCACCCTGACCCCCGCGGTCGAGGCGGCGTGCGAGAGCGGTGCCCCGGTCATCGTCTTCGACCGCGGCGTGAACACCGACTGCCCGGTGACCTTCATCCACCCCATCGGCGGCTACGCCTACGGGGCCGACGGGGCCGAGTTCCTGGTGGAGAACCTGGAGCCGGGTGACACCGTGCTGGCGCTGCGCATCCTCCCCGGCGTCGACGTGCTGGAGAACCGCTGGGCGGCGGCGCAGGAGATCTTCGCCGACAGCGAGCTGGAGGTGCTCGGCGACGAGTTCACCGGGGGCGACGCCGCGCAGATCAAGGACCTGGTCACCCAGTACCTGCAGCGTGGTGACGTGGACGGCATCTGGATGGACGCCGGGGACGGCGCCGTCGCGGCGGTCGAGGCGTTCGAGGACGCCGGGGCCGACTACCCGGTGATGGTCGGCGAGGACGAGCTCAGCTTCCTGCGCAAGTGGCAGGAGACGGACATGACGGCGATCGCGCCGGTGTACTCCAACTTCCAGTGGCGTACGCCGATCCACGCCGCCGTGCGGATCCTGAACGGCGAGGAGGTCCCTGCGGAGTGGGTGCTCCCGCAGGAGCCCATCACCGAGGACGACCTGGACGAGTTCCTCGAGGCCAACGAGGGGCTGCCGAGCCTGCACTACGCCAAGTTCGGCGGCGAGGACCTGCCCGGGTTCCCCGACGCCTGGGTGGACCGCGACTGACCGCACCGTTCGTACCGGCCGCCGGGGGCGAGCTCTCCCCCGGCGGCCGGTACGTCGTCACCCGCACGGATCTGCCACCGAGACGAGGACGCGACATGGACCGCCGCATCGGGGTCAACACGTGGGTCTGGGACTCACCGCTCACCGACCAGGGGCTGGCCGCGCTGGCACCGCGGGTCCGCGACTGGGGCTTCGACGTGCTCGAGCTGCCGGTGGAGGACCTCGGCGACTGGGACCCCGGCCGGGCGAGGACGCTGCTCGACGGACTCGGCCTGGGCGCCACCGTGTGCCTGGTCATGGCACCCGGACGCGACCTCGTCGCCACCGAGCCGGCCGTGGTGCGGGCCACCCAGGACTACCTCCGCGGGGTCGTCGACGTCGCCGTCGAGGTCGGCGCCGACGTCGTCGGCGGGCCGGCCTACGCGGCCACCGGCCGGACCTGGCGGATGACCACCGCGGAGCGCGACGCCGCCTACGGCGAGCTCGCCGCCAACCTGTCGCCCGTCGTGGAGCACGCCCGGCAGGCCGGGCTGCGGATCGCCGTCGAGCCGCTCAACCGGTACGAGACGTCGCTGCTCAACACCGTCGACCAGGCGCTGCAGGCCCTCGAGCCGCTGCCGGTGGAGGGGTGCGGACTGCTGCTGGACGTCTACCACATGAACATCGAGGAGCAGGACGTCGCGGCCGCGATCCGCCGGGCGGGCGAGCGCATCGCGCACGTCCAGGTCTGCGCCAACGACCGGGGCACGCCCGGCGCTGATCACCTCGACTGGCCGGGTCTCCTCGCCGCCCTGGACGACGCGGGGTACGCCGGTCCGCTGTGCATCGAGTCGTTCACCGGCGAGAACGAGAGCATCGCCACCGCCGCGTCGATCTGGCGGCCGCTCGCCGCCACCCAGGACGCGATCGCGGTGGACGGGCTCGCCCACCTGCGCCGGCTCACCACCGGCTGAGCCCCGGGGACGGCCGGCCCGACCCGGCCCGGCGGGGTGCGCGACGACTGCCGTGGTCGCACGCTCCCGACCCCGACGAGCGGCGTACCGGTACACCCGGTCCCGGCAGCCCGGACCCGTGGGCGAGGATCAGCCGACCGCACCGTCCCGGGAGGAGCACCGCCGCCATGACCGCGACCACGCCGGGCGCCCGGTTCGACGACCTGGTCGCCGGCACCGCGCTCCGCTGCCCGCCCCCGGACCGGGTGCTGGTCGCCGAGCGGGCCGACCAGGTGGCCGGCGTGCTGGCCGAGGTGGAGCGGGCCACGGCGGCCGGCAGCTGGGCGTTCGGCTGGCTGGCCTACGAGGCCGCCCCCGGGCTGGACCCGTCGCTGCCGGTGGCCGAACCCGCCGGCGACGGCCCGCCGCTGGCCTGGTTCGGCCTGTGCGGCGCCCCCGAGGACGTCCCACCGGTCGACCCCACCCCCGGGGATCGACCGCCGGTGCACTGGGCGCCGGACTGGACCGACGACGAGCACGCCCGGGCGGTGGCCGCCGTCCGCGAGCACATCGCCGCCGGCGAGACCTACCAGTGCAACCTCACCGACCGGCTGCGCGCCCGCGACGTCGGCGACCCCGCGCGGCTCTACGCCGACCTGGCGCTGGCCCAACGAGGTGCGTACAACGCCCTGCTGGACACCGGCCGGTTCGTGGTGGCCAGCGCCAGCCCGGAGCTGTTCTTCGAGTGGGACGGCGCCCGGCTGCGCACCCGCCCGATGAAGGGCACCGCCGCCCGCGGCCGGAACACCGCCGAGGACGCCACCCGGGCGGCCGCGCTGCGGGCCAGCGCCAAGGAGCAGGCCGAGAACCTGATGATCGTCGACCTGCTGCGCAACGACGTCGCCCGGGTCGCCGAGGTGGGCAGCGTGGCGGTGCCGGAGCTCTTCGCCCTCGAGCGCTACCCGACGGTCTGGCAGCTGACCTCCGAGGTCACCGGCCGCACCCGGGACGACGTCGGGCTGGTCGACGTGCTGCGCGCGCTCTTCCCCTGCGGCTCGATCACCGGGGCGCCCAAGCGGCGGACCATGCAGCTGATCGCCGACCTGGAGCCCCGCCCGCGCGGCGTGTACTGCGGCGCCGTCGGCCTGGTCGCTCCCCCGGGGGCGGCGCCGTTCCGGGCCCGGTTCAACGTCGCCATCCGGACCGTCGTCGTCGACCGGGCCACCGGTGCGGCGGTCTACGGCGTCGGCGGCGGCATCACCTGGGGCTCGGACCCGGGAGCCGAGCGCGCCGAGGTACGGGCCAAGGCCGCGGTGCTGACCGAGCCGGCCGGCGACCACCAGCTGATCGAGACGATGGCCCTCGCCGACGGCAGGGTGCGCGACCTCGACCGGCACCTCGCGCGACTGACCGACTCCGCCGCCTTCCTCGGGTTCACCTGCGACCCGGCCCGGGTGCGGGCCGCGGTGGCCGAGGCCGTGGCGGGGCGGGCCACCGGGGCCCGGGTGCGCCTGCTGCTGGACCGGGACGGCGCGGTCACCGTCGACCTCGCCGACCTGCCGGCGCCGCCGTCGGGGCCGGTCCGGCTGGTCGTCGACCCCGAACCGGTCGACTCCGCGAGCCGGTGGCTGCAGCACAAGACCACCCGGCGCGAGGTCTACACCGCCCGGGCCGCGCGGCACCCGGACGCCGACGACGTGGTGCTGGTCAACGAACGGGGCGAGGTCACCGAGACGACGGTGGCGACGCTCGCCGTGCGGATCGGGGGCACCTGGTGGACCCCGCCGGTCGACTCCGGCTGCCTCCCCG
Organism: Modestobacter roseus; assembly: GCF_007994135.1. Taxonomy (NCBI): domain Bacteria; kingdom Bacillati; phylum Actinomycetota; class Actinomycetes; order Geodermatophilales; family Geodermatophilaceae; genus Modestobacter; species Modestobacter roseus. The sequence continues at coordinate 1,626,628 of NZ_VLKF01000001.1, forward strand.
GGGTGGCGCGCGGCCGGCTGCTGGCGGAAGGGGTGCTCCGCGAGCGTGTGCTGCGGGTCGCCGACCTGGCCGCCGCCGAGGAGCTCGCGCTGGTCAGCTCGTTGCGCGGCTGGCGCCCGGCGGTGCTGGCCGAGGGCTGACCAGCGGCCCGCCGGCGCGGGACGTTCGGCCCCTCCGCGGGTGATCACCGCTGGGCAGGCTCGGAGCTGACACCCGCAGACCTCCCCGAACGGAGAGCGCCATGAAGGCCGCCGTCGTCACCGAGCTCGGTTCCCCCCTCCAACTGCAGGACCGCCCCGTACCGCAGCCCGGCCCCGGCCAGCTGCTGGTGCGCATGGAGACCAGCGGGCTCTGCCACACCGACATCCACGCCGCGCGCGGCGACTGGCCGGTGAAGCCCACGCCCCCGTTCGTCCCCGGCCACGAGGGCATCGGCGTGGTCGAGGCGCTGGGCGAGGGCGTGACCGGGCGGGCCGTCGGCGACCGGGTGGCCATCGCCTGGCTGGGCTCGGCGTGCGGCGAGTGCCGGCACTGCATCGGCGGCTGGGAGACCCTCTGCGAGTCCCAGCAGAACTCCGGCTACTCCGTCGACGGCGCGTTCGCCGAGTACGCCCTCGTCACCGCTGCCTACGCCACGCCGGTGCCCGCCGGGGTGTCCAGCACCGACGCCGCCCCGCTGACCTGCGCCGGGGTGACCACGTACAAGGCGGTCAAGGTCGCCGGGGTCGCACCGGCGGAGACCGTGGCCGTCTTCGGCATCGGCGGGCTGGGGCACCTGGCGCTGCAGTACGCCCGGATCGCCGGCGGCTTCGTGGTCGCCGTCGACGTCCAGGACGACAAGCTGGCGATGGCCCGCGAGCTCGGCGCCGACGAGGTGGTCAACGCGGCCACCACCGACCCGGTCGAGGCGATCCAGGCGATGGGCGGCGCCGACGTCGCCATCGCCCTGGCCGCCTCCCCGCAGTCGTTCGACCAGGCCTACCGGTCGCTGCGCCGGGGTGGCCGGCTGGTCTGCGTGGCGCTGCCGGCCGACGGCACGATGCAGCTGCCGATCTTCGACACGGTGCTGGCCGGCAAGACGGTGATCGGGTCGATCGTCGGCACCCGCAACGACCTGGCCGACGTCTTCGCGCTGCACGCCGCCGGCCGCACGAGGGTGATCTCGGTCGACCGCAAGCTCGAGGACGTCAACGAGGCGATGGCCGACGTCCTCTCCGGCGCCATCCCCGCCCGGGTGGTCTTCCAGTTCTGACGTCACGGGATCCGGCGGCGAGAACGGCACCAGCGGGGTCATCCGACACGGGTGGCCCCCCTGGCGCCGTGGTGATCATGCCGTGCGGCAACGCTCCCACCGGTGGCGAGCACCGATGCATGGCGCACGGCCTTGTCGAGAACCGCCGAACTCTGACGCCGATGTTCGTGACCTGAGCCACAGCGGACACGGCGGCGAGCTGCCGATGATCGGGGCATGGCAACTCGGCTCGCAACGGCGCGGACCTCCCGGCAGGCCTTCACCCCGGAGGCGACCACCGACCCGTGGTGGCGCTCGGCGGTGGTCTACCAGGTCTACCTGCGCTCCTTCGCCGACGGCAACGGCGACGGCATCGGTGACCTGGCCGGCCTGCGCGCCCGGCTGCCCTACCTGTCCTGGCTGGGCGTCGACGCGCTGTGGATCAACCCGCACTACCCCTCCGGCGGTGCCGACGGCGGCTACGACATCAGCGACTACCGCGCCGTCGACCCCGACTACGGCGACGTCGCCGACCTGGAGGCGCTCGTCGCCGACGCCCGCGCCCTGGGCCTGCGGGTGGTGCTGGACGTCGTCCCCAACCACACCTCCGACCAGCACCCCTGGTTCCAGGCGGCGCTGGCCGACCCGGAGTCCCCGGAGGCCTCCCGCTACCACTTCGCCCCCGCCTCCGAGCAGCCGCCGAACAACTGGCAGTCGCTGTTCGGCGGGCCGGCGTGGTCGCGCACCCCGGACGGCCGCTGGTACCTGCACCTGTTCGCCCCCGAGCAGCCCGACCTGAACTGGCGCGACCCGGCGGTGGCCGCCGACTTCGAGCAGACCCTGCGCTTCTGGCTGGACCGGGGCGTCAGCGGCTTCCGGGTCGACGTCGCCTACGGCCTGTTCAAGGACGCCGGCCTGCGCGACAACCCCGGCGCCTACTCCCCCACCCTCTTCGGGCACGGGCCGGAGCAGGCGATGACCTGGAACCAGCCCGAGGTGCACGACGTGTGGCGGCGCTGGCGCTCGATCTGCGACGAGTACCCCGAGACCATGCTGGTCGGCGAGGTCTGCCTGGCCGACCTGGAGCAGGTGGCGCTGTACTCCCGCCCCGACGAGATGCACCAGTCCTTCTCCTTCCGGCTGCTGAAGTCGCCGTGGTCCACCGAGGCCTTCGCCGACGGCGTGCGCACCGCGCTGGACGCGTTCGGCGCGGTGGGCGCCCCGGTCTCCTGGGTGCTGGGCAACCACGACAAGGACCGGCAGGTCACCCGGTTCGGCGGCGGCGAGGTGGGCACCGCCCGCGCCCGGGCCGCGGCGCTGCTGATGCTGGCGCTGCCGGGCTCGGCCTACGTCTACGCCGGCGACGAGCTGGGGCTGCCGCAGGCCGTCGTCCCCGACGAGGCCAAGCAGGACCCGATCTTCCACCGCAGTGGCGGGGCCCGGGCCGGCCGGGACGGCTGCCGGGTGCCGATGCCGTGGAACGACACCGCCGGGGTCGGCTTCTCCGGTGAGGCACTGTCCGGCGAGCGTGCTGCCGAGCCGTGGCTGCCGGTGCCGGCGGACTGGGACCGGTTCGCCGTGTCCCGGCAGACCCGGGACGGCGGCTCGATGCTGACCCTCTACCGCCGGGCACTGGCGCTGCGCGACGCGCACCCGGCGCTCGGGTCGGGCGAGGCGACGGTGGACACCCGCGGGGACGTGCTCACCGTGCGCTGCACCGCCGCCGACGGCTCGGTGGTGCGGTGCGTGGTCAACATGGGCGCCGGCACGACGCTGGTGCGCACCCGGGGCACCGTGCTGCTGGCCTCGACCACCCGGGTCCGCCGCTCCGCGGGCAGCATCGCACTGCCCGCCGACAGCGCGGTCTGGCTCACCGAGGACTGAACCCGGCCATCCAGCGGGTGCCGAGGTCGGCGAAGAGCGCGGCGTTGAGCCGGTAGCCCAGCCCGACCTCCTCGACCACCGCCTGCTGCTCCGCCGGGGACCAGGGGGCGGTGTCCAGGCTGGCCCGGTAGGCGTCCTTGAACGGCTTGACCCGGCCGACGTCGTCGAACACGTAGAACCGCAGGCCGTCGAGCTCCAGCCCGTAGGCCCGGCCCACCAGCCGGCGGATCACCTGACCGCCGGAGAGGTCGCCCAGGTAGCGCAGGTAGTGGTGGGCCACCAGCGCCGTCGGGGAGTCGAAGGCGACGTCGCGCAGCCGCTGCACGTACCGGGCGGTGGCCGGCAGCGGCACCAGGTCGGCCCGCCAGCCGGGCCCCAGCAGGTACGCCAGGTCGGCCTCGAGGGCGGGCAGCCGCCGCAGGCCCGGGTGCAGGAAGGGGCGCACCTCGGCGACGTCGGCCTGGGCGGCGACCGCCTGCTCGAGCACGTCGTAGACCAGGTGCGTCTGGGCGAGCAGCCCGGCGTAGGCCGCGCGCGGCAGTCGGCCGTCCAGGAGCGCGCCCACGAACGCGGAGCCCTCCGCGGCGGTGTGGTCGGCCTGGGTCGCTGCCTTGAGGCGGGCGGCGAAGCCGGCGGGGACGGCCCGGTTGGTGGGGACGGCGGCGGCGGTCATCGGGGGGTTCCTCCGGTCGGCTGGAGCAGGTCGGGTGCGGGGGCGGGGTCACGGTGTGCGCCGGCTCCCGCCGCGCACGCTGCCGCCGGCGGAGCCACCACCACCCCAGGAGCAGGAGCAGCACGCCCAGCACCGCCACGCTGGTGGGGCCGACCGCGGTGCCGGACGACGCCGCGGTGACGGGGTCGGCGGGCACGTCGGAGGCGCCGACCGCCGCGGGCACGAGCGCCACCTCGGCGGTCAGCGCGCCCAGTGCCGGCACGTCGGGCACGGTGAGCTCCACCGGCACCGACGCGCCGGCGAGCAGCTCCGGTGTCCGGGCGGGTGCCGTGGTGTGGCTGCCCAGCCCGAACGGGCCGGTGAGTCGGACCACCTGGTCGGCCGCCACGCGGGTGTTGCCGGTGTTGGTCAGGGTGAAGCCGACGACGGCGCTGCCCGGGGCGAAGGGCACCAGCGAGGGCCGGAAGTCGACGGTGAGGTCGCTGACCGCCATCCCGGCGGTGAGCTCACCGCTGACCAGGGCGTGCACCCGCACCCCGAGCCGGCGGTCGACCGAGACGCCGGTCGCGCCGGCGTCGGAGACCAGTGAGGTGACGATCGCCCCGGAGTGGTCACCGGCGGCCGCGTCGGCGGGGACGGTCAGCGTGAAGGGCACCTCCACGCGCTCGCCGGGGGCGAGCTCCACTGCGGAGGTGGCCAGCTGCACCCAGGTGCCCAGGTCGGTGGAGGCCGTACCGGTGGGCAGCACGTCGAGTTCACCGGCGTCGGTGGTGAACCCGTCGGCGGCGTAGAGGCCCAGCGCCAGCGGGGTAGCCCCGAGGTTGGTGACCACGACGGCGTCGTCGACCACCGCACCGGGGTCGAGCACGAAGCCGTAGTTGGGGCGGGCTCCGTCGTCGGTGGCGCGGGGGGCGACCGACCACTGGACGGTCTCCGCGACCGCGGGCGGCGCGGCGGCCAGCAGGGCCGCCAGCGAGCCGGCCAGCAGCACGCATGCGGTCACCAGGCCCCGCAGCGGGGTGCGTCCGGGCGCGGACCGGTGGACGGGGACGGGCATCGGGGGCCTCTCGGTGGGAGGACGGGACAGCGGCTGGGGAACGGGTGCTGCCGGGCATCGCGCCGGTACGGTGGACCAACCCTCGGGGCCCCTCCCATGGGCCCCGAGGGCCGGTCCGCCCGACCGGCCGTCAGCAGGTCAGCTGAGGGCGGTGAGCGTCAGGGTCGCCGCGTAGGTCCCCGCGGCGGTGCCGGTGGGCAGCTCCAGGTCGAGGTCGGCGCCGAGGGTCGCCGTCCCGGGCTCGTGACCGGTGGGTGCCCCACCCAGGGTCGAGGTCTCCGCCAGCCCGCTGCCGGTGAGCCGGCCGGAGGGCACGACCTCCCCGGCGGTGGCCCCACCGCCGGCGGTCACCACCTCCGGCGTCCAGCCGAGGTACTTGCCCGGCAGGGTCGCCGAGCCGGCGGTGAAGTCGCTGACCTGGGCGCTGATCGACCAGGCCGACCGGGTGCTCCGCGTGTCGGTCACGACCACCGGCTTGAGCTGACCGGCGGCGGCCAGGTGGTCGCCCTCGTCGGTGGCGGTGCCGAGGCTGACCACCGAGTCGTCCCCGCTGATCTCCCAGGAGAACGTGCCGGGCTCGGGCTCCACGGCGCCCTCGGCAACGACGACGGTGAGCTGCTGCTCGTTCTCCGCCGGGGTCCCCGGGTCGGGGTCGGTGCCCGGGTCCGGGTCGGTGCCGGGGTCCGGGTCGACCGGTGCGGCGTCGTCGGCGACGACGGTGAAGCTCAGCGGGTCCAGCGCCGTGCCGGCCGAGTAGAAATCGGCGAACGCCGGGGCCCCCGCCTCGGTCATCGTGGCCGGGACGCCGGTCCAGCTGTACCCGTCGGCGGTCGCCACCGGGCTGACCCCGCTCAGGTCCAGCGCGGCGAGCTCGACGTCCGGGTAGGACTCGATGGTGCCGCCGCTGAGGCTCTTGGAGTCGACGTCGGCCACGAGCACCCCGCTGGTGCCGTCGATGTGCACCTCCAGGCCGGCGATGGTCAGGGCGAGCTGCCCGGAGTGACCGGTGAAGTGCACCGACCCGGCGAACGCGGCGTCGACGGTGGTGCCGTCGACCGTGCCGGTGCCCGACGGGAACTGGAACGTGCCGTCGCCCGCGGTGGTGGCACCGCCCGCGGCGGTGACCGAGCCGTGCGCGATCGGCCCGGCGATGTAGCTGCGGAAGGACTGCTTGACGCCCCAGCTGAGCGTGCCGTCGGAGACGGTCTCCGCGGCGGCGGCCGGACCGGCGGCCACCACGACGACTCCGGCGCCGAGCGCGGCGGCACCGGCCACGCCGACGGCGCGGGTCACCCACCGGGGGCGGGTGGAGGTGTGGTTCATGGTTCTCCTCGCGTGGGATGCGCCTGACCTGTTGGTTAGGCAAGCCTCACCTAATAGCTCGATCGGGTGGACTGTCAAGATCAGTTCTCACGCACGGCGACGGACTCGGCCGACCGGCCGGCGGAGCGCCGCCACACCACCAGGGCGGCCAGCAGCAGGCCCGCGCCACCGCCCCACCAGCCGAGGTCGCGCGGACCCGGTACCGGCGCGAACAGCCCGGCCAGGTCGGTGCCCGCACCACCGGCCACGTGCACCGTCCGGGTGCCGGCGAGCAGTTGCTGCTCCCCCACCACGCCCGGCGCCATGGCACCCGACCCCACGGTGGCGGGGGCCGGGGCGGCCCGCGGCGTGGCCGGGCGCGCCGCAGCCGCCGGCGGAGCCGGCGGAGGTGCGCTGCGCCGGGTCGGCGGCGTCGCCACGACGTTCTCGGGTGCCGCAGCCGGAGTGGTGACCGGGGCGGCCGCGGGCGGGGTGACGGGCGCGGCGGCGGAGAAGCTCACCGTCAGCGGCAGCGGCACCTTGAACCGGTCGGTGGGGCCGCCGCTGGAGTACCAGTAGGGGGCCTGCCCGACCCGCACCTGGAAGTCGACGAAGCTCGCCGGGAAGGCCCCCCACGCCGCCCCCTCCCGCCGCTGCGGGGTGACGGTGCTGCCGGCCGGCGGGTCGTAGCGCACCCCGGCGTATCGCGGCGTGACGGTGAAGCCCGCGCCGTCCAGGGGCACCGCACCCAGCTCGGCGAGCACCACCTCGGTCTCCGGCAGCGGCTCCCAGCGGGTCGGGTCGGCCTGGTCGGCGCCGAACCCGCCCAGCGTGGCGGTCACCTGCCCGACCCCGCCGGAGACGGTGAGCACCGGGTCGGCGACGGTGAAGAAGGTCAGCCCGCTGTAGAAGGCGACGGTGAACTCGCCGTCCCAGCGGATCGTGGCGGTGCCGGCCGCCGGGTCGACCGTGCCGGAGCCGCCGTCGATCACCACCTGGTGGTCGCTGAACAGCCCGGCGGTGGCCGACGTCAGCGGCTGACCGGTGGGCGTGGTGGTGAGCCCGGCGTAGGTGGCCGGTGCGTAGGAGCCGTCCGGTTGTCGCTTCTCGATCCGGACCCGGCCACTGCTGGCCGCCCACCGGTCCGCGCCGATCTGCTGGTCCGGGCCGGTGTCGGGCACCCGGCCGGCCGACAGCAGGTTCACCGTGCCGGGTGCGAACGCGGCGTTGCCGGTCTCCTGGTTGACGCCCCAGCGGAACTGCGCGTCGCTCACGACGGTGCCCGTGGCCGGTGGCGCCGGGGCGGGCGCCGGGGCGGGCGTCGGGGTGGGCGTCGGGGTGGGCGTCGGGGTGGGCACAGGCCAGGTGACGCGCAGCGGCAGGGGCAGCTTCGCCGGGTCGGTCGCCGCCCCGGTGGAGTACCAGGCGCCCGCCTGGCCGATCTCCCCGGCGACGGCGACGAGCGACGCAGGGAAGGAGCCCCAGCAGTCACCGGTCCGGTCCTGCGGTGGCGCGCCGTCGGGAGCGTCGTGCGCCACCTCCGGGTACGCCGGGGCCACCTCCAGACCCGTGTCGGTCAGCTCGGCGCCGGGCAGGTCGGCGAGGGTCACCTCCCGCGGGTCGGCGGTCACACCGCCGCCGGAGCCGTGCACCGTGGCGGTCAGCCGGCCGGCACCGTCCTCGACGACCATCCGGGGATCGGTGAGCGTGAGCAGCGCGGCGCCCCCCGCGGAGACGAGGGTGACGCTGCCCCGCCAGGAGAGCTCCGCGCTGCCGCCGGCCGGGTCGACGGTGCCGGCGCCGCCGGTGAGCACCACGACGAGCCCGGACGAGCCGTCAGCCGGGTCGGTGAGCGGGACGCCGCCGGGGGTCGCACGCAGCCCGGCCCAGGTGGCGGGTGCGGTCGAGCCGTCGGGTTGCTGCTGCTCGATCCGGACCGCGCCGTCGGCGGCCGCCCACTCCTCCTCGGCGAACACGCCGTCGTCGCCCGCGGTCACCTCCCCGGCGGAGACCAGGTCGACAGCCCCGGGCACCTCGGCCGCGTTCGACACCTCCGCCGAGATGCCCCAGCGGAGCTCGACGCCGGACACCGGTGCCCCCGTCGCGGCGGCGGTGCCCGGGCTCAGCACCAGAGCGGCGAGGGTGAGGCCGGCGGTGAGCGTGGCGGCCCGCTTCACCGGCCGCCCACCACGGTGACGGCGCGCCGGGCACGTCGGCGGGTCACCGCCGCGGTGAGCACCACGAAGAACACCAGGGCGGCGAGGAAGAAGAAGGCCAGCGCCGCCGGGGCGGGCTGCGTCGGTGTGCTGTCGGCGACCTCGGCGACGGACAACGCCCCGGCGTCGGACTGCACGGAGAAGGTGACGGTGGGCAGCCCGCCGGTGGTGGTCCCGGTCAGCCGGAGCTCGTGGTTGCCGCCGGGCACCGTCTCCGGCAGCTCGAGCAGGCCCGCGACGGTGCCCTGGGCGCTGACCGGCAGCGGGCCGACCGAGGCCAGGCCGTCGTCGAGCGTCGCGAGCACCTGCTCACCGGCGACCAGACCGGTCGCGGTGAAGCTGAGCACCCGCCCGGCGACGGCGGTGGCCGGGTCGATGGTCACCGCCGGCGGACCGCTCGGCGGGGGCGGTGCGGTGCCGGGTGCCGGAGCGGCGGGGGCCGGGGCTGCGCTGGCCGGCGCATCGGCCCCCGGACCGGCGCCGTCCCCACCGCCCCCGCCGGCGGACGGAGCGCCCGCCGGCGCCTCGGTGTACACGTCGGTGAAGGTCACCGGGGTGAACGTCTCGTTGGCCGCGTTCACCACGCCGTGCGCACCGATGGTGAGCACCCCGCAGGTCACCTGGCGGCAGTCGACGGAGACGGTCTGCCCGTCCCGGTCCAGCGAGGAGAAGGTGGGGCCGGGCACGTACATCTGCACCGACCAGCTGCCGTCGGCGGCGAGCACCCCTCCGTTCGCCTCCTCGGCGGTCGCGCTGCCGGGGAAGGCGACGAACCGCTGGAAGCCGGCGTTGTCGGCGGACTCGCTGTCGGGCACGTACCGGTAGTCGGCGCCGGTCTGCCCACCTTGGCTGGGCCGCCAGCCGCCCCCGGGGTCGTCGACCCAGCCGAAGAGCACGTAGATGCCGCCGAATCCACCGGCCACCGACTGGAAGCCGGTGCCGCGCACGGTGATCGGCGTGGAGTAGGTGGTGTCGGCGGCCGCCGCGCCGAACTCGTTGGCCACGGTGACCCGTGCCGCGGCCTGGGCCGGCACAGCGAGGGCGACCGCACCGACGAGCAGCAGGCACGCGGCGAGCAGGGCCGGCAGCAGCCGACGGCGAACGGTCACGAGGAGACCTCCAGGAGAGCGGCGGTGCGCCGGGGCAGCACGAGCGGCGCCCCGGTCACCGGGTGCGGGAGGACGTCGACCGGGTGCCGGTAGACGTCGGAGAGCAGCGGGCCGGTGAGCACGTGCGCCGGGGGGCCCAGCGCCCGGAGCCGGCCCTCGGCCAGCACCGCGACGACGTCGGCGTGCGCGGCGGCGAGGGTGAGGTCGTGCAGCACCGCGACGACGGCGCCACCGGCCCGGGCGACCGCCCGCGCCGAGTCGAGCAGCCGTTCCTGGTGGTGGATGTCGAGCGCCGCGGTGGGCTCGTCGAGCAGCAGCACCGGCACGTCCTGGGCGAGCACGCGGGCGAAGGCGGTCCGGGCCCGCTCCCCGCCGGAGAGCGTCGGGTGCAGCCGGTCGACCAGCGTGGCGACGTCGGCCTCGGCCAGCGCGGCGTCGACCAGCCGCTCGTCGTCGGCGGCACGGTCGGTGCGCCGCCACGGGGTGCGCCCCATCTCGACGACCTGGCGCACCCGGAAGGAGAAGGCGACCCGCTGCTCCTGCAGCAGCACCGCCCGCGCCCGGGCCAGCTGCCCCGGCGGCTCGCCGGCCAGGTCCCGCCCGGCCAGCCGGACCACCCCACCGGTCGGCGACCGGTCCCCGGCGAGCACCCCGAGCAGCGTCGACTTGCCCGCGCCGTTGGGGCCGACCAGTGCCACCAGCTCACCGGCGTGCACCGGCAAGCTCACGTCGTCCAGCAGCCGCCGCCCGCCGACGTCGACGGTGACGCCGACGGCGGTCAGGGCGGGGACGGCGGTCACGCCCAGCCACCGGCGGTGCGGCGGGAGCGGCGGAGCAGCCAGAAGAAGACCGGGCTGCCGACCAGGGCGGTGAGCATGCCGATGGGGAGGTCGGCGTAGGCGACGGCGTTGCGGGCGACCAGGTCGGCGGCGAGCAGCAGCACCGCACCGCCCAGGGCGCTGGCCGGCACGAGCACCCGGTGCCCGGGGCCGCAGACCATCCGCACCAGGTGCGGCACGACCAGGCCGACGAAGGCGATGATCCCGCAGAAGGCCACCGCGGCCGCGGCCAGGAGGGCGACCAGCACGATGCAGACCAACCGCAGCCGCTCGACGTCGACGCCCACGTGCCGGGCCGCCCGGTCGCCCAGTGCCAGCAGGTCCAGCCGGCGGGCGACCAGGAACGCCCCGGCCAGGCCGACCGCCACCAGCGGGGCGACCACGCCCACGTACTGCCAGCGGCTGCCGTTGAGGCTGCCCAGCTGCCAGAAGACGATCTGCTCCCGCGCCTGGGTGTCGCCCAGGAAGGTCAGGAAGCCGAGCCCCGCGCCGGTGAAAGCGTTCAGCGCCACCCCGGTGAGCACCAGGGTGACCACCTCGGTGCGGCCGTCGGCGCGGGCGAGGACGTAGACCAGCAGGGTGGCGACCAGCCCGCCGACGAAGGCCGCGGCCGCCAGCGTCCAGGGGCCCAGCACGGTGATGCCGAAGACGATCGTGGCGCTCGCCGCCAGCGCCGCACCCGAGGAGACACCGACCACCCCGGGTTCGGCCAGCGGGTTGCCGAACACCCCCTGCATGACCGCGCCGGCCGTGGCCAGCGCGGCACCGACCAGCACCGCCATGGCGACCCGGGGGAAGCGGATGCTCCACAGCGCGGCGTCGCCGTTCGGGTGGCTGGGCAGCGGCCCGACGTCCAACCCGATCCGGTGCAGCACCGACCCGACGACCTCGGCCGGCGGCACCGACAGCTGACCGATCCCGGCGGCGAGCACGGCGAGCACGAGCAGCGCCGTCCCGAGGACGGCGAAGGTGAGCGCCGCCCGGCGGCGGTGCCGGACCGGACGGGCCGCGGGCAGGCCGGCCACGGCGGGAGCCGGCGGCGCGACCGTCACCGCGGGACCTCCGTGGGCACGGTGGCGCCCGGGGCGTAGACCGCGGTGGCCAGGGCGTCGAGGACGTCGGCGGTCCGCGGGCCGAAACCCAGCACCTGGCTGTCGGCCATGTCGACGATCCGGTGGCGCTGGCCCGCCGGGGTCTGCGCGAGCGCCGGCACCTGCTCCAGCAGCCCCTCGACGCCGCCGACCGAGCGCAGCCCCTCGGTCATCACCAGGACCAGGTCCGGCTGGGCGGCGACCAGGCCTTCGTCGGTGAGCGGCTTCATCCCCGACCAGCCGATCTCGCCGGCGACGTCCCGGCCGCTCAGCGCGGTGATCAGCGAGTCCGCACCCGAGTCGCGGCCGAACATGTAGTAGACCCCGGCCTGCCCGCGCAGGTAGAGGAAGAGCATCCGCAGCCGGCGCTCCGGTTCCTGTGGCGCCACCGCGGCGATCTCGGCGACCTTGGCGGTGATCTCCGCCGCGGTCGCCTCGGCCAGCTGCTCCCCGGCACCGGGGACGCCCAGCGCCGCGGCGACCTGGCCGATCAGCGTGCCGACGCCGTCGACGGTGCGGTGGGAGTCGACGACGACCACCGGGATGCCGGCGTCGCGGACCTGGAGGACCACGTCCCAGGGCCCGAGCGTGGTGTCGGTGATGAGCACCGTCGGCGCCAGCTCGAGCACGGCCTCCCCGTTGAGCGTGTGCCCACCCTGCGTGACCAGCGGCAGTTCGTCGCTGCCCGGGAACGACGAGGAGGTGTCCCGCCCCACCAGGCGCTCCCCGAGGCCGAGGTCGTAGGTGATCTGGGAGAGGGTGCCGTAGAGGTCCAGGGCGAGCACCCGGCTCACGTCGGTGACGGTCACCTCGGTGCCCTGGACGTCGGTGAGGGTGACCGGCAGCTGCGGTTCGGCGGCGGGCAGCGGGTCGCCGTCCGGCGCGCCGAGCACCGCCGTCGAGGGGCCCACGTAGCTCGCCGGGTCGGCGAGCGGGGTGCTGTCGGCGAGCCGCACGACCGGGGCGTCGGACGCTCCCCCGCCGTCGGGCTGCGCGCCGGCGGCGCAGCCGGCCAGCAGCAGGCCGGTCAGGGCAACCGCGACGACGGCCCCGGCACGGGGGGTCCGGAGTGGGACGGGGACGGGCACCGGGCCTCCGCGGGGCACTGGCCGCGCCGCGGCCGGGGACCGGTGCCGCACGGGCACCGGGGCGATGATGATCACCACCGAACGCACCGTACACAGGGAAGGCTTGCCTAACCAAGGGTCCCCTTACCGAGTCCTCGCCCTGCGCGGCCGGCGGCCGTGGGTGAGGCTGTCCGCTGGCAGTCGCAACGGTGGAGGGACGCAGATGGCACGGGTCGCGGTCACGGGCAGCAGCGGGAAGCTCGGCAGGGTGGTGGTCGACCACCTGGTCGAGCACGGGTGGGACGTGCTCGCCCTGGACCGGGTGCCGAGCCCGCGGGCCGACGTCGAGTCCGCGGTGGTCGACCTGACCGACGCCGGTCAGGCGGTGGAGGCGCTCGGCGGGTTCGACGAGCACCGCCCGGTCGACGCGCTGGTGCACCTGGCCGCCGTCCCGGCGCCGGGGCTGATGCCCAACGCGGCGACGTTCGCCAACAACGTGACGGCGTCGTTCAACGTCTACACCGCGGCGCTGCGCGCGGGCGTGCGCAGCATCGTGTGGGCCTCCAGCGAGACCGTGCTCGGGCTGCCGTTCGACGAGGCGCCGCCGTACCTGCCGGTCGACGAGGAGTACCACCCCCGGCCGAACAGCGCCTACTCCCTGGTGAAGACCCTGGAGGAGGAGATGGCCCGCCAGCTGTGCCGGTGGCACCCCGACCTGTCGATGACCGGGCTGCGGTTCAGCAACGTGATGCACCCCGAGGAGTACGCGGGCTTCCCCGCCTTCGACGCCGACCCGCAGCTGCGCCGGTGGAACCTGTGGGGCTACATCGACGCCCGCGACGGCGCCCAGGCGGTGCGCCGAGCGCTGGAGCAGCGGCTGCCCGGCCCGGAGGTGTTCATCGTCGCCAACGCCGACACGGTCATGTCCCGGCCGACGGCGGAGCTGGCCGCCGAGGTCTTCCCCGACGTCCCGGTGACCCGGGACCTGGGCGAGCACGAGACGCTGCTGTCGATCGACAGGGCCCGCCGGCTGCTCGGCTTCGCGCCCGAGCACTCCTGGCGCGACGCCGTGGGCCGGTGATCACCCGGCTCCTGCTGCTGGGCGCGACCGGCGACCTCGCCGGCCGGTTCCTGCTGCCCGCGCTCGCCGAGCTGACCGCCGCCGGCCAGCTGCCCGAGGGCCTGCAGCTGGTCGGCGCGGCCGAGCCGGACTGGGACGACGCCCGGTTCGCAGAGCACGTCGCGGCCCGGCTGGCCGAGCACGCCGGCGACGTGCCGGCCGCCGCCCGGCAGGCGCTGGTGGCCGGCGCCCGGTACCGGCGGGTCGACCTGGGCGACCCGGCGACCGTGGCGGCCGCGGTCGCCGCCTCCCCCGGTGGCGGTCCGGTGGCCGCCTACCTCGCGCTGCCCCCGTCGCTGTTCCCCGCCGCGGTCCGCGCCCTGGGCGACGCCGGCCTGCCGCCGGGCAGCCGGATCGCGGTGGAGAAGCCGTTCGGCCGGGACCTGGCCGACGCCCGGGCGCTGAACGCGCTGCTGGCGGAGGCGACCGGTGGGGTCGAGGCGGCGGCCTTCCGGGTCGACCACTTCCTGGGCATGCCCGCGGTGGCCGGGCTGCCCGCGCTGCGCGCACCGGGCAGTGCACTGGCCGGGCAGTGGGACGGCGAGCACCTCGCGCAGGTCGACGTCGTGTGGGAGGAGACCCTGGACGTCGGGGGCCGCGCCGGGTTCTACGACCGGACCGGCGCCCTGCGCGACGTGCTGCAGAACCACCTGGTGCAGACGCTGACGCTGCTGGCGATGGAGCTGCCCGCCACCGCGGCCGAGGAGGACCTGCACCGCGAGCGGCTGGCGCTCCTCCGGGCGGTGCGGGTGCCCGCGCCGTCGGCCACCCGCCGGGCGCGGTACACCGCGGGCCCGGCCGGCCGGGCGTACGTCGACGCGGACGGCGTCGACCCCGCCCGGGGCACCGAGACGCTCGCCGAGCTGGTGCTCGAGGTCGGCACGCCCCGCTGGGCCGGCACCCGGTTCGTGCTGCGCACCGGCAAGGCGATGGCGGCCGACCGCAAGCAGGTCGTGCTGCACCTGCGCGCGCCCGCGCCCGACGGGCTCCCACCCGAGGTCGAGCGGGTCGCCGACGACCGGCTGGCGATCGCCCTGGACGCCGCCCAGCAGGCCACCGACGGCGTCCGGGTGCACGCCCCGGGTGAGCGCACCGCCTACGGCGCCGTGCTCGCCGACGTGCTGGCCGGCGGCAGCCGCACCGCCGTCAGCGCCGCCGAGGCGGAGGAGGCCTGGCGCTTCGTCGACCCGGTGCGGCAGGCCTGGTCCGACGGCGAGCCGCCGCTGCTGGAATACCCCGCCGGCTCCCCCGGTCCGGACGCCGACTGACCGGGGCCCGCCGACGCGGCCCGTTCACGGTCTCCTCACAGCACGGCCACGGAGGCGTCCGCCGCCGGCTGTCTCCGCGCGGCACGGTCGGCCGGCCCGATCCACCGCCCGAGCCAGGGAGACCCACCCGTGCGCCGTCCATCCCGCCGTGCCGCCGCGACCCTCACCGCAGCCGGTCTGCTGACCGCCGTCGCCGTGCCAGCCATCGCCGTGCCGGCGCTCGCCGGCCCCGCCCCCACCGCGCCCTCGGGCAACGGCACCCAGCAGGCCGAGCTCGTCGCCCGCTCCGTGCTGCCGTCGGCCACCTTCGGTGAGCAGATCCCCTCCGGCGCGCTGGCCAGCCCGGCCAACGGCGTCACCACGCCGTTCGCCGCCCAGCCGATCCAGGGGTTCTCCGGCCTGCTGAAGGACGGCGACGACTGGCTGGTGCTGGAGGACAACGGCTACGGCACGAAGGCCAACAGCGCCGACTTCCTGCTGCGGGTCATCCGGGTGCACATCGACACCACCACCCAGCGGACGACGGTGCTCGACGGCGGGTTCAGCCTGTCCGACCCCGACCGCAAGCTGCCGTTCCCGCTCACCCGCGCCGACCGCCGGCTCACCGGTGCGGACCTGGACCCCGAGTCGTTCCAGCGGATGCCCGACGGCACGTTCTGGATCGGCGAGGAGTTCGGCCCGAGCGTGGTGCACGTCGACGCGCAGGGCCGGGTGCTGTCCGCGCCGGTCCAGCCCGACGGCGTCCGCTCCCCCGACGCCTGGAACCTCAACGGCGCGGCCCCGACCCTCGGCAGCAGCAAGGGCTTCGAGGGCATGGCGCTGGGCGTCGACGGCAACACGCTGTACCCGATGCTCGAGGGCGCCGTCGCCGGCGACGACCCGGCCACCCGCCGGATCTACTCCTTCGACACCCACCGTGGCGTCTACACCGGCCTGAAGGCCAAGGTGCGGTTCGAGGTGCCGAACAACGCCCTCGGCGACATGGTGGCGCTGGACCAGAACCGCTTCCTGATCCTGGAGCGGGACGGCGGTCAGGGGCCGACGGCGCAGCTCAAGGCCGTGTACCTCGTCGACACCCGGGACGTCGACCGGGACGGCTACGCCGACAAGCGGCTGATCTCGAACCTGATGGCCATCCCGGACCCGCAGGGCGTGGCCGGTACGAAGGGCGGCTACGCCACCTTCCCGTTCGTCACCATCGAGCAGATCGCCGTGCTGGACGACCACCGGATCATCGTCGGCAACGACAACAACTACCCGGGCTCGGCCGGGCGCACCGCCGGCGTGCCCGACGACAACGAGCACGTCGTGATCCAGGTCGACGAGGACCTGCAGGTCGACCCGGCGCTGGCCTCGATCAACGCCCGCGGCGGCCGCGCGCGCTGACCACCACCGGACGTGGCAGGGCCCGCCAGGTGGTCACCTGGCGGGCCCCGTCGTGTGTCACGCGGCCTGGCTGCCCTGGTTCCAGGCGGCGCCCTGCAGCTGGCGGCGGACCTTCGGCCCACCCGTCGTCATCTTGTAGAGCTTGGCCACCTGGGCCGGGGCGTTCGCCGGGGTGGTCTCGGCCAGCCAGCCGTTGGGCAGCGAGAGCCGGAGCACCTTGTGCCACGCCGAGCCGACCTGACGCGGGAGCGACGCGGTGTGGTACCGCAGGCCGTAGCGGGCGAACAGGTCGCGGATCTGCGGCGCGATCTCGGCGTACCGGTTGCTCGGCAGGTCCGGGAACAGGTGGTGCTCGACCTGGTGGGACAGGTTGCCGGTCATGATGTGCATGGCCTTGCTGCCGGAGATGTTGGCCGAGCCGAGCATCTGGCGCAGGTACCACTCGCCGCGGGTCTCCCCGTCGATCGACTTCTTCTCGAAGGTCTGCACGCCCTCCGGGAAGTGCCCGCACATGATCACCGAGTGCGACCACAGGTTGCGCACCACGTTGGCGGTGAAGTTGGCGGCCAGGGTGGGCAGGAACGACGGACCCGACAGCGCCGGGTGCACGACGTAGTCCTTGGTCATCTGCTTGCCGATCTTCTTCAGCACCTGCTTGCCGCGGGCGCGGAAGCCGGGGTCGGCCCGCCGCTCCTTCGTGGCCAGGTTCTTGCCCAGCTCCAGGTCGTAGGCGGCGATGCCGTACTCGAAGAAGCAGGCGTTGACGAAGTTCCACACCGGCTGCGCCAGGTACAGCGGCACCCACTTCTGGTCCTCGTCGACGCGCATGATGCCGTAGCCGAGGTCGTTGTCCTTGCCGATCACGTTCGTGTACGTGTGGTGCAGCACGTTGTGCGAGTGCTTCCACTGCTCGGCCGGGCTGGCCATGTCCCACTCCCACGTCGTGGAGTGGATCTTCGGATCGCGCATCCAGTCCCACTGGCCGTGCAGGATGTTGTGCCCGATCTCCATGTTCTCCAGGATCTTGGCGACCGAGAGCCCGGCGGTGCCCAGCACCCAGGCCGGCGGGAACTTGGAGAACAGCAGCACCGCCCGGCTGGCCAGCTCCAGCTTGCGCTGCACGTCGATGATCCGGCGGATGTAGGCGGCGTCGTCCTCGCCGCGGCTGTCCACCACGGACTGCCGGATGGCGTCGAGCTCGCGGCCGATGGCCTCGATGTCGGCCTCGGAGAGGTGGGCGATCGGGTTGTCGGACTTCTTCTGCAGGACGGTCATGGGCGTGGCTCCTCAGCTCTGGGGTGCGGGGATCAGTGGTCGATGTCGCAGGCGTCGGCGGCGGCGCTGACGCAGGTCTGGATCAGGACGCCGTCACCGGGTGAGGCGGTGGTCAGCTCCCCGTTGCGCAGGTCGCGGACGGCGCCCTCGCGCAGCGGCAGGACGCAGCCGTAGCAGATGCCCATCCGGCAGCCGCTGGGCATGAGCAGCCCGGCCTCCTCGGCGGCGTCGAGGATCGGGGTCGCGCCGTCGACCTCCAGCGTGCGCTCGGACTTCGCGAACGTGACGGTGCCGCCCTCGCCGGTGACCAGCACCCGCGGGCGGAAGCGCTCGGTGTAGAGCCGGTCGGCGATGCCCTGGTCGGCCCAGTGCTCCTCCAGCGCCTCGAGCAGGCCGACCGGGCCGCAGGCCCAGGTGGCCCGCTCGGCCAGGTCGGGCACCAGGTCGGCGATCGCCGGGGCGTCCAGCAGGCCGGCGTCCTTCGTGTGGTGCTCGACCAGCCGGATCCGGCCGGCGGCCGCCAGCTCGCGCAGCTCGGCACCGAAGATGACGTCCTCGACGGTGGGCGCGGAGTGCACCAGGACGACGTCGCACCCGGCGTCCTCGCCCAGGTTGCGCAGGATGCCCATCACCGGGGTGATCCCGGAACCGGCCGTCACGAACAGCGCCTTGGCCGGCCGCGCCTCGGGCAGGACGAAGTCACCGGTCGCCTGGTCCAGCTGCACGACGGTGCCCGGCTTCGCCCGGTGCACCAGGTGGTTGCTGACCGTGCCGTCGGGGATCGCCTTCACGGTGATGCTGAAGCAGCCATCGGCGCGGCCGAGCACCGAGGTGATCGAGTACGCCCGCCACAGCCGGACGCCGTCGATGTCGATGCCGATCCGGACGTACTGGCCCGGGGTGTGCGGCAGCCAGTCGCGGCCGGGGCGGATCACGATGCTCGCCGCGTCCGGGGTCTCGCGGTGCACGGACTCGATCCGGCCGCGCAGCGCGGCACCGGAGCGCAGCGGGTCGACCAGGTCGAGGTAGTCGCTGGGCAGCAGCGGCGTGGTGACGAGTTCGGCCAGCTTCAGCGCGCGGTCACGCAGCGTCGTGAGCAGCGGCCGCGCGGCGACCGGGCGCGGGACGGTGGCGGTCATGTACTGAGTCTTTCCCAGCCTGGCGATCAATCACCTGTGCCCCGGACGTGAATCGGGCGGTACCTTCTGTTCCCTGCGAACAACGGAGGTCACCGGTGGCTGAGCAGCTGCCCCCCAGCATCCCCGCTCCGGCGGCGCCCGCCATCGGGGACCCGATCACGTTCCCGCCGGCGGTCGTCGCGGCCATGCTGGCCGAGCTGCCGGCGGTCGCCGAGCGCACCGTGGCCAGCATCGTGGTCGAGGTGCCCAGCTACGCAGGGGCGTTCGCCGGGGAGATGGGCCGGGCGATCCAGCGCGCGGTCCAGGTCGCCCTGGGCGGGTTCCTGGAGCTGGCCACCGACGGCGGGGGCGTCGACCCCAGCCGGCCGATCGCGCCGGCCCTCGCCGGCGCCTACGCGCTGGGCCGGGGCGAGGCGCGCAGCGGCCGGTCGATGGACGCGCTGCTGTCGGCCTACCGGGTGGGTGCCCGGGTCTCCTGGCGGCACATGAGCGAGACCGCCGTCTCCGCCGGGCTCACCGTCGGCTCCCTGGCCCGCTTCGCCGAGCTGGTGTTCGCCTACATCGACCAGCTGTCCGCCGCCAGCGTCGCCGGCCACGCCGACGAGCTGGCCACCAGCGGGCGGGTGCGCCAGCACCACCTGGAGCGGCTGGGCGCGGTCCTCCTCGCCGGGCGGCCCCTGCACGACCTGACCGCCGCCGCCGAGCGCGCCGACTGGACCCCGCCGCGGACGCTCACCGCCGTCGTGCTGCCGGAGACCCGGGCCCGCAACGCGCTGGCCCTGCTGGACGCCCGCACGCTGCAGGTGACCGAGGAGGCCGCCGGTCCCGGTGGCGAGGAGGAGCGCGCCGTCCTGCTGGTGCCCGACGCCGGGGGCGGGGCGCGGGCCGGTCTGCTCCGCGTGCTGGACGGGCTCGGCGCCGCCGTCGGCCCCGCCCGGCCGTGGCACGACGTCGCCGCCTCGCACCGCCGGGTGCTGCGCGCCCTGCGGCTGGGGCCGGCCCCGGACACCGCTCCCCTGGACACCGCTCCCCTTGACACCGCTCCCCTTGACACCGAGGCCCGGCTCGTCGAGCTGGTGCTGCGCGCCGACGAGGAGGCGCTCACCGATCTGCGCACCGCCGTCCTCGCCCCGCTGGACCAGGTCACCCCCGCCACCCGGGAGAAGCTCACCGCCACGCTGCGCTCCTGGTTGCTGCACCACGGCCGCCGGGAACGGATCGCCGCGGAGCTCTTCGTGCACCCGCAGACCGTCCGCTACCGGATGGGGCAGCTGCGCGACCTGTTCGGCGACCGGCTGGAGGACCCGGCGACGCTGCTGCAACTGACGCTGGCGCTGGGCTGTGCCCCGCGGGAGCCCAGCGCCTGACAGGGTGGGCAGGTGCCCCGCTGGCCCGCCACCCCCGCGCCCGACGCCCTCGGCCCCGTGGTGCTCGGCGTCGTGGTGCACGGCCCGGTGCTGCTGGCGCGCTCCCCCGGCATCGCCGCCGGGCTGCGGTGCGTGTTCGCCCACCCCGGCGGCCTGCACCTGCCGATCGTGGTCCGCGCCACGGGCGTGCAGGCCGAGGCCGCCGGACGGCGCACCTTCCCCCGCCGCGACGGGGAGCCGCAGCCGTGGTCCGGCCTGCTGGTCACCCTCACCGTCGACGGCGTGACCGGGCCCGCCGACCCGGTCGGTCCCACCTCCAGCGGCGGCGCCGACTCGTTCCGCTCGGAGGGGTCCTGGTGGGCCGGTGCGCTGCCGAACGACGGCCGGCTGACCGTCACCGTCGGCTGGCCCGCAGCCGGGCTGGCCGAGGCGACCACGGTGCTGCAGCTCGACCCGCTCGACGACGTCGCCGACCGCGTCGTGCCCCTGCACTGACGGCCGTCGCGGCCCCGCCCCACCCGTGGGCCACCTCGAGTGGCACGGCGCCGCCGGTGCCGACAGAGTGGGCAGGGTCCGGGCCGTGGCGACCTGCCACCGGCCCGGGCGGCGCCGGCTCCGGTCCGGCGTCCGGTGTGTCCGTTCACGGGGGAGGACGGGGGAACTCTGCGATGACGCTCTACGAGCGACTGGGCAACGACGTCGGCATCCGCACCGCGGTCGACGACTTCTACGAGCGGGTGGTGGCCGACCCGGAGCTCACCGGATGGTTCGAGGGCGTGGACATGCCCCAGCTGCGCCGCCACCAGACCGCGCTGCTGGTGCAGGTCACCGGCGGCCCGGTGGAGTACTCCGGCCGTGAGCTGGCCGAGGGCCACGGCGACCTCGCCATCACCGGCGACGCCTTCGACCGGGTGGTCGGCCACCTGGTCGACACCCTCACCGAGCTGGGTGTCTCCGGCGAGGACATCGGCCAGGTCGGTGCCGCGCTCGGCGCGCACCGCGACGAGATCGTCACCGAGCCCGCACCGGCCGGCTGAGCCGGCGCGCCGAGGAGACGCCTGTGGACATCCCCGCGATGCGGGCCAGCTTCGCCAAGGCCGCCGCGCACGGCGACGACGTGCCGCTGTGGTTCTACTCGCACCTGTTCCTGACCCACCCCGAGACCCGGGAGATGTTCCCGGTCTCGATGGCGCACCAGCGCGACCGGCTCTTCGCCGCGCTGGGCGAGGTGGTGGCGCGGGTCGACGACCTGGACTCGCTGGTGCCGATCCTGCAGCAGCTGGGCCGCGACCACCGGAAGTTCGGGGCGGTCGCCGCGCACTACCCGGCGGTCGGCGCGAGCCTGCTGGCCACGCTCGAGCACTTCGACGACGAGTGGGACGAGGCGCTGGCCGCCGACTGGACCGCGGCCTACCAGCTGATCGCGCAGGTGATGCTGGAGGCCGCCGACGAGGCCGACGACCAGCCGCCGTGGTGGGAGGCGGAGGTGGTGGCCCACGAGCGGCGCACCATCGACGTGGCCGTGCTGACCCTGGCCCCGCGCCAGCGGCTGGACTACCTCCCGGGGCAGGCGCTCTCGGTCGAGTCCGACCTGCGGCCCCGGCTGTGGCGGTGGTACTCCCCCGCGAACGCACCACGCCCGGACGGCTCCCTGGAGCTGCACGTCAAGGCGCGGGACGGCGGCCCGCTGAGCACCGCGCTGGTGCGGCTGGCCCGCGTTGGCGAGGTGGTGCGACTGGGGCCGCCGGTGGGACGGCTGAGCCTGGACACCGACTCCGACCGGGACCTGCTGCTGGTGGCCGGGGGCACCGGGCTGGCGCCGCTGAAGGCGGTCGTCGACCAGGTCGCCCGCTCCGGCCCGGCCCGCCGCGTCGACCTGTTCGTCGGTGCCCGCACCGAGGAGGACCTCTACGACCGCGCCGACCTGCACCGGCTGACCCAGGAGAACCCCTGGCTGACGGTGACCGAGGCCGTCTCCCATGACAAGACCTCGACCGTGGAGCACGGTGACGTCGCCGACGTCGTCCTGCGGCACGGCCCGTGGACCGGGCGGGACGCCTACGTGGCGGGCAACCCGCCCATGGTCGAGGACACCGTGACCCGGCTGCACGCCGCGGGTCTGGCGATGGGCCGGATCCGCACCGAGGTCTTCGCCGCCAGCCGACAGAGCCCGACCCTCGACGGGAAGGTGACCGAATGACCACCAGCGAGCAGGCACCCGGGTCCGGTGGCCCCGACCACCGGCTCACGCCGGACGACGTGCGCAGCGCGCGCTTCTCGCACGGCTCCCTGCTGCACCCGGGCTACACCGAGGCGGAGGTCGACGGCTTCGTCGGCCTGGTCGCCGAGGAGGTGGCCCGGCTGAGCGGGGAGAACGACCAGCTGCGCGCCCAGCTCGACCGGCTGGAGGGGCAGCTGACCGAGGCCGCCGACCGGCCCGCCCCCAGCGACCAGGCGGTCGGCATCCTGGCGACCGCCCAGCGCACCGCCGACGCCTACGTCGCCGAGGCGGAGGAGTTCAGCCGGCAGATGACCGCGGAGGCCCGCGCCCAGTACGAGGAGCACCTCGGTCAGGCGCGGGACAAGGCCGGCGCGATCATCCAGGCCGCGCAGGAGGCCGCGACCCGGGTCGTCGGCGAGGCACCCCGCCCGGCCGTGGGGCAGCCGGAGACCGAACAGCTGCAGGAGCAGATCGCCTACCTGCGCGCGTTCGGGCAGGCGACCCGCACCCAGCTGCGGGCCTACCTGGAGGCGCTGCTGGCCGACGTGGAGAAGGAGTGGGGCCACGCCCACCCGGCGGGGCTGCCGCCCGTGCCCCGGCCGTCCGGGGAGGACCGGGCCCCCGGGCAGCCGGCCACCTTCGTGGCCAACGCGGCGGCCACGGCCCCGGGCGAGCGGGACTCCTGAGCCCGAGCGCAGGACCGAGGTAGGGCCCGGGGACGGCCGGTCAGGCGGCCGTCCCCGGGGACTCCGCTCAGCCGCCGGGCCGCCGCGCCTCAGCTGCCGGGCCGCCACGCCGGGATCTGCGCGGGTCAGCCGTGGGTGGCGTGGCCGTGGGCGTGCACCCGCCCGTACTCGTCCGCCACCTCGGGCCCGTCCCCGCCGTCGTCCCCGGGGGCGGCGCCGTCCGGTCGGCGTTCAGCCGCGGCCCGGGCCGCCTCCCGGCCCTCGTCACGCCGGTCGTGCCGCCAGTCCAGGAAGCCGATCACCAGCGCCGCGAGCGACCCGACGACGGCAATGCCCAGCGCCGCGGCCGCCGCGCGCGGGTAGTCCTGCTCCGTGGAGCCGAGCACGAGGTAGAAGAGCCCGGGCAGCGCCGCGGTGCCGATCGCGCCGCCGAAGCGCTGGAAGGTCTGCAGCCCCCCGCCGGCCGAGCCGGCCATCCGGACCGGGACGTCGCGGAGCGTGAGGGTGACGTTCGGCGAGATGACGAAGCCCCCGCCGATGCCGGCCAGCAGCAGCGTCGGGGCGGTCGCCCACCCGCTCATGTCCGACGGTGCCAGCAGCAGCACCGCCGCCGTCCCGGTGAGCCCCACGGCGACGCCGCTGAGCCCGAACACCGTCAGCGCCCGGCCGTAGCGCTCGACCAGGCGGCCGGCGATCACCGCGGCCGACGCCGAGCCGATGGCGAACGGCGTCACCGCCAGTCCCGACTGCAGCGGCGTCCAGCCCAGCCCGGTCTGGAAGAACAGCGCGAAGACAAGCCAGATGCCGCTGAAGCCGACGAAGTAGACCGTGCCCAGCGCGATCCCGGGGCCGTAGCCGCGGGTGGCGGTGACCAGGCGCGGGTCGAAGATCGGCTCACCCGCACCGCGCACCACCCGGCGCTCCCACAGCACGAAGGACACCAGCAGGACCGCCCCGATCGGGAACAGCCACCACAGCCGGGTCAGCCCGCCGGACTCCGCCTCCACCAGCGGCAGCAGCAGGGCGAGCGCACCGGCGCCCAGCAGACCGACGCCGACGACGTCGATCCGGCCGTGCCCGCGGCTGGTCGGGCGGGGCAGCAGCCGGAGGGCGAGCACGAAGGCGACCACGCCGATGGGCACGTTGACGTAGAAGATCCAGCGCCAGCCGCCCGGGCCGGACGCCAGCGCGAGCAGCGCACCGCCGACGACCGGGCCGACGGCGGTGGAGATGCCGACGGTGGCGCCGAAGAACCCGAACGCCCGGCCCCGCTCCGGCCCGCGGAACAGCTGCTGGATGAGCGCGGAGTTCTGCGGTGCGAGGCAGCCGGCGGCCACCCCCTGCAACAGCCGGGCGACGATCAGCAGCTCGATGCCGGGCGCCGCGCCGGCCGCCGCGCTGCACACCACGAAGGCGACCAGGCCGATCAGGAACATCCGGCGTCGGCCGAACGCGTCGCCCAGCCGGCCGGCGGGCACCAGCGCCAGCGCGAAGGTCAGCGCGTAGCCGGAGACGACCCACTGCACGGCGGAGGCGGAGGCGCCCAGGTCCTCCTGCAGGGACGGCAGCGCGACCGAGACGATGCTCACGTCGAGCAGGGTCATGAACCCGACGACGAGGGTCACCCACAGCGCGTGCCAGCGGTTCGGGTCGGCGCCCTCCGGCGGCTCGGCCGGGCGCTGCCCGGCACGGTCGACGGCAGAGTCGGTCACCGGCACTCCTCCACACTTCGGCATGCGGGCGCCGGTCCCGGCCCCATCGGTCCATCGTTGCCCGCCACGTCGTCCCCCGCTCCCCGGGCGACGAGCATCACGGGACGGCCAGCGTCACGGGAGGGCGAGCGTCGTCGTCACCCGGACGACCGCGGGGTCCCGCGGCACCGAGCCGAAGCCGAAGGTCACCGGTGGGTGCACCGGCGCGCGGCCGCCCAGCGGGGCGCCGTCCCAGGACGCCCGGACGGCGCCGAGGGCGCGCAGGTCCTGCACGCCGTACCACTCGGTGCGCCCGTTGCCGGCCGAGCCGGTGGTGCGCAGCCCGGTGAGCACCCGCGCCGGCCGGTCGAGCAGCCCGACCCACGCCGGGGTGCGGGCCAGCGGAGGCGGCACCGCACGCAGCAGCCATCCCAGCGCGGGCCGGCGGCCGGTGCGCAGCTCCAGGTCGAGCGGCCCGGCGCGCACCGCCCACGTGTCCGGGTCCGGGCGGCGCACGGTGACGTCGACCACCCGGACGTCGTCGAAGGTGTACGTGGCGGCGACGACGTCGGCGAGCTCGGCGGTCTGCGCCAGCAGCACCCGATGGCCGTCGGGCCGCTGCACCATGACGTCGGAGACCGGGCCGAGGGGCGAGCGGGGCCAGTGGCCGACCACCAGCCGGGTGCCGGAGGTGGTGCCGGTGCCGAGGATCCAGCCGTCGAACCGCAGCCGCTCGCCGCGTCGGGTGCCCACCGGTCGACGGTGCCCGGTCCGGCGCCGTCCACACCCGCTGTGCTCCCCGTCGCAGGGGGCGAGAGCGAATACCGCGGGCTGACGGGGGTAGAACTGGAGCCGAACAGGGCGGAGAGACACCAGGAGTCAGCCCTCCTCAGGACTGGAGCCCGCCCATGAGCGGCAATGCCACCCACCGGTTCAGCAACACCAGCGTGCTGACGGTGCAGACGGCGGACGCGACCCAGGTGATCACCTCCGACGCGATCGACGAGCAGCTGCTGGACACCTACCAGCGCGTGCGCCTCCGACCCGGGCTGCTCGAGCGCCTGGCCGGGATCACGGAGCGCCGCTGGTGGGCCGACGGCGTCACCTTCGTCGACGGCGCGGCCATGGCCGGCGCCAAGGCGATCAGCGAGAGCGGCGTCGACCCCGCGGCGATCGGGCTGATGGTGAACACCTCGGTCAGCCGCCAGCACCTGGAGCCCTCGACCGCCGTCGCCGTGCACCACGCACTGGACCTGCCCCGGTCGTGCAAGAACTTCGACATCACCAACGCCTGCCTCGGCTTCGTCAACGGCATCGAGCTGGCCGCCGCGATGATCGACTCCGGCTTCATCGAGTACGCGCTGATCGTGAACGGCGAGGACTCGCAGAAGGTGCAGGAGCGCACCATCGCGCGGCTGCAGGGCCCGGGCACCCGCTCCCGCGACGTGATCGACCAGTTCGCCACCCTGACGCTGGGCTCCGGCGCGGCGGCGATGGTGCTGGGCCGCAGCGACCGGCACCCCGAGGGGCACCGGGTGGTCGGCTCGGTGAGCCGGGCGGGCACCGAGCACCACGAGCTGTGCACCGGCGACAACGAGCAGATGGACACCGACCTCAAGGGCCTGCTGGACGCCGGGATCGCGCTGTCGGCCGACATGTGGGAGGAGGCGGCCGGCGAGTTCGACTGGCAGCGCGGCATGGACCGCTACGTGATGCACCAGGTCTCCAAGGTGCACACCCAGGCGATGTGCGACCGGTTCGGCGTCGACCCCGCCCGGGTGCCGCAGACGTTCCCGACCCGCGGCAACCTCGGCCCGGCGTCGGTGCCGTTCACCCTCGCCTCCGACGCCGACTCGCTGGTCGACGGCGACCGCGTGCTGCTGATGGGGATCGGCTCGGGGCTCAACGCCTCGTGCATGGAGATCGCCTGGTGAGCGGTCCGGCCCCGCTGACCACGAACCCTGCTCTCCCGAAGGGCCTGCCCGGGCTGGACCCCGCCTGGTCGCGTCGGTTGACCGTGGCCGACGCCACCGGGGCGAAGCACGAGTGGCACGTGCTGGACAACGGCGTCCGGGAGCCGGTGGGCACCCTGGTGTGCGTCCACGGGAACCCGACCTGGTCCTACCTGTGGCGGCGGCTGCTGGCCGCGGCACCGCCCGGCTGGCGGGTGATCGCCCCCGACCACCTGGGCATGGGCTTCTCCGCACGGCTCACCGCCCCCCGGTCCCTGGCCGAGCGGGTCGCCGACCTCGGCGACCTCACCGCCGCGCTCGGCGTGACCGGGCCGGTGGTCACGGTCGGCCACGACTGGGGCGGCATCCTCTCCCTCGGCTGGGCGCTGGCGCACCGCGACCAGCTGCGCGGCGTGGTGCTCACCAACACCGCGGTCGCCATGCCCGAGGGCGACACCGGGCCGGCGCTGATCCGGGCGGCCGACCTGCCCGGGGTGCGGGGCGCGGTCACCGTCGGGACGCCGCTGTTCGTCCGGGCCACGACGGCGCTGTCCTGGCCGCCGCTGCCGGCCGGGGTGCGGAACGCCTTCGCCGCCCCGTACCGCGGGGCGGGCCGGCGGGGCTCGGTCGGTGACTT
Source organism: Modestobacter roseus (assembly GCF_007994135.1). NCBI lineage: Bacteria > Bacillati > Actinomycetota > Actinomycetes > Geodermatophilales > Geodermatophilaceae > Modestobacter > Modestobacter roseus. The sequence goes on from NZ_VLKF01000001.1 coordinate 1,653,839, forward strand.
CGTCGCCGACATCCCGTTCGCCCCCGACCACCCCTCCCGGCCGGACCAGGAGGCGATCGCGGAGGGCATCCGCGACCTCGACGTCCCGGCGCTGCTGATGTGGGGCCCGCGCGACCCGGTGTTCGGCGAGCGGTACCTGACCGACCTGCGCTCCCGGCTGCCGCATGCGGAGGTGCACCGGTTCGAGGGTGCCTCGCACCTGCTGCCGGAGGACGCACCCCGCTACGCCGCCGCCGTCGCCCAGTTCGTCGCCGACCTCGACGCGCCCCCGGTTCCCGCGCTGCCCCGGCCGGCGGTCCCCGCCGACCGGCGGCCGTGGTCGGCGCTCACCGAACGGGCCGACGACGACTCGCCCGCGGTGGTCACGGTGGGAGGCAACACGGTCGGCGGCGGCACCGTGAGCTGGGCGGCCCTACACCACCGGGTCGAGGCGCTCGCCGCGGGGCTGCGCGCCGCCGGGGTGCAGCCAGGTCATCGCGTCGCACTGCTGGTGGAGCCCTCCGCCGACCTCACCGCATCGGTGTACGCGGTGTGGCGGGCCGGCGGCGCGATCGTCGTCGTCGACCGTGGCCTGGGCGTGGCCGGTATGCGCCGGGCGCTGCGCGGGGCGTCGGTCGATGCCGTCATCGGCACCGCGCGCGGCCTGGCCGCCGCGCGGGCCATGGGCCTGCCCGGGCTGCGGATCGCCGCCGGCCGGCTGCCCGCGACCGCCCGCCGCGCGCTGGGCGTCGACCACGACCTGACGGAGCTGGAGCGGCTCGGCCGCGCCACCGGGCCGGTCCCCGACGAGTCCACCGCCACCGACGACCGGGCGGTGCTGTTCACCTCCGGCGCCACCGGCCCGGCCAAGGGCGTGGTCTACACGCAGGCGCAGGTCGTCGCCCAGATCGCGCTGGTGCGGGAGGCCTACGGGCTGACCGCGGACGACCGCTTCGTCGCCGCCTTCGCGCCGTTCGCCATCCTCGGGCCGGCGCTGGGGATCGCCTCCGCAGTGCCGGACATCGACGTCACCGCGCCGGGCACGCTCACCGCTCCGGCCCTCGCCGACGCCGTCGCCGCTGTGGACGCCACGGTGGTGTTCGCCGCGCCCGCGGCGCTGCGCCGGGTGGTGGCCACCGCCGCCGAGCTCACCGACGCCCAGCGGGGCGCCCTGGGCCGGGTCCGGCTGGTGATGTCGGCGGGTGCCCCGGTGCCGTCCTCGCTGCTGCGCGCGCTGCGGGACGTGCTGCCCGCCGCGGAGGCGCACACGCCCTACGGGATGACCGAGGCGCTGCCGGTCACCGACGTCTCGCTGGCCGGGATCGAGGCCGCCGAGCAGGAAGCGGGCGGGCTGCCGGACGGCGTCTGCGTGGGCCGGCCGCTGCCCGGGGTCGAGGTGCGGGTCAGCCCGCTGGACGCCACCGGTGCGGCCGTCGGCCCGCTGGGCACCGCACCGGGCGTCACCGGCGAGGTCTGCGTGCGGGGCGCGCACGTCAAGGACCGCTACGACGCGCTGTGGATCACCGAGCGGCTCTCCTCCCGCGACGCCGGCTGGCACCGCACCGGCGACGTCGGGCACCTGGACGCCGACGGCCGGCTGTGGATCGAGGGCCGGTTGCCGCACGTGGTCACCACCGCCGCCGGACCGGTCACCCCGGTGGGCGTCGAGCAGCGGGTCGAGCAGCTGCCCGAGGTGGCCGCGGCCGCCGCCGTCGGGATCGGGCCGGCCGGCACCCAGGCGCTCGTCGTCGTGGTGGTGCCCGCCGGGCGGGACGCTCGGCGACCGGCGCTGCAGCTGGCGGACGACGAGCTCACCGAGGCGGTCCGGGAACGGGCGGCGGTGCGGGTGGCCGCGGTGCTCACCGCGCGCCGGCTGCCGGTGGACATCCGGCACCAGTCCAAGGTCGACCGGGCCGAGGTCGCGCGGCAGGCCGCCCGGCTGCTCGCCGGCTCGCGCACCGGCCTGCGCCGTCCCGGGGCGTGATGCCGCGGTGAAGGTGCTGGTCACCGGCGCGAGCGGGATGCTCGGCCGGGCCACCGCCACGGCGCTGGTCGAGCGCGGCGACGAGGTGACCGTGCTGCAGCGCCGCCCGGCCGGGCTGCCGTGCGCGGAGGTGCTCGCCGACGTCGCCGACGCCGACGCGGTGGCCCGCGCCGTCTCCGGGCACGACGCTGTCGTGCACCTGGCCGCCAAGGTCGACGTCGTCGGGCCGTGGGCGGAGTACCAGCGGGCCAACGTCGAAGGCACCCGGTCGGTGGTCGACGCCTGCCAGGCGGCGGGCGTCGGGCGGCTGGTGCACGTCTCCTCGCCGTCGGTGGCGCACGCGGGCGCAGCGCTGGCCGGGGAAGGCGCCGGGCCGGCCGACCCGGTGCGGGCCCGCGGCAGCTACGCCCGCTCGAAGGCGCTGGCCGAGCAGGCGGCCCTCGCGGCGGACTCCGCGTCGCTGGCCGTGCTCGCCGTCCGCCCGCACCTGGTGTGGGGGCCGGGCGACCCGCAGATGGTCGAGCGGATCGTGGCCCGGGCGCGCGCCGGCCGGCTGCCGGTGATCGGCACGGGGGCGGCGCTGATCGACACCACCTACGTCGACAACGCCGCCGCCGCGCTCGTCGCTGCGGTCGACGCGTGCGGGCCGGTGCACGGGGAGGCGCTGGTGGTCTCCAACGGCGAGCCCCGGCCGGTCGCCGAGGTGCTGCACCGGCTGTGCCGGGCCGCCGGGGTCCCGGGCCCGTCCCGGCACGTCCCGTTCCCCCTCGCCTGGGCGGCCGGCGTCGCCGTCGAGGGCGTCTGGCGGTTGACCGGCCGCCGGGACACTCCCCCGCTCACCCGCTTCCTCGCCGAGCAGCTGGCCACCGCGCACTGGTTCGACCAGCGCCGCACCCGCGAGGCGCTGGGCTGGCGGCCCGCGGTGTCGCTGGACGAGGGCTTCGGCCGGCTCGCCGCCGCGGCCGGCTGACCGCTGTCGGAGGAGACGGGGTGGACGGGCAGGACGGGTTCGCGGAGTTCGTCGCCGCGCACCGGCACGACCTGCTCGGCACGGCCCTGCTGCTCACCGGTGACCGGCTCGACGCCGAGGAGCTCGTCCAGGCCGCCCTGGTGCGCACCCGCCGGGCCATGTCGTCGGCGACCGGGCCTCCGGCCGATCCGCTGGGCACCGCCCGCCGGGCGCTGGTCACCCGGGCCACGCGGCGCGACTCCTGGCGGCCGGCCGGCGGGGAGGTCGTCGGAGAGGTGCCCGACCAGCCCGCTGCCGCGGTGGACGACGAGCTGGCCCGGGCGCTGCGGGAGCTGCCGCACCGCACCCGGGCCGCCGTCGTGCTCCGGCACCACGACGGGCTCGACGAGGCGTCGGTCGCGGCCCAGCTGGGCTGCCCGGTGCCGACCGCCGCGGCCGAGGTCGCCCGCGGCGTCGCGCAGCTGCGTCCCGCGGTCCGGCCCGACCCGTACCGGCCGGCGCACCCGGTGTCCGACGAGCAGCGGCTGCACGACGCCCTGGCCCGGCTCGCCACGGCGCCCGGCCGGTGGCGGCTGGACGGGCCGCAGGCCGTCGCGGACGTCGGGTCCCGGCGTGCCGGACGGCGCCGGCGGGCGCTCGGCGCGGTGGTGCTCGCCGGCCTGCTCGTGGCCGGCGTGGTTACGCTGGACCGGCCGGCACCGGTGCCCGCGCCGTCGGCGGACGCGGCCACCGCCGCCGAGCCCGCGGCACCGGCCGACCCACTGCCCCCCGTACCCGTGCTGACCGGCCCGGCCCGCGGCTCCCTCGTCGGCGACCCGGCGTTCCTCGCCGCTGCCCAGCAAGCCGGCTGGGGGTCGATGGAGGCGCCGCGGGTGGCCGACCGGACCGTCGTCTTCGCCGGGGACACCCCGTCCGGCCGGGCGGTGCTGGTCGTCGGCACCGTGCTGGAGGACTTCCGCGGGGTGTGGCTGACCGGCCCGGTCGGCGCGCCGCCGTCGGAGCTGACCCCGCACGTGCCCCGCGGGCTCGGCGAGAGCCGGCCGTTGTCCCTCCTGCTGGGTGGCCCGGGGCCGGCGTCGCTCGTCGTGCTGGCCGGGCGGGAGGACGTCGTGGAGGTGTCCGACCGGCTGCTGGTCGGGCCCCGCGGCACCGTGGGCCGCCGCTACACGCCCGTGGAGACCGTCGACGGGGTGGCGGTCGTGCCGGCCAGCACCACGGAGGACGGGCCGGCCATCAGCGTCCGGGTCACGCGCGAGGGACGGGTGGTGCACCGTTCGGCCGTCGACTGGCCCGGCGACCGGCCGGGCCGCACGGTCCCGTTGCCCGAGCTGACCTCGCTGCGCCCCACCGCCGGCCCGGCCGACGGGCGGGTGCTCGCCGCGGCACTGGTCGGGGTGGCCGTGCCGCTGGGCGTCGAGCCGGCCCAGCTACAGCCGGAGCTGCTGTGGAACGGCGAGCTGCCGCTCAGCACCGGACCCGGATCGGTGGTCGTCGTGCTGGCCCGCAGCCCGGGGGGCTCCCTGGTGGTGACCACCTGGGCCGGGGGCGGCGGTGGCGCGGTCACCTGCGGCACCCAGACGCCCGCGGGCAGCACCGACCCGGCCACGCTGACCATCGTCCGGGTCTGCGACGTCGAGCCGCCCGGACTCCGCTGGGCCGACGGCCTCCAGTGGCTGGTCGTCACCGCACCTGCCGCGGGGACCGTGGCGGAGGTGCTCGACGACGGCGAGCAGGTGCTGACGTCGCTGCCGCTCGCGGGGGGCGGCGCCGTGACCGTGCTGCCGCAGGGCGCCCGGTCGGTGCGGGTGCTCGACGCCACGGGCGCACCGGTCGCCCGTGCCCCCGTCCCGGCCCCGCCGACCCAGCCCTTCGGCGACTTCGGGTCCGGGCTCCAGCGCTGACCGCGCCCTCACGCCCGGGCCCGTTCCGCTGTGCGGTCCACCTTGCCGCCGCGTAACGCGGCGCGCGGCCGGGGGTAACACGCGCTGCCTAGCTTTCCCGCCAGCGGCGGGCCGGCCGGCCCACCGCCGCCCGCGGAGGAGCAGCGTGATCGTGAGCAACCCAGGTCCCCGTCAGCTGGTCGTCGTCGGCGGGGGCATGGTCGCCCACCGCCTGGTGGAGGCGCTGGTGGACCGGGGCGGGGTCGGCCCCGCCGGCTGGCAGGTCACCGTGCTGGCCGAGGAGCCCCGCGCGCCCTACGACCGGGTGGCGCTGACCTCCTACTTCTCCGGCCGCGACCCCGAGGACCTGTCCCTGGGGCAGCCCGAGCTGTGGGAGACGCCGGGCGTCACGCTGCGCCGCGGCGAGCAGGTGACCGCCGTCGACCGGGCCGCGCAGCGGGTCACCACGGCCACGGGGCGGGAGCTGCGCTACGACGCGCTGGTGCTGGCGACCGGCTCGTCGGCGTTCGTGCCGCCGGTCGAGGGCCGGGACCTCGCCGGCTGCTTCGTGTACCGGACCATCGACGACGTCGCGGCGCTGCGCCAGTACGTGACCGACCGGCAGCGGGAGCTGCCCCGCACCGTCACCGGCGCCGTCGTCGGCGGCGGGCTGCTCGGCCTGGAGGCCGCCGGTGCGCTCACCGCCCTCGGCGTCGACACCTCGGTGGTCGAGTTCGCGCCGCGGCTGATGCCGCTGCAGGTCGACGACGGCGGCGGCGAGGCGCTGGCCCGGCTGGTCGGCGCGCTGGGCGTGCGCGTCCACGCGGGGACGGCGACGGCGAAGCTGACCGCGGGCCGCGACGGCCGGGTGGGCCGGATGCACGCCGCGGTGGGGTCGGCGACCGGGCTGGAGCAGCTGGACGTCGACGTGGTGGTCTTCGCCGCCGGCGTGCGCCCGCGCGACGAGCTGGCCCGCACCGCCGGGCTGCCGGTGGGGCCGCGCGGCGGGGTGCTGGTCGACGCGGGCTGCCGCAGCGAGGACCCGGCGGTGTTCGCGATCGGCGAGGTCGCCGCCGTCGACGGGCGGACCTACGGCCTGGTGGCGCCGGGCTACACGATGGCCGAGGTGGTCGCCGACCGGCTGCTCGGCGGCGCCGCGGAGTTCCCGGGCGCGGACCTGTCCACGAAGCTGAAGCTGCTCGGGGTCGACGTCGCGAGCTTCGGTGACGCGTTCGGCACCACCCCGGGGGCGCTGTCGGTGGTCTACGGCGACCCGGTGGCCGGGGTCTACAAGAAGCTGGTGCTCTCCGACGACGCCCGGACGCTGCTCGGCGGGATCCTGGTCGGCGACGCCACGGCCTACGCCGGGCTGCGACCGCTGGTCGGCCGCGAGCTGGGCGGTGACCCGGCGGCCTGGCTGCTGCCGGAGGGCGCGGAGGGCGGGCCGGCCTCGGCCGAGCTGCCCGACGACGCTGCGGTGTGCTCCTGCAACAACGTGTCCGCGGGCACGATCCGGGACGCCGTTCGGTGCGGTGACTGCACCGACCTCGGTGCGGTGAAGGCGTGCACGAGGGCGGGCACCAGCTGCGGGTCGTGCCTGCCGCTGGTGAAGAAGCTGGTCACCGCCGAGCTGGAGGCCGCCGGGGTCAGCGTGAGCCGGGCGCTGTGCGAGCACTTCGACGTGAGCCGGGCGCAGCTGTTCGACATCGTGCGGGTCACCGGGATCACCAGCTTCAGCGCGCTGGTGGCCCGGCACGGCCGCGGGCGGGGGTGCGACATCTGCCGGCCGGTGGTGGCCTCGATCCTGGCGAGCCTGGACGGCCGGCACGTGCTGGACGGCGAGCGGGCCGCGCTGCAGGACACCAACGACCACGTGATGGCCAACATCCAGAAGGACGGCACCTACTCGGTGGTGCCGCGGGTGCCCGGTGGGGAGATCACGCCGGAGGGGCTGATCGCGATCGGCGAGGTCGCCCGTGACTTCGGGCTGTACACGAAGATCACCGGCGGGCAGCGGATCGACCTGTTCGGCGCGCGGATGGAGCTGCTGCCGGCGATCTGGCAGCGCCTGGTGGACGCCGGGTTCGAGTCGGGGCACGCCTACGGGAAGGCGTTGCGCACGGTGAAGTCGTGCGTCGGGTCGACGTGGTGCCGCTACGGGGTGCAGGACTCCGTCGCGCTCGCGGTGGCGCTGGAGCTGCGGTACCGGGGGCTGCGATCGCCGCACAAGATCAAGCTGGGGGTGTCCGGCTGCGCGCGGGAGTGCGCGGAGGCGCGCGGCAAGGACGTCGGGGTGATCGCCACCGACAAGGGGTGGAACGTCTACGTGGGTGGCAACGGCGGGTTCACCCCGCGGCACGCGCAGCTGCTGGCCGAGGACCTGGACACCGAGACGCTGGTGCGGACGATCGACCGGTTCCTCGTCTACTACGTGCGCACCGCCGACCGGCTGCAGCGCACCGCACCGTGGCTGGAGGAGATCGAGGGCGGCCTGGCGCACGTGCGCGCCGTCGTGCTCGAGGACTCCCTGGGCATCGGCGCCGACCTGGACGCGGCGATGACGGCGCACGTCGAGGGCTACACCGACGAGTGGCGGGCGACGCTGGAGGACCCGGAGAAGCTGCGCCGGTTCGCCGCGTTCGTGAACGCGCCCGACTCCCCCGACCCGTCGCTGGCGTACGTGGTCGAGCGCGGGCAGCCGCGCCCGGCGACCGCCGCCGACGCCGACCGCCCCGGTGCCGTGCTGGTGGCCGGCCCCCGCCTGGAGGTGCTCCCCCGATGACCGCCACCCTCGGCAACCCGACCCCCGCCACGACCGGCACCGATGCCCCCACCATTACTGCCACTGCAACAACCGGCACCGCCACCGCGGACGCGTGGACGCCGATCTGCGCGTTCGACGACCTGCTGCCCGAGCGTGGGGTGGCGGCGCTGGTGGACGGCGTCCAGGTCGCGGTGTTCCGGCTGTTCGACGGCAGCCTGCACGCGGTCGGCCACCGTGACCCGTTCAGCGGCGCGTACGTGCTGGCCCGCGGGCTCGTCGGCACCCGCGGGAACGCCCCGACGGTGGCGTCGCCGATGTACAAGCAGGTGTTCGACCTGCGCACCGGCGCCTGCCTGGACGACCCGTCGGTCTCAGTCCCCGTGCACCGGGTGCGCGTGCGAGACGGCCAGGTCGAGGTCGCCCTCGGCTGACTCACCAGCCGTTCGGTCGCTCCCACCGTCGGTCGCCCCACCTCGTCGAGAGGACACGTCGACACGGGCACCGAGCGGGCTCGTCGACATGGCGGCATGGCGACCTCTCCCGGGTCGACTCAGAAGGGTGGCGGGTCGTCGTCGGTGGACCTGGACTCCGCTGGTGGAGGCGGTCCGGCTGTCGGATCGGGTGGTGACTCGGGCGGCGGTGGTGGTTCGGGTTCTCGTGGTCGGAGGCCGGGTGGGCGGGTGCTGCGGGTGACCCCGGACGGGGTGGTGACCTGCAGGGTGCCGTCGGGGGTCATGGCGAACCGCCAGCCGGGGGCGTGGGTCTTGAGCCGGTGATGGGAGCGGCACAGGCAGCAGAGGTTGGCGCAGGCGGTGGCCCCGCCCTGCGAGTGCGGGACGACGTGGTCGAGGTCGGCCCAGCCCACGCGCTGCCCGCAGTTGGGGAACCGGCAGCGCCGATCCCGGGCACCGATGAAGGCTCGCTGCCGCTCGGTGGGCCGGTAGTTCGTGGTCTCTGGCGGCGGCCCGGCTACCGCACACCCGCAGTCGCCCGCGGGGTGCTGCGGGCAGCCACGCTTGGCCAGCCGCTCCAGTTCGGCGGGGGTGAGAGTGGCCAGCAGTTCCCCGTCCGGGCCGGTGACCGCGTAGGCCAGGGACCCGCCGTCGGGGGTGGTGACGCCGAGTGCGGCCAGGCGGGTGAGCAGGTCGCGCAGGTGGGCGGCGGTGATGACCAGGCCGTTGACCTCACCCGGCGTGTTCCCGCCCTCCAACGCGTCCAGCGCGGCGGTGATCCTCAGGTTCGCGGTGACCAGCGGCAGCCCGTTGTCGGCCGGGTGCAGGATCAGCGCGGAGGCCACCAGCGTGCGCAGCAGCCCGATCGGCCGCTCGTCCCCATCGGCCTTCAACATCCGGGCGAGCTGGTCGAACAAGTCCTTCGCCGCAGCGGCCTCCTCGGCCGGCAGGTCCACCGCCAGCACCGCCCGCCCATCAGCAGGTGAGGGGTAGACGTGCACGTCGGCGGTCTTCGCCGCCTCCACCCGCGCCTCCTCCGCCGCCGCGGCGTCCAGCTGCAGCACCAGCTCCGCGGCCCGGGTACCGACCCGGGTCACCGACAGATCCCGCGCCTCACCCAGCAGTCGTTCCTCCACCCGGGCGGCCACGTCGGCGGGGACGTCCTTCACCGCATCAGCCAGCTGCTGCGCCCGCCGCTCATCCAGCTCCCCAGCCCGCAGCGCCGCGAACGTCGCGGGCAGCTTCCGCACCCAGGTCAACGCCCGGGTCAACCGGATCGCCGCCGTCCCCCGCCCGACGTTGAGCACGGCCGCCAGCTCCGCGGTGCAGAACTCACTCACCTCACCGTCACCCGGCTGCGCCGTCCACCCCGCCCGCCGCGCACCCGGATGCTCCGGCGCCGGATCCGCCGCGGCAGGCCGCTGCCCGGCCAACGCCAGGATCAGCTCGGCCTCCTCCGCGGCAGCCTGGGCCCGCCGCCGCTGCAGCCGCTGCAGCCGCGCGGCCAGCAGGTCATCCGGCGATCCCGGCGCCGGTGCGCACGCTGGCCTGGGGGTCAGTGACAGCAGGTCGACCACCGTGGCGAGCGGGACCGACGGCGGGGGCAGGGCCGCGGTCTCCGTCATGCACCCGAACATACGTACGAGGTACGACAGTTCTGGCAGGTCAGCGAGGAGACGGAATGTGGGCCGGCTCGTGTCGCCCGACCCCACGCCGGTCGCGCGGCAAGGCGGGCACGGGTCGCCTCACCCGCCGCCACGAGCATCAACACACCAGCACCACCGTTGTGTACGGTTGTACACATGGACGACGGCCGCAGCATGCGCGAGCGGATGCTCGCCGGCGACCTCTACATCGCCGACGACCCGGAGCTGGCCGCCGAGAGCACCCGCGCGCAGCAGCTCACCCATCGCTACAACACGATGGACCCCACCGACGGCGCCGCCCGCCGTGCGGTGCTGGAGGAGCTGCTGGCGGCGTTCGGCCCGGGCAGCGAGCTGCGCCCGCCGTTCCACTGCGACTACGGCCACCAGACGACGATCGGTGCGCGGACCTTCGCCAACTTCGGCCTGGTCGTGCTCGACGTCGCCCGGGTGACCATCGGCGACGACGCGCAGCTCGGGCCCAACGTCCAGCTGCTCACCGCCACCCACCCCGTCGAGCCCGGCCCCCGGCGCGACAAGTGGGAGAGCGCGGCACCGATCGTGCTCGAGGACAACGTGTGGCTCGGTGGCGGCGTCATCGTCTGCCCGGGCGTGACGATCGGGGCGAACACCGTCGTCGGAGCCGGCGCCGTGGTCACCCGCGACCTGCCCGCGAACGTGGTCGCGGTCGGCAACCCCGCACGCGTCGTCCGCGAGATCGGGTGACCCCCCGCCGCCACGACCCGCAGCGTGCCGACCGGATCGTCGACGCGGCGCTGGACGTCATCGCCGAGCACGGCGTCGCGAACACCACGCACCGGCTCATCGCGGCCGCCGCCGACGTGCCGCTGGGGTCGCTCACCTACCACTTCACCGGCCTCGACGACCTGCTCGCCCAGGCCTTCGCCCGGCACGCCGAGCGCATGGCGGTCACCTACGAGGCGCACTTCGACCAGGTGCGCAGCGCCGACGACGTCGTCACGGCGGTCACCGACCTGGTGCACGCCGACGCCGGCGCCGACGACCGGGACTGGGCGGTCGTCTACGAGCTGTACCTGGCCGCGCTGCGCGAGCCGTCGCTGCGCACGGTCACCGAGTCGTGGATGCGCCGCAGCCGCAGCGTGCTGGAGCGCTTCGTCGACCCGACCACCGCCCGCGGCGTCGACGCCCTCATCGAGGGGCTGGTCATGCACAAGGTGCTGGCCACCACCCCGGTCGACCGGGCCCAGACCACCGAGATCATCGCCCGCGTCGTGCGGGCCGGCACCGCCTCCGAGGAGCACGCATGACCGCCACCACCGACGCGACCGGGCCGTCGGCCGCACAGGTGCAGGCCGCCACCCGGGCGACCTACGTCGCCTTCATCGGGGCCGGCTTCGCCTTCGCCAGCTGGGCCTCGCGCATCCCACAGGTGCGCACCCGGCTGGACCTCGACCCGGCCGCGCTGGGCCTGGTGCTGCTGGCGATCGCCGCCGGGTCGGTGAGCGCGCTGCCGCTGTCCGGGCCGGTGATCGCCCGGCTGGGCTCCCGGCGCACGGTGACCCTGATGGCCGGGCTGCTCACCGTCGCGCTGGTCGTCGTGGCGGTGGCACCGCTGATCGGCGTGCTCCCGCTGGTGGTCGGGCTGTTCGTCATGGGCTTCGCGAACGGCGCCTGGGACGTCGGCATGAACGTGCAGGGCGCCGTGGTGGAGCGGCACCTGCGCCAGGCTGTGATGAGCCGCTTCCACGCCGGTTTCAGCCTCGGCACGGTCATCGGCGCGCTGGGCGGGGCGGCGATGGTCGCCCTCGACGTGTCGGTCACCGCGCACCTGCTCGGCGTCGCCGTCCTGATCGTGGCGGTGGTGCCCGCGGCGGTGCGGGCGTTCGTCGCCGACGTCGAGGAGACCCCGGACGGCGCGCGCCCGCCGGAGGCCGGTGGCGCGCTCGCCCGGTGGAAGGAGCCGCGCACCCTGCTGATCGGCCTGTTCGTGCTGGCCTTCGCCTTCGCCGAGGGGACGGCGAACGACTGGATCAGCATCGCGCTCATCGACGGCTACGGCCTCAGCCCCGCGCTGGGCACCCTGGGCTTCGCGCTGTTCCTCACCGCGATGACCGCGGCCCGCTGGGTCGGTCCGCCGCTGCTCGACCGCTTCGGCCGGGTGCCGCTGGTGCGGGCCCTCGCCGGGCTGGCGGTGGTCGGGCTGCTGCTGTTCGTGTTCGGCCCGAACGCGGGCGTCGCCTTCGCCGGCGCGCTGCTGTGGGGCGCCGGCACCTCGCTGGGCTTCCCGGTCGGCATGAGCGCCGCCGCCGACGACCCGGCGCACGCCGCGACCCGGGTCAGCGTGGTCGCCTCGATCGGCTACTGCGCGTTCCTGGCCGGCCCGCCGCTGATCGGCTTCCTCGGCCACGAGCTGTCGGTGCTGCGCGCGCTGACCGTGGTGGCCGTGCTGCTCGCCGTCGCCACCGCGATCGCCGGCGCCCTGCGGGAGCCCGAGACGGCCGCCGAGCCCGAGACGGCTGCCGAGCCCACCGGGCGCTGAGCAGCGCCGGCGCGGGTCAGTCCGCCAGCAGCTGGTCGCGCACCTGACGGCGCAGCACCTTGCCGATCTGCGAGCGGGGCAGGTCCTCGACCGGCACCAGCCGGCGCGGCACCTTGTAGCCGGCCAGCTGCTCGCGGGCCCGGGCGCGCACGGCATCGAGGTCCAGGTCCGGGTCGTCGAGCACGACGGCGGCGACGACCTCCTCACCGCCGTCCGGGCCGGGCAGCCCGACCACGGCGGCGTCCCGGATGCCGGGCACGGCCCGGAGCACCTCCTCGACCTCCGAGGGGTGCACGTTGAAGCCGCCGGTGATGACCAGTTCCTTGATCCGGTCGACCACGGTGACGAAGCCGTCGTCGTCGGCGACCACGATGTCGCCGGTGCGCAGCCAGCCGTCGGCCAGCAGCACCTCGGCGGTCTCCTCCGGCCGGTTCCAGTAGCCGGAGAACACCTGCGGCCCGCGCACCAGCAGCTCCCCCGCTCCCCCGGTGCCCGCTCGACGGCCGGGTCCTCCGGGTCGACGATCCGCATCTCCGTCGAGGGGAAGGGCAGGCCGACGGTGCCCGGCCGGCGGGACGGGCCGACCGGGTTGCCCAGCACGATCGGTGAGGTCTCGGTCATCCCGTAGCCCTCCACGACCAGCCCGCCGGTGAGCTCCTCCCACCGCTGCGCCGTCGCGGCGGGCAGCGGCATGGCCCCGGACAGGGCGAACCGGGTGCTGGACAGGTCGGCGCCACGTTCGGCGGCGGCGGTGGCCAGCCGGTCGTACACCGGCGGCACCGCCGGCAGGAAGGTGGGCGGCAGCCGGCGGGCCGCGCTCAGCACCTGGTCGATGTCGAACCGCGGGAAGAGCACCAGCGTCGCGCCCAGCCGGACGGCGGCGACCAGGCCCAGCAGCATCCCGTAGGCGTGGAAGAGCGGCAGGACGCCGTAGAAGACCTCCTCCCCCTCCCGCAGCCCCGGCACCCACGCCACCGACTGGGTGACGTTGGCCAGCAGGTTCCGGTGGGTGAGCACCGCGCCCTTCGGGGTGCCGGTGGTGCCGCCGGTGTACTGCAGCAGCGCGACGTCGGTGTGCGCCGGCCCCGGGTGCGCCGGGTCCAGCGCGGGTGCCTCGGCGACGAGGTGCTCCCAGCCCAGCGCACCGGGCGCCGGGCCGGTGATGGCCGACCGGGTGGCCCGGGCCTTCGGCACCGGCAGCCGCAGCGCGAGCCGCTTCGGCCACGGCAGCGCCCGGGTCAGGTCGACGGCGACGACGGTGCGCCGGCCGGGGAGGTCCAGCCCCTGCACCAGCGGGGCGACCTTGTCCCAGACGACCGCGACGGTCGCGCCGTGGTCGGCGAACTGGGTCCGCAGCTCATCGGCGGTGTACAGCGGGTTGTGCTCGACCACCACCGCCCCGAGCCGCAGCGCGGCGTAGAACGCGACGACGTGCTGCGGGCAGTTGGGCAGCACCAGGGCCACCCGGTCGCCGGGGCCGACGCCGAGCCGGCGCAGCGCCTCTGCTGCGCGGGCCACCTGGTCGCGGAGCTCGGCGTAGCTCGTGGCGGCCCCGGAGAAGTCCAGCGCCGCGCGGTCGGGGAAGCGCGCCGCGGCCTCGGTCAGCAGGTCGCCGACGGTCTGCTCGGGCACGTCCACCCGGGCAGGCACCCCGGGGGCGTAGCTGCGGACCCAGTGCGGCACCGGTTCGGTGGTCACCCGGACAGCGAACCACGCACGGCAGGTGGGCCGCAGGTCAGTCCCCGCCGGGCGGCTCGTCCTCGACCGCGACCAGCTCGTACCGGCGTCCGTAGGTCTCGATGACCGCCTGCACCGCGGCGACCACCGGGATCGCCACCAGCGCCCCGACGGCGCCGAAGAGCGCGGCCCCCACGATGACCGCCCCGAGCGCCACCGCCGGGTGCACCTGGACGGTGCGGGCGGTGATCCGCGGGCCGAGCAGGTAGTTCTCGACCTGCTGGTAGACGACGCCGAACGCGACCACCGCGACCGCGTCGGCGGGCTGGCCGGACAGCGCGACCAGGGCGGGCACCCCGATGGCCAGGTAGGTGCCGATGGTCGGCACGAACTGGGAGACCGCACCGGTCCAGATCGCCAGAGGCAGCCAGAACGGCACCCCGAGCAGCCACAGGACGACGCCGGTCAGCAGCGTGCTGATCGCGGCGAGCACCAGCCGGGACACCAGGTAACCGCCGGTCTTCGCCACGGCGATCTCCCACACCGTGGCGATCACCCGCTGGTGCCGCGGCGGGAACCAGCGGGAGACCGTCCGCCGCAGCTGCGGCCCCTGCGCGGACATGTAGAAGGCGAACAGCAGGAAGGTGAGCAGCTGGAACACCAGCCCGACCAGCGAGGAGACGATCCCCACCACGCCCGGGGTCAGCTCCTGGGCGAGCGTCTGCAGCCGCGCGGGGGTGAGCTGGAGCGACTCGACGACGTCCCCGGCGCTGAACTCCGCGTCGAAGGTCCGGTTGACCCACGCCACCCCGTCGCGCACGAAGCCGGGCAGCGCGCTGATCAGCTGACCGAGCTGGTCGACCAGCAGCGCGCCGAAGACGCCCACGAAGGCCGCGATCAGGCCGACCAGGCCGAGCAGCACCAGCCCGGTGGCCGCCCCCCTGCGCAGCCCACGGCGGGCCAGCGCGTCCACCACCGGCTCGACCCCGACGGAGAACAGCCACGCGCAGAACACCAGCCCCAGGAAGCCGCGCAGGTTGCCGAACGCCCACAGCGCGACCTGGAAGACGGCGAGGGAGAGGAAGACCAGCACCACGCCCCGCCGCAACCACGGTGGGGCTTCCCCCGGCAGCCCGGACCGTCCGCTGGGCCCCGCGGCGAGATCCTCGCGGGGGGTCCGGCTGCGGGGCGCCACCGGTTCGGTGAGCGGCGGCGGGTCCACCGGCGGGGAGGTGGCGGGCAGGCCGGCCGGGGCGGGCCGGTGCGCGCGGGGTCGGTGCGCGCGGGGTCGGTGGGGACGGACTGGCCCATCGCCCCTCCTCCCCGGTCCCGGCCGCACTGGTTCGAGCCTGGCGACCCTAGGCGCGTCGGGCGGGTGCGGACCAGGGGCGGCGGGCCCCATCCGCACGTGGAGATCTCGTGACGATCCCGCGCCTGAGGTGCCATCGGGTGTGTCCCCGAGCACACCGATGGCACCACCTCCCCGCCGACCCCAGGAGGCCCGAGATGCCGACCCCCTCGTCCCGACCGTCGGCCCGGCTCTGGCGCGGGGTGGTCCGGGCCAGCCGGCTCGCCGCCCCCGCGCTGTACGTGGGCACCGCCCTGCTGGGCGCCACCGCGACGTCGCTGACGTCCCTGCTGCTGGTCGGGCTGCTCGCCGGTGCGGCCATCGGCGTGACGGTCGCCCTGGCCGACCCGGGCTTCCCGGGTTCGGCGGCCGCCCGCCGCCGGGCGGTCTACGCCGCCGGCATCGGCGTGCTGCTGCTGCCGTTCGCCACCGGCATCGGGATGCTGGGCACCGCGGGCACGCTGGTGGTCCCGCTGCTGCTGGTGCTGTGCGCCGTGACGGCCGCCGGGTGGCTGGCCGAGCTGGACACCAGCGAGGCGCCGCCGGCCCGGCAGGGCGTAGCGACACCCCGGGAGACCGCATCCCGGGAGGCCGGACGCCGAGAGACCGGACGCCGGGAGACGGCGCCTCGAACCGACGTGCCGGACCTGCCGCGCCGCCCGGTCGACCAGCTGACCACCGACCAGCTGTTCGCCACCTGGACGGCCACCGGCGAGCAGCTGCGCCGGCCGGTGTCGCCGGTCACCCGCGTCGAGCTGGCCGACCTGCGGTCGGCGCTGCTGGACGAGCTGCTGCGGCGGGAACCGGAGACCACCGCCCGCTGGCTGGAGCAGGGCGCACCCGCCCACGGCCACCACCGGGACGGCGGCACGCCGGTCTGAGCTGGACCCACCCGTGCGGGCTGCGACCGGCTGACCTGCCGACCCGGGACGTGCGCGTGGGACGGCTGTGGGCCGCCGGTCACCCGGCGGCCCACAGTCGGGTCACGACCGCTGGGTCAGAGCGGCTGGACGTCCTCCGCCTGCAGCCCCCGGTCGCCCGGCCGGGCGGAGAACTCCACCCGCTGGCCCTCGTCCAGGCTGCGGTAGCCGCCCCGGTCGGCGATGGCGGAGAAGTGCACGAACACGTCCTCGCCGCCGTCATCGGGCTCGATGAACCCGAAGCCCTTCTCCGCGTTGAACCACTTCACCGTGCCCTGGCCGCCGCCGCCCCCGCCGCTGCGGCGAGCCGGGCGGGACTCCCGCGCCGGCCGCTCGTCGCGGTAGCGGTCGTCCCGGCCGTAGGAGTCACGGCCACGGGAGTCCCCGTAGGAGTCCCGGCCACCCCGCGACGGCCGTCCGCCGCCGCCGATGGGCTCGACCGAGTCGGCCTGCGGGCCGCGGTCGCCGGGGCTGGCGGTGAAGGAGACCCGCTGCCCCTCGTCCAGGCTGCGGTACCCGCCGTCGTCGGCGATGACGGAGAAGTGCACGAACACGTCCTGCCCGCCGTCATCGGGCTCGATGAAGCCGAAGCCCTTGTCCGCGTTGAACCACTTCACCGTGCCCTCGGACCCGGCACCGCCGCGGCCGCGCGCGGGGCGCTCGTCCCGCCGCCGGTCGTCCCGCCGGTCGTCGCGCCGGTCGAACTGCTCCCGCGCCGGCCCGCGGCCCAGCGCCTCGACCGAGTCGGCCTGCATGCCGCGCTGGCCGGGGCTGGCGGTGAAGGAGACCCGCTGCCCCTCGTCCAGGCTGCGGTACCCGCCGTGGTCGGCGATGGCGGAGAAGTGCACGAACACGTCCTCGCCGCCGTCGTCGGGCTCGATGAACCCGAAGCCCTTGTCCGCGTTGAACCAGCGGACGGTGCCCTCGCTGCCGCCGCCGCCGTGGCGCGGCGCCCGCTCCGGCCGGCGGCCGTACTCCTCGCGGGGCTCGTCCCGCCGGGACTGCTCACGGCCCGACTGCTCACGACCCCGCCGGGGTGCGCCGCCGAGCGGCTGCACCGCGTCGGCCTGCAGGCCGCGCTGACCCGGGCTGGCGGAGAACTCCACCCGCTGTCCCTCGTCCAGGCTGCGGAAACCACCGTCGTCCGCGATGGCGGAGAAGTGCACGAAGACGTCCTCGCCGCCCTCGTCGGATTCGATGAACCCGAATCCCTTCTCCGCGTTGAACCACTTCACCGTGCCCTGGGGCATCCGTCTCTTCCCTGCTCTCGACATCCCCCGGCCCCGTCTCCGGGCCGGTCCATCCACCGGTGCACCTCGCCCGCTCGTCCTCGAGCGCGCGGCACCGGTCCCCCTCCACTGTGACAGGTGGGAGCGCGGACGGCGGAACGGACCGGGAACCGCCGATCCGCCGGGGGCGCCTGCCGGGCTCGGGGACCGGTGGCGGCGGACGGCTGACGCGTCACGTGCACGCTCCTCCTCCGCCCTGGTTCCTGCCGCAGCACGCGCCGGCGCTGGCCTCCGCGCAGGCCGGACGCGCCACCGAGCTCCACGGCTGGTTCACCCGCCAGGTCGCGCGGACCGGCCGCCTGAGTCCGGCCGGCCCCGGGCGGCTGCTCTAGCGTTCCCCGGGTGACCTCCCCGTTCATCGCCGTGCCCGCCCTCCCCGCCGACGCCGACCCGCGGGAGGCCACCGGCCGTCCCGTCCGGTGGGGCGTGGTCGCCACCGGCTCCATCGCCGCCACCGTGACCGCCGACCTCGCGCTGCTCCCCGACGCCGTGCTGCAGGCGGTGAGCTCCCGCGACGCCGGGCGCGCGCAGGCCTTCGCCGAGCAGTTCGGCTTCGCGTCCTGGTACGCCGACGGCGACGGCGGCACCGGCCTGGACCAGCTGCTGGCCGACCCGGAGGTCGAGGCGGTCTACGTCGCCACCCCGCACGCCCAGCACGCCGCGGTGGTGCGGGCGGCGCTGACCGCGGGCAAGCACGTGCTCTGCGAGAAGCCGCTCACCATCAACGCCCGCGAGGCCCGCGAGGTCGCCGAGCTGGCCCGGGACCGGGGGCTGTTCCTGATGGAGGCGGTGTGGACCCGCTTCCTGCCCGCGTTCCAGCGGGCGATGGCCATCGCCGCCTCCGGGGAGATCGGCACCGTGCAGTGGGTGGCCGCCGAGGTCGGCTTCCCCGCCCCCGCCGACCCGACCGCCCGGATCTGGGCCCGGGCCGACGGCGGCGGCTCGCTGCTCGACCTCGCCGTCTACCCGCTGCTGTGGGCGTGGGGCACCCTGGGCCGGCCCGCGGAGGTGACCGCCGTCGGCACGCTCAACGGCGAGGGCGTGGACGCCCAGGCCGCGCTGTCGCTGCAGTGGCCCACCTGTGCGCAGGCCCAGCTGACCACGTCGCTGCTGGCCCGCTCGCCGCACACCGCGCTGGTCTGCGGCACCGACGGCTGGATCCGCACCACCGGCGAGCACGCGGTGTACCGGCCCACCCGGCTGGACGTGCAGGCCGGCGAGGGCCCGCTGCGCACCGAGGAGTTCCCGCTGATCGGCTCGGGCTACCCGTGGGAGCTGCGCGAGGCCACCCGCTGCATCCAGGCCGGGCTCACCGAGAGCCCCACCATGCCGGTGGCCGACACCGTCGCGACGATGGAGCTGCTCGACGGCGTCCGTCGGCAGCTCGGGGTCAGCTACCCCAACGACGAGGTCTGAGCCCCGGGATCAGTGCAGGGCGGCGTCGGCCGGTCCGGTCGCCCACCGGCGGAACCGGACCACCAGGCCCGCCCGGGTCGGGGCGCAGCAGTACGGGCCGGCGCCCACCGGGACGCCGGGCGGGAAGGCGGCCACCCGGACCAGCCGGAACGGCTCGTCGTCGACCCGGGCCCGCACGGTCACCGCGTCGCCGGAGCGGCTGGCCCGCACGGTGACCGTGCGGCCGGCCCACTCCGGCACCGGCGACACCGACCAGTCCGAGCGGCCCAGGGTGACCACGGCGCCCAGCTGCGGGGCCCCGTCGGAGAACTCGACGCCGGCCTTGAGCCAGGTCTCGGCGCCGGCGCGCAGCACCAGCCCGGCCTGGTCGAACTGCTGGTCGTAGTCGACGTCGACGGTCACCTCGACCGCGCCCGGGTCGCCCAGCGGGGCCAGCAGCGCATGGGCGTCGTCGTGCACGAAGCCGTAGGAGGTGTGCCGCCAGGCGTCGCTGCCCTCGACGGCGGTGACGAGCAGGTCCGGGCCGTCGGTGGTCACGGCTGCCGGTGGGGCGGTCCAGCTGCCGGCCGACCAGGGCTGCGGTGTGGTCACCGGGCCAGTCCACCACGCCCGACGAGCCGTCCACCACCCGCACAGGGATGCGTGGGATGGTCGGGGCAGCCAGTGGCACACGCAGAGTCGATGGCCCACGCACAGTCGAGTTGGACGGGGAGCATGCCTGCGAACGACGTTCCACCACGCCGGCGACGGCGCGGACCCCGCGCAGCGATCGGGACGGTGCTGGGCCGGCTGGCGCAACGCCGGATCCGCGCGAAGGGCCTCGACGTCGCCTCGCTGACGTTCCTGCCCGAGGCCGCCCGGCTGCCCCTGCTGCGCACCGGCACCGACCCGGTGCCCGAGCTCGCCGAGCTGCGCGCCCGCTGCCCGGTGGAGCGGCTGGACCTGCCCTTCGGCTTCGCCGTCCACCTGGTGACCGGCTACGACCAGGCGCGCACCGTGCTCGCCGACCGCAGCTCCTACAGCAACGACATCCGGCACCTGTTCGGCGACGCCGGCCCCGGTTCGACCGCGGACGTCGGCGGCCTCGGCTTCACCGACCCGCCGCTGCACACCCGGCTGCGCAAGCTCGTGGCCCCGGAGTTCACCCGGCAGCGGCTGGCCGGGCTGGAGCCGGCGGTCGAGGCCACCGTGGCCCACCGGCTGGACGAGCTGGCCGCCGCGGGGTCGCCGGCCGACCTCGCCGAGCTGGTCTCCTGGCGGGTCCCGATGGACGTGATCTGCGACCTGCTCGGGCTCGACGACGCCGACCACGAGGCGTTCCTCCGGCTGGGCACCCAGCGGTTCGACGCCACCGGGGGCATGTCGGCGGCGCTGGGTGCGGTGTCGGAGCAGAAGCGGATCCTGCTGGACGTGGTGGCCCGGCAGCGCTCCGCGCCGGGCACGGGTCTGATCGGGCGGATCATCCAGGCCGAGGGCGACGCCGTCTCCGACGACGAGCTCGCCGGGCTGGTCGACGGGATCGTGACCGGCGGGTACGAGACCACCGCGAGCTCGATCTCGCTGGGCACCGCGGTGCTGCTGCGCGACCCCGCGCACGCCGCGCTCGCCCGGGACGGCTCACCCGCCGACGTCGACCGGCTGGTCGAGGAGCTGCTGCGCTACCTGTCGGTGGTCCAGGTGGCGTTCCCCCGGTTCGCCACCCGGGACCTGGAGGTGGCCGGGTGCCCCGTCCGCGAGGGCGACGCCGTCGCCGTCTCGCTCAGCGGCGCCGACCGCGACCCGGCCTGGGCGGGCGCCGACCCCGACCGCTTCGACCCGGCGCGCACGGCCACCGGCAGCCACCTCGCCTTCGGCCACGGGGTGCACCGGTGCGTGGGTGCGGAGCTGGCCCGGATGGAGCTGCGCATCCTCTTCCCGGCGCTGTTCCGCCGCTTCCCCGACCTGGCGCTCGCCGTGCCGGAGGAGCAGCTGCGCTGGCGGGAGCTCTCGTTCGTGCACGGCGTCGAGGAGCTGCCGGTCCGCTTCTGACCGGCACCTCGGCTACTGCCGCAGCACCTCGGCCAGCGGGGTGGCCGGGCGGCCCAGCAGGTCCGGGACGGCGGTGCTCACGGCCGCCAGCTCGCCGGCGGCGATCGCCGTGTAGGTGGACACCCAGGCGTCGACGAGCCAGCGGGGCGCGTCGTAGCGGGCCCGGGAGGCGTACGCCTCCTCGACGGTCTCCGGCTCGTAGCGCGCCGCCCGGCCGGTGACCTCGGCGACCGTCGCGGCGACCTCGGTCAGGGTGAGCGCCGCCGGGCCGGTGAGGTCGTAGGTCGCGCCGGCGTGCCGCACCGGGTCCCGCAGCACGGTCACCGCGACGTCGGCGACGTCGCTGATCGCGACCACCGAGGCCCGGCCGTCACCGGCCGGACCGCGGAGCACGCCGTCGTCGCCGACCATCCCGGGCAGGTCGTCGGCGTACAGCCCGTCGCGGAGGAACGTGGTGGTCAGGCCGAGCGACCGGGCGTGCTGCTCGGTGGCCCAGTGGTCGCGGGCCAGCAGGAACGTCGCGTCCGGGGCGGCGCCGAGGAACGAGGTGTAGACCACGTGCCCGACGCCGGCCCCGGCCGCCGCGTCGAGGACGGTGCGGTGCTGGTCGACCCGGTCGGCGGACTCGCTGCCGGACACCATGAAGAGCGTGTCGACGCCGGTCAGCGCCTCCCGGGCCGCCGCCCCGTCGGCGTAGGGGGCGACCGCCACGGTGGCGCCGGCCAGCTGCGGAGCCCGCGCCGGGTCGCGCACCAGGAGGCGCTGCCGGACCCCGGCGTCGGCGAGCAGCCGGGCGACCCGGCCGCCGAGCCGTCCGGTCGACCCGGTCACGGCGAGGGTGGGCGCTGCGGGATCGGTCACCACCCGATCGTCGCCGACGAGCACCGTCCCCGCCCGTCGACGGACCCGGCCGCTACCTGCGCCGGTCGGCGAGGAAGGGGAAACGCTCGCGGGTGGCCGCCACCTCGGCGGCGTCGACGTCGGCCAGCACGATCGTCTCCACGCCGGCCGCGGTGGCCAGCGGCTCCCCGCTGGGGCTGACGACGCAGCTGTCGCCGGCGTGCTCCACGCCGTCACCGGCGGTGCCCACCCGGTTGCACCCGACGACGTAGGCCTGGTTCTCGATCGCCCGGGCCCGCAGCAGCGTCTGCCAGTGGTGCCGGCGGGCGGCAGGCCAGTTGGCCGGCACCAGGTAGACGTCGGTGTCGGGTGCGGCGTCCCAGAAGACGTTCGCGAACCGCAGGTCGTAGCAGATGAACGGGGTGACCCGCAGCCCGCCGACCTCGACGGTGACCGGCCCGGTGCCCGAGCGGAACCGCTCCCGCTCGGTCGCGAACGGGTGCAGCTTGCGGTACCGGTGCGTGCCGCCGTCCGGCCCGGCCAGCACGAAGGTGTTGAACGGCAGCTCGCCGCCGGCGTCGACCTCCGGGCAGGTGCCGGCCACCCACACCCCGTGCTCGGCGGCCTGGGCGGCGAGGAACCGTGCCGACGGACCGCCCTCGGGCTCGCTGATGCCCGGCGTCATCGAGAACCCGGTGGAGAAGGTCTCGGTGAGCAGCACCAGCTCCGCGCCGGCGCCGACGGCGCGGGCCACCTGCGGCGCCAGCCGGTCGTAGTTCGCCGCCCGGTCCTCCCAGACGATGTCGTGCTGCACCGCGGCGATCCTCATGCCATCCCCCGCAACCGCTCGACGGCAGCGCCGAGCACCTCGTCCCGCTTGCAGAAGGCGAAGCGCACCAGGTGCCGGCCCAGGTGCGCGTGCGCCGGGTCGTAGAACACCACACTCGGCACCGCGACCACCCCGGCGCGCTCGGGCAACGACCGGCAGAACGCCACGCCGTCGCCGTCGGGCTGCAGCGGGCGGACGTCGACGGTGGCGAAGTAGGTGGCCTCCGGGCCGAGCACCGGCAGCCCGGCCGCCACCAGCCCGCCGACGAGCAGGTCGCGCTTGCGCTGCAGGTCCGCCGCCGCGCCGGTGAAGTACGTGTCCGGCAGCCGCAGCCCCGCCGCGATGGCCGGCTGCAGCGGCCCGGCGTTGACGAACGTCAGGTACTGCTTCGCGGTGCGGACGGCGGCCACCAGCTCCGCCGGCCCGCACACCCAGCCGACCTTCCAGCCGGTGGTGCGGAAGGTCTTGCCGCCGCTGCTCACCACCAGGGTGCGCTCGCGCATGCCCGGCAGGGTGGCCGGCGAGACGTGCTCCGCGCCGGCGAAGACCAGGTGCTCGTAGACCTCGTCGGTGAGCACCAGCAGGTCCGCGGCGGTGGCGACGTCGGCGAGCAGCGCCAGCTCGGTGCGGGTGAGCACCGTGCCGGTGGGGTTGTGCGGGGTGTTGAGCAGCAGCAGCCGGGTCCGCGGGCCGACCGCCGCGCGCAGCTCCGCCTCGTCGAAGGTCCAGTGGGTGGCCCCGCCGGGCTGCGGGGACCCCGGGCGGAGCGGGACGGGGCGCAGCACTCCCCCGGCCATCGCGACAGCCGCGGCGTAGCTGTCGTATATCGGCTCCAGGACGACGACCTCGTCGCCGGGCTCGACCAGCGCCAGCAGGGCGGCGGTCAGCGCCTCGGTGGCGCCGGCGGTCACCAGCACCTCGGTGCCGGGGTCGTAGGTCAGCCCGGCGAACCGCTGCTGGTGCTCGGCGACCGCCTGCCGCAGGCCGGGCCGGCCGGGCAGCGGCGGGTACTGGTCCAGCTCGGTGCCGATCGCGGCGCGGGCGGCGTCGAGCACCTCGGGCGGGCCCGGCTCGTCGGGGAACCCCTGGCCCAGGTTGATCGCCCCGGTGGCGACCGCCAGCGCGCTCATCTCCGCGAACACCGTCGTCCCGAAGCCGCGCAGCCGCCCGGCCAGCTGCTGCCGTTCCCCTGCCGCCATGCGGGCAGCCTCCCACCGCGGGGGCGGCGGCTCAGCTCCGGGCGGCCTCGCGCAGCTCGCCGTAGAGCCGGGCGAGGTCGGGCAGCTGGTGGTGGGCGTTGAGCCCGCTGGGGTTGGGCGCGACCCGGGTCAGCGCGCCACCCACCCGCTCCGGCTGCGGGCCCAGCTGGGCCTTCGGCCGGTCGAAGGCCACCCGCCAGGCGGTCACGCCCAGCACGGCGAGCACCCGCGGGCGGTACCGGCCGACCAGCGCGGCGAGCTGCTCACCCCCCTCGCGCAGCTCCTCGCGGGTCAGCTCGGCGGCGGTGCGGGTCGGCCGCGCGACGACGTTGGTGACGCCGAGGCCGTACCGCAGCAGCTCCCGGTCCTCCGCCGGCGTCAGCAGCCGGGGGGTGAGCCCGGCCCGGTGCAGCGCCGGCCAGAAGCGGTTGCCCGGACGGGCGAAGTGGTGCCCGACCTCGGCGGAGAGCAGTGAGGGGTTGATCCCGCAGAACAGCACGTCGAGGTCCGGTGCCACCACGTCGCGCAGTGGCTTCCGCGGAGCGGTCACGACTCGTACCGCAGCGCCCGGGCCTCCACGTCGAACAGCACGTCGTCGGCGGCCGCCGGGCTCACCTCGCCTCGTCGCCGGGCCTCGAGCACCGCCTCGCGCTCGGCCTCGCTGGCGCGGCCGAGCAGCTCGCGCAGCGCCTCCCCGATCCGCTCGTCCCGGGTCTCGCCGTCGATGAGCCCCTCCAGCGACCGGCGGTAGCCGAGCCGCCCCTCGTACTGCTGGAGGACCGCGGCGCGCACCTCGGCCGGGACGTCGTCGGCGGCCCGCACCTGCTCCAGCGCCACCTCGGTGATCCGGCGCTGCAGCCGGCGGACGTCGGCCTGCACGTCGGCGTCGCTGGCCACGCCCAGCCGGCGGATGAGCGGGGCGAGGGTGAGCCCCTGCAGGACCAGGGTGACGACGACGACCATCAGCGCGACCAGCACGACCTCCTCCCGGGCCGGGAACGGGCCGCCGCCCTCGACGGTGACCGGCAGCGCCAGCGCGGTGGCCACCGTGACCACCCCGCGCATCCCCGCCCAGGAGACCACCGCGGACTCCCGCCACCCCGACGGCGTGGCCGCGCCGGTGCGCCGGGCCCGGCGGCCGGCCAGCCCGGAGGCGGTGAACATGGCCGCGGCCCGGACCACCACGAGCACGGCGATGACCGCGCCGCCGACCAGCAGCGTCTGGCTGTCGCCCAGCAACGAGGTGGTGCCGAAGACCGTCGTCAGCTCCAGGCCGAGGAAGGCGAACAGCAGGCCGCTGACGGCGAACTCGACGTACTGCCAGACCGAGCGGCCCAGCAGCCAGCCGGCGGAGGTGACCTCGCTGGTGGCGACCGTGCGCAGGTAGAGCGCGGCGAACAGGACGGCGAGCACGCCGGAGGCGCCGATCTCCTCGGCGAGCAGGTAGACGCCGAAGGGCACCGCGAGGGTCACCGTGGTCTCGGTGGCGGCGTCGCGCAGCAGGCCGAGCGCCTTGCGGGCCAGCCAGCCGGCCGCCAGGCCGAGAGCGGCCCCGCCGAGCACCGCGACGAGGAAGCCGACGCCGACCTGGGTCACGGTGACCCCGCCGGCGACGACGGCGGTGACCGCGAGCTGGTAGACGACCAGGGCGGTGGCGTCGTTGAACAGCCCCTCGCCCTCCAGGATCGTGACCAGCCGGGGCGGCAGCTTGAGCCGGCTGGCGACCGCGCTGGCCGCGACCGGGTCGGGCGGGGCGACGATGCCGCCGAGCACGATGGCCACCGCCCAGGGCAGGCCGAGGGCGTGCCCGACGACCGCGACCGCGGCGGCGGTGACCAGGGTCAGCCCCACCGCCAGGCCGAGGATCGGGCGCGCCGCCGAGCGCAGCTCCCGCAGCGAGGTCGCCTGCGTGGTGGCGAACAGCAGCGGCGGCAGCACGATCGGCAGGATCAGCTCCGGCGGCAGGTCCGGGGCGGGGACGAACGGGACGACGCCGAGGGCGAGTCCGTAGATGGTGAGCAGCACCGGCTGCGGCACGCCGATCCGGTCGGCGACCGGGGTGAGGACGACGACGCCGAGCAGCAGCAGCCCGAAGACCGCCAGGGAGTCCACGGCGGTCAGGCCCGGTGGGATGCGGCGCCCGGCACGTCGGCCAGCGCGGAACCGCTGCCCAGCGCCGAGTCGGGCACCACGCTGACGGTGCCGTCGGTCTCCAGCACCACCGCGGCGACCGTCGACAGGTCACCCTGGCCGCTGGCCCGCACCGCCTGACGGACCTCGGCCTCGCTCATCCGCTGCTGCCGGAGCGCGTCCGCCAGCAGCTCCCCGCGGTGCAGCAACAGCGTCGGGTGGGCCGTGACGGCATCGCGCAGGCGGGGCCGTCGGCTGGTGAGCCAGGCGACGACGAACTGCAGCCCGGCGAGGAGCCCGAGGGCCACCGCGCCGTCGGCCCACGCGACGTCGGAGCTGAGGACGATGGTCGCCAGCGTCGACCCCAGGGCCACGGTGATGACCAGGTCGAAGGCGTTGAGCTTGGCCAGCGTCCGTTTCCCCGACAGCCGGAGGACGACGACGAGGGTCACGTAGGCGGAGGCCCCGACGGCGAGGATGCGCCCCAGGTCGGACCAGCTGTCGAACCACATGGTCAGCCCGCTACCCGGGATCGGGCCGGTCGCACCTCCGGTCGCCCACGGGTGTCGATCAGGTCAGCAGGAGACCGACCACTCGTGTCCGCAGGAGCGGCACACCAGGTAGGCGACCCACGAGCGCGGGTCGAAGTCATCCGGGGAGTCGTCGACCTCCGGAGCGGAACAGGTGGGGCAGCAGGACATCCGTGCGAGTGCGCTCTGGTGGGCTCGGCGCTGGCTGGGCGCAGCGAGGACGAGTTCGGCCATGGGACACCCCCGTGGGCTGTGGGCGGGAGACCGGCTCCCGCCTCGTGAGCAGGCAATCTCCCCGCCGGACGCGGTGAGCGCACCCGGACACGGCCGCCGTCGTCGGATCGTCATGTGCGCTCAATCCGGTCGTCCGATGACGGCCGGGGTCAGCCCTCGCCGGCGGCCTGCGCCCGGGGCAGCTCGACCAGGCTGCGCAGGCAGTGCTCCCGCAGCGGCGCGGGGAAGCCCTCGGCCAGCCGGTAGAAGACCACCCGCCCCTCGCGCCGGGTGCTGACGAAGCCGGCGGTGCGCAGCAGCCGCAGCGCGTACCCGACGGCGTCCTCGGTCGCGTCCAGCCCCAGGGCGATGTCGCCGACGCAGAGCTCCTGCACCTGGTCGAGCGCGTAGAGCACCCGGGCGCGGGTCGGGTCGGCGAGCAGGCTGAGCACGGCGGTCAGCTCGGCCGCCTCGTCACGGGAGGGCACCCGCGCTCGCACGGCGGCGACGCGGGCGGGGTCGACAGGATGCGCGTGGTCCACGGCGCGCGGGTTACCCGCGCGGGTGCACGGGTATGCGGCGGCGGTCAGCAACCCGGTCCGACGTCGTGGAGGTGCAGGTGGCCGCCTACCTGAGCGCCGCCCTGATGCTCGGGCTCGCCGTCGGCGGGGCCCTGGTGGCGCACCTGGTGCACCGCCGCACCGCAGTCGCCCCCGGCGCGGTGCCGACGCTGCCGTTCCAGTCGGGCTGGCGCCCCGCCGAGCACGCGCTCTCCCGGTTCGAGGCCCGCTACTACCCGCTGACCCTGCTGTTCCTCGCCTTCGACGTGGAGATGCTGTTCATGTACCCGTGGGCCACGGTCGTCGCCACGGTCGGCACCTCGGCGATCGTGGAGATGTTCGTGCTGCTCGGCGTGCTCATGGCCGGCGTGCTGTGGGCCTGGCGCGAAGGTGCGTTGCGGTGGACCTGATCACCCGGCTCGCCACCCGGCGGACCGCGGTGCTCGTCGTCGAGGTGCCCGGCTGGGCGGCCACCCGCTGGGCCGTGGAGCGGGAGGTGCGCGACCGCGGCTGGCGGCCCGCCCTCTCCCCCGCCGACGCCGACGTGCTGGTGGTCTGCGGCCGACCCGGCGCCCGGCTGGCCACCGCGGTGGACCACGTCTGGACGCAGCTGCCCGGTCCGCGCGCCCGGGCCGCGCTGACCGAGCCGGCGTCCGCCGCGGGCGCCCTCGATGCAGCCCTGACCCAGCTCACCGACCGCGACGCCCAGCGCCGCGACGCCGTCGACCGGCCCGACGAGCCCTCGCCCGGCACCGGCGCCGCCGAGCGGGTCGAGGGAGAGCCGACGCCGTCCGAGCCGCAGGACGACGAACCGCCTGCCTTCGACGACCCCGGTCCCGCCCAGGAGGACGACGGCGACTCGGACGCGGGCGAGCCCGGCGACATGGACCACGGCGACATGGACCACGGCGGCATGGACCACGGCGGCATGGACCACGGCGGCATGGACCACGGCGGCATGTACGACCACGGCGACATGGACATGGACATGCCGATGCCCGGCGGGATCATGCTCGCCGGCGCCGGCGGGAACGACCAGCTGCCCGACCCGGACGGCCTGGACCTCGACGTGCTGCACCTGCCGCTGGGACCGGTGCTGCCGTCCTGGCCCGCCGGCCTGCTGCTGCACACGACGCTGCAGGGCGACCTGGTGGTCGCGGCCGTCCCGGAGGTGCTGCCGGCCGACGGGGCACCCCCGTCGGCGCAGGACGTGCGCCGCTCCCCCGCGGGCCGGTGGGACGCGGTCGCAACCCTGCTCGCCCTGGCCGGGTGGGACGACGCAGCCACGCGGGCCGCCCGGCTGCGGGACGCCGCCCTCGACGGCGAGCTCCACCAGGGGGACGCCGACCGGCTCGCCCGCAGGATCCGGCGTTCCCGGCTGCTGCGCGCGTCGCTGCGCGGGCTGGGCGAGCTGCCCGACGGCGACGCCCACGACCGGCTGCTGCACTGGCTCGACGGCGCGGCGGCGGAGCGGACCACGACCCTGGGCGACGTCGCCGAGCTGGTGACCGGGCTGGACCTGGCCGCCGCCCGGCTGGTGGTGGCCAGCCTCGACCTGGACACCGCACACCGGACCCCGGCGCCGGCGGAGGCCACGTCGTGAGCGTCGACCAGGTCTCCTCCGCGTGGGTGCCGCTGGCGGCGGCGCTGCTGCTGGCCGTCGCGGCCGCGGCGGCGGCGCTGGACGGCGCCCTGGCGGCCCGGTCGCTCGGCCACCACCCGGCGAGCGGGCTGCTGACCCCGGTCGCGGAGACGGCACGGCTGTTCCGGCAGCGCCGCCGCAGCACCCTCGCCGCCGACGTCCCGCTCTGGCGGATCGGCGGCGCCGGCCTGCTCACCGCGGCGCTGCTCATGGTGGTCGTGGTGCCCCTCGGGCGCTGGACGGTGGCCGACCTGGCGGTGGGCGTCGTCTGGTTCAACGCGATGGACGTGCTGCTGTGGGCCGCCGTCTGGCTGGCCGGGTGGGGCCCGAACAGCGCGCACGCCCTGGTCGGTGGCTTCCGGTTCCTGGCCCAGGCGCTGGCCTACGAGCTGCCGCTGATGTTCGCGCTCACCACACCGGCGGTGGCCGCGCAGAGCCTGCGGCTCGGCGACCTGGTGGCCGCGCAGGAGGGGCTGTGGTTCGTCGTCTGGATGCCGGTGGCGTTCGTCGTCTTCTGCGGCGCGGTGCTCGCCTTCTCCGTCTGGGGCCCGTTCGCCGCGGCCACCGGGTCGACGACCGCCGGCGGGGTGCTCGCCGAGACCTCGGGGGTCGACCGCTGGCTCGTCACCGCCGGCCGGTACGCGCTGCTCACCGCCGGGGCGGCGTTCGGCGCCACCGCCTTCCTCGGCGGCGGGCAGGGCCCGCTGCTGCCGGCCTGGCTCTGGACGCTGCTCAAGACCGCCGCACTGCTCGCGGTGCTCGTCGCGCTGCGCCGCCGGTTGCCGGTGCTCCGGCCGGAGCGGCTGGTGGCCCCGGCCTGGCTGGTCGTGCTGCCGCTGACGCTGCTGCAGCTGCTGGTCGTGTCCGTCGTCGTCGTGGTCCGGGGGTGAGGCGGCAGTGCTGAGCGGGATCGTCTTCTGGGTGCTCGCGGTGATCGCGGTCGCCACCGGGGTCGCGGTCTTCCGGGTCGACTCGATGGCCCGGGCCACCTACGCGCTGGCGGCGTCCTTCATCGCCGTCGGGCTGACCCTGCTGCTGTTCGACCTGCAGTTCCTCGGCGTGATCACCGTGCTCATGATGGTGATGGAGATGGCGGTCATGGCCATCTACATGATCATGTTCATGGGGATGAACCCCGCGCTGATGCCGATGAGCATGGTGCACGGGAAGCGCCCGGCCCTGGTGGTCTCGATCGGCACCTTCGTCGTGCTGGCCGGCGGCGCGCTGCTGGTCGACTGGCCCACCCGCCGCGGCGCCCCGGCCGCCGACCTGGTGACGTCGCTGGGCGAGGCGGTCATGGAGTCGAAGATGCTGGTGATGATGACCGTCTCGCCGGTCCTCTTCGCCACCATCGTGGCCGCGCTCGTGCTGGCCCTGCCGCGCAGCCGCTACGACCGGATGGGCGCCGACCTGCGCGGCCGGGACCTCGACCGGGGGGCCGGCCGATGACCCTCGAGACCGTCCTGGTCGTGGCGGCGGCGCTGTTCAGCGTGGGCCTCTACGGCGCCATCTCCCAGCAGGTCGTGGTCATGGTGATGATGGGCCTGGAGCTGATGCTCAACGGCGTCATCCTGGCCGCGGCCGCCTTCTGGTGGTTCCTCTCCCCCTCCCCCGACGGCCAGGTGCTGCTGCTGGTGGTCATCACCGCGATGACGGTGGAGATGGCCATGGGTTTCGCCGTTGCGACGCTGCTGCACCGGGCGAGGCAGTCGGACATGACCGACATGGCCACGGACCTGGCCCGGTGACCGGACTGCTGTGGACGGCGGTCGCGCTGCCGGCCGTCGTCGGGGCGCTGCTCGCCGTGCTCGGTCGCCGGGCGGACCGCGTGGCGCTGCCGGCCGGGGTGACGGCGGCGGCCGGGGTGCTGGGGCTGGCCGTCGCGGTCGCCCTGGGCCGGCCGGCCACCGCCGTCCCCTTCCTCCCGGCGGCGTCGTTCGGGCTGGCGGTCGACGCGCTGGCCGCGGTCGTGCTCCCCGCGGTCGCCGCGGTGGCCCTGCTGGTGCTGGTCTTCGCCGCCGGCGACGCCGGCGCCCCGTTCCAGCGCGCCCGGGCGCGGTTCACCGGGCTGATGCTGCTGTTCCTCGCCGCGGTGGTCGTCACGGTCACGGCGAGCACCCTGCCCGCCCTGCTGGTCGCCTGGGAGGTGATGGGCGCGACCTCCTACGCGCTGATCGGCTTCCGCTGGCAGGAGGAGCACCGGGTCGGCGCGGGCCTGACCGCGTTCCTCACCACGCGCACCGCCGACCTGGGGCTCTACCTCGCCGCCGGCGCCGCGCTGGCCGGCGGCGCCGGGCTGGGGCTGGACGACCTGGCGGCGGCCGACGGCCCGTGGCTGCACGTCGCCGCCGCCGGGATGCTCGTCGCGGCGCTGGGCAAGGCCGCCCAGCTGCCGTTCACCGCGTGGCTCTCCGCCGCGATGCAGGGGCCGAGCCCGGTCAGCGCGCTGCTGCACTCGGCGGCGATGGTCGCCATGGGCGGCTACCTGCTGCTGCGGATGGAACCGCTGCTCGCCGCCACCGGCTGGGCCGGCCCGACCGCGGCGTGGGTCGGCGCGCTGACCGCGCTGCTGCTCGGCGCGGTGGCGATCGCCCAGCGCGACCTCAAGCAGCTCCTCGCCGCCTCCACCGCCGCCCAGCTGGGGTTCGTCGTGCTGGGCGCCGGGGTGGGGTCGGTCGCCGGCGGCACGGCGCACCTGGTCGCGCACGCCGCCACGAAGGCGCTGCTGTTCCTGGTGGCCGGGGCCTGGCTGACCGCGCTGGGCACCAAGCAGCTGACCGCGCTGCGCGGTGCCGCCCGGCGCTGGCCGCTGGTCGGCGTCGGCGCCGGCATCGGTGCGCTGGCGCTGGCCGGCGTCGTCCCGCTCTCGCTGTGGGCGACCAAGGACGAGGTGCTGGCCGGCGCCCGGGAGGAGTCGCTGCCGCTGTACCTGGTGGGGCTGGCGGCCGCCGCACTGTCGGCCGGCTACGCCGGCAAGGTGCTGTGGCTGGTCTGGCGGCCGGCGCCGGCCGACCCCGCCGACGATGGGCTCGACACCGAGGAGGAGGGCACCCGCCGGGTCGGCGGACTGCAGCAGGCGCCGCTGGTGGTGCTCGCCGCCGGCGCCGCCGTCCTCGGCCTGCTCGCCCTCCCGCCGGTGGGCGAGGCGTTGCGCCGCGCCCTCGGCGACACCGCTGCCCCCACGGCCTCGTGGGCGGAAATGGCCATTTCCGCCCTCCTCGCCGCCGTCGGCGTCGTGGTGTCGGGGCGGAAATGGCCATTTTCGCCCTCACTGCGCGGGTGGCTGGCCGGGTGGCTCGGGCTGGCCCGGGCCACCGACGTGCTCGTCGTGCGGCCGGTGCTGCGCGCGGCAGAGCTCTGCGCCCGGTTCGACGACCGGGTGCTCGCCCCCGCGGTGGCCGGGACGGCTCGCTCGGCTCTGCACACCGCCGGGGCGCTGGGCCGGTTCGACGACGGCGCGCTCGCCCCGGCGACCACCGGCACCGGCCGGTCGACCCTGCGGCTGGCCGGCGCGACGGGCCGCGCCGACCTGGCCGGGCCCGACCGGCTCGTCCGGGCCGCGGCCGCCGGCACCCGGCGGCTGGGCGGGCTCGCCCGGCGGGCCCAGACCGGGCTGCTGCACCAGTACTACGTCCAGGCCACCGTGGCGCTCGCCGCCGCGCTGGCCCTCCTCCTGCTGGCCGGAAGGTAACCCCCCGTGCTCACCGTGATCGTGTTCCTGCCGCTGGTCGCCGCGGCGGCGCTGGCCCTGGTGCGGGTGTCCGACCGCACCGCCCGCTGGGCCTGGGTGGCGGCCACCGTCGCCGACCTCGCCCTGGTGACCGCACTGTGCGTCGGGTACGAGACGCCGGCCGACGGCGGCCTCGCCTACGAGGTGCAGGCCCGGTGGATCCCGTCGGTGAACAGCAGCTACCACGTCGGCGTCGACGGGCTGTCGCTGCCGCTGGTGGCGCTGACCGCGATCGTGTTCTGCGCCTGCGCGGTCTACTCGCTGCGGGAGGACCGGCGGCCGCGGCAGCTGGCCGCGCTGTTCCTGGCCCTGCAGGCCACCTGCCTGGGCCTGTTCGTGGCCCAGGACCTCATCCTGTTCTTCCTCTTCTTCGACCTGTCGATCGTCGGGATGTACGCCGCGATCGCCGGCTGGGGACACGGCGAGCAGCGGGGCCGCTCGGCGCTGCAGTTCTTCCTCTACACCTTCCTGGGCAGCCTGGCGCTGCTGCTGGGTTTCATCGGCCTGTACCTGGCCGCCGACCCGCACACCTTCGACATCCCCGAGCTGGTGGCCGCCGCGCCGCTGGCCGACTCCCCGGTCGCCGGCGGGTTCGTGCTGGCCGCACTGCTCGTCGGGCTGGCCATCAAGACCCCGACCGTCCCGTTCCACACCTGGCTGCCGCCGGCGCACACCGACGCCTCGGCCATCGGCTCGGCGGTGCTCGCCGCGGTGCTGCTGAAGATGGGCACCTACGGGTTCGTCCGGATCGCCATGCCGGCGATGCCCGACGCCTGGCAGGGGGCGGCCTGGATCGTGCTCGCGGTGGGCGTCGTCTCGGTGCTGTACGGCGCGCTGGTCGCGCTCGCGCAGACCGACCTCAAGCGGATGATCGCCTACACCTCGATCAACCACATGGGCTACGTGCTGGTCGCCGTCGGCGCGGCCGGGCTGGTCGGCAGCGGGACGGCGGCCCGGGAGCTCGCGGTCACCGGCGCGGTGACCCAGATGGTCAGCCACGGGCTGCTCACCGGGGCGCTGTTCCTGCTCGCCGGGGTGCTGCACCAGCGCACCGGCAGCTACGCCATGGGCGAGTACGGCGGGCTGGCCCGGCCGGCGCCGGTGCTCGCCGGGCTGTTCGCGGTCGCCGCCTTCGGCTCGCTGGGCATCCCGGCCCTCAGCGGGTTCGTCGCGGAGTTCCAGGTCTTCGCCGGCAGCATCGGCGCCACGGCCTGGGCGGCGATCGCCCTGCCGGGCATCCTGCTCACGGCCGCGCTGTTCCTGCGCGCCCTGCAGCGGGTGTTCACCGGGGAGACCCGCGGCCGGTCGGTGGGGTTCGCCGACGTGCGGGCGGTGCAGGCCGGGCCGGTCATCGGGCTGCTCCTGCTCTCCCTGGCCGTCGGCGTCGCCCCGTGGCCGCTGCTGGACGTCATCACCCCGGCCACCTCCCTCGTGGTCGAGCTGGTGAGCCGATGACCGGTGAGCCGCTGACCGGGGTCGCGCCGTGACCGAGATGGCCCCGCTGGCGCTGCTGCCGGAGATCAGCCTGCTCGCCGGCGCCGTCGTCGCCCTGCTGGCCGGCTCGTTCCTGCCCCAGCGGCGGCAGTGGGTGGCCCGGCTGGTGGCGGTCGCCGCCCTCCTGACCGCCGGCATCGCGGCGGCGCTGGCGCTGGGCGACCCGGCGCGCACCGTGTTCGGCGCCTTCGTCGTCGACACCCCCACCGGGATCACCCGGCTGGTGGTCGTCGCCTCCACGCTGCTGGTGATCGGCCTCGGCGTGGAGGAGCTCGCCGGCCAGGTGCGGGAGAGCGAGACCTACGCCCTGCTGCTGCTCGGCTCGCTGGGCGCGGTGGTGCTCGCGGCCACCGACGACCTGCTGGTGCTGGCGGTCGGCTTCCTGCTGTCCAGCATCCCGCTCTACGCGCTCGTCGGGCTGGGCCGCAGCGCCCGGGCCGCCGAGGCCGCGCTCAAGACCTACCTGCTGGGTGCGCTGTCCGGGATCCTGCTGCTGCTCGGCTGCAGCGTGCTGTTCGGCATGGCCGGCAGCACCGCCTACGCCGGGCTGGCCACCGGGCTGGCCGGCGCACCCGAGGCGCCCGTCGCGGTGGGGGCCGTCGGTGTGCTGGGCGGCCTGCTGTTCAAGGCCGGCGGGGTGCCGCTGCACTTCTGGGTGCCCGACGCCACG
Source organism: Modestobacter roseus (assembly GCF_007994135.1). NCBI lineage: Bacteria > Bacillati > Actinomycetota > Actinomycetes > Geodermatophilales > Geodermatophilaceae > Modestobacter > Modestobacter roseus. Next base: position 1,688,547 of record NZ_VLKF01000001.1, read on the forward strand.
CAGGGGGCCGGCACCGCCGCGGCGGCCTTCCTCACCACCGTGCCGAAGATCGGGGCGCTGGTCGCGATGATCCGGCTGGTCGACGTGCTGCCCGGGTCGCTGCCGTGGCCACTGCTGCTCGGACTCCTCGCCGCGCTCACCATGACGCTGGGCAACCTCGCCGCGCTCGGCCAGACCGACGCCCGCCGGCTGCTGGGCTGGTCGACGGTCAGCCAGGTCGGGTACCTGCTCATGCCGGTGGCCGTCGTCGGCGCCACCGACGCCGCCGTGCCCGCGCTGCTGACCTACCTCGCCGGCTACGCGGTCACCAACCTCACCGCCTTCGCGGTGCTCGCCGGCGATCCGCGCACGACGGCGCTGACGGACTCCCGGGGCCTGGCCCGGCGGCGCCCGGGCCAGGCCGCCGCGCTGGTCATCAGCCTGCTCAGCCTCGTCGGCACGCCGCCGACGGCCGTCTTCCTCGGCAAGCTCACCGTGTTCACCGCAGCCTGGGACGGCGGGCTGGCGTGGCTGGTGGTGGTCGCCGCGGTGAACACCGTGATCAGCCTCGCCTACTACCTGCGGTGGCTGGTCCCGGCGCTGTCCCGGGAGGGCCGCCCCGCTCACGACGGGGACGAGGACGACGAGCGGGAGCCCGACGACCGCCCGTGGGCCCGGGGCGCCGCGGCCACCGGTGCGGTCGGGGTGCTCGCGGTCGGGCTGGGCGCGGGGGCGGTGACCGCGCTGGTCGCCGGCGCCACCCTGGGCTGACCGACCTCGTCACCCGGACGGGGTGAGTCGCCGACCTGTTGGTTGCATGGCGTGCAAGAATGCACGGCGTGCAAGAACCTGCCGGCCTGCGCGAGGCCAAGAAGGCCGCGACCCGCCGCGCACTGCGCGCCGCCGCCACCACGCTCGCCCTCGAGCACGGGCTCGACGGGGTGACGGTGGACCAGGTCTGCGCCGCCGCCGGCGTCTCGCTGCGCACCTTCTTCAACTACTTCGAGTCCAAGGAGGCGGCGCTCCTCGGCGAGGAGCCGCCCCTCGGGAGCCCCCAGGGGCGCAAGGCCTTCGCCGCCGGCGGCCCCTCCGGTGACCTGCTCGCCGACCTGCTCACGCTGCTCGACCCGTCGGACCTGGTCGAGCAGGAGGGCCGGACGGGTCTGCTGCAGGCGATGCAGCTGGCCCAGCAGGAACCACGGCTGCTGGCCGGCCACATCGCCCGGGAGATCGCCCACGAGCAGGAGGTCGCCGCCCTGGTGGCCACCCGGCGCGGCCTGCCCGAACCCGACCTCGGCTGTGCCGCGCTGGCCACCACCGCCCAGGCGCTGCTCCGGCTCGCCGGCCGCAGCTGGATCGACGCCGAGGACGACTCGTCCCTGCGCGAGCACATCGACGCCACCCGGGCCGCCTACGTGGCCGCGCTCGGGTCCGCGCTGCCCTGACCCACACCACTGACCCACCCGCCCGACCCACCCGCCCGACCCACCCGCCCGACCCTCCCCGAGGAGACCCGTGTCCACCGCGACCCCCGCGCCCGCCGGCGCACCGCCGATCGTCCTGACCCGGCGGCGGATCAACCTGATCTTCTCGGCGCTGGTGGCCGGGATGCTGGTCTCCAGCCTGGACCAGACGATCATCTCCACCGCGATGCCGACGATCGTCGGCGACCTGGGCGGGGTCTCCCAGATGGCGTGGGTGACCACCGCGTACCTGCTGGCCAGCACCCTGGTCATGCCGGTCTACGGCAAGTTCGGCGACCTGTTCGGCCGGCGCACGCTCTTCCTCGTCGCCCTGGGCCTGTTCACGATCGCCAGCGTCGGCGCCGCCCTCTCCCCCAGCTTCGGCGCGTTCGTGTTCTGGCGCGGCGTCCAGGGCCTCGGCGGCGGCGGGATGATGATCCTGTCCCAGGCGATCATCGCCGACATCGTCCCGGCCCGGGAGCGCGGCAAGTACATGGGCCCGCTCGGTGCGGTCTTCGGCCTCTCGGCGGTGGCCGGGCCGCTGGTCGGCGGGTTCTTCACCGACCACCCGAGCCTGGGCTGGCAGTGGTGCTTCTGGATCAACGTGCCCATCTGCCTGGCCGCGCTCGTCGTCGCCTGGTTCGCCCTCGCCCTGCCGCGCAAGCGGAACACCGAGCCGGTCGACGTGCTCGGCGTCGTCACCCTGTCGACGGCCACCGCGTCGCTGATCTTCTTCACCGACCTGGGCGGCAGCGACGGCTGGACCGACCCGCGGACCCTCGGGCTGATGGCGCTGTTCGTCGTCGCCGCGGTCGCGTTCGTGCAGGTCGAGCTGCGCGCCGCGCAGCCGATCATCCCGATGTCGCTGTTCCGCAGCCGCAGCTTCGTGGTGGCCACCGCGCTGGGCGCCGCCGTCGGGCTGGGCATGTTCTCCGCGGTCGCCTTCGTGCCCACCTTCCTGCAGATGGCCTCGGGTACCTCGGCGGCGAACTCCGGCCTGCTGATGCTGCCGATGATGGGCGGCCTGTTCATCACCGCCATCGGGTCGGGCATCGCCACCACCCGCACCGGCCGGTACAAGGTCTTCCCCGTCGTCGGGGTGGCCACGGTCGCCGCCGCGATGGCGTGGATGACCACGCTCAGCGGGCAGACGCCGGTCTGGGTGGTCGGCTCCCAGCTGTTCGTCATGGGGCTGGGCCTGGGCCTGATCATGCAGATCGTGGTGCTGGTCGCGCAGAACGCGGTCTCCGCGCGGGACATCGGCTCGGCCACGGCGACCAACAACTACTTCCGCGAGGTCGGCGCGACCCTCGGCGTGGCGGTCTTCGGCACCATCTTCACCAGCCGGCTGGCCGAGAACCTGGGCGGCGCCCTGGCCGCGAACGCCCAGGAGGCGGCCGCGGCGGGGATCGTCTCCCCGGACACCCTCGTCCCCGCGGCGGTGCAGGCCGCCGGGGAGCCGCTGCGGTCGGCGATCGTCGCCGCCTACGCCGACTCCCTCGCCCCGGTCTTCGGCTACCTGCTCCCCGCGTTCGCCATCGCCTTCGTGCTCGCCCTGCTGATCAAGGAGATCCCGCTGTCCGACGTCGCCGGGATGGTCGCCCGGGGTGAGGCGGTCACCGACGAGGCCGACCTGCCGGCCCCGGCGCGCACCGCCGGGGAGGTCACGTCAGCGCCCGCCGCGCCGGACACCGACGGCGTGGTCGACGACGCCCCGGACGTGGTGGTGACCGGGTCGGCGGACGAGCCGGGCGCTCAGGCGCCGGCGGCCCACTCGTAGGCGCAGGCGCGGCAGCGCAGCCGCGACCACCAGCCCGGGTCGTCGCCGGGGTCGCGGACCTCCTCGGGGTCCGGTGCCCCGCAGCCCGGGCAGCTGTGCCGGGTGCTCACCGCGCACCCACCCCGGCAGGCGGGTGCAGCAGCACCAGCTCCCGGCCGGTGGCCGACATCGCGTCCTGGAGCGAGCGGAGGGCGTGCAGTCCGTCGTCGTCGACGGCCTGCACCCCCTCCAGGTCGAGGACCACCCGCCGGTGCCCGTGCCCCTGCAGCACCAGCACCGCACCGCGCATCAGGTCCGCGCCCTGCACGCTCAGCCGGCCGCCGGCCCGGATCGCTCCGGCCCGGGCGTCGACGAACTGCTGGTAGGCGGTCTCCGGCTGGTGCGCCGACCGGGTCACGCGGCGCTCCGGGGCCGGCGCGGCTCGACGTGCAGCACGTGCTGCAGACCGGTGCGGCGCAGCACGTCCTGCGTGCGCCGGTCGGCGCCGCGCAGCACCACGGCGCCACCGCGGGCGCGGCAGATGCGGTGCGCCCAGAGGAAGCTGGCGAGCGCGGGGCTGGCCAGGTGGGGCACCTCGGTCAGGTCGACGACGATCCGCCGGGCACCGCCGAGGAGGGCCTGGTGCAGCAGCCACCGCACGTCGGCCAGCCCGTCGCAGACGTCGGCCTCGCAGAGCTGGACCAGCCGCTCGTCGCCGCTGCGGTCGTCCGGTCGCACGGACGTCTGCCGGGCTGCGGTGCTGGTGGTCATGCGGTCCTCCTCGGCCGGGCGCCGTTCGGTGCGCCCCTGGGCAACAGTGCCCGTGGGGGGTGACGAACGACCCGTCCGTTCATTTGCGATCCGATGACGACCGCACTGCACCGGCGCTGCCCGCCGGGCCGAATGGCAACATGTCCCGCGTGCCGCCGCGTCTCCTCGTCGTCGAGGACGACGACCACATCCGCACCGCCCTGCGCTGGGCACTCGAGGACGAGGGCTACCTGGTCGAGGAGGCCGTCGACGGCGAGGACGCGGTCCGCCGCGTCGCCGTCGCCGTCCCCGACCTCATGCTCGTCGACCTGATGCTCGGGGCGATGGACGGCTTCGCCGTGATCCGCGAGGTCCGGCGGGACCACGACCTGCCGATCATCGTGGTCAGCGCCCGGGCCGACACCCACGACATCGTGGCCGCGCTGGAGGCCGGCGCCGACGACTACGTGACCAAGCCCTTCCAGCTCAAGGAGGTCACGGCCCGGCTGCGCGCGCTGCGCCGCCGGGTGTCCAGCGGCGCCCCGCGGCCGGGCGCCGCGGAGAACGCCACCCCGGAGGTGGTGCTGGACGCGCACGCCGCAGCGCCGCTGGTGCTGCGCCAGGAACGCGGCACCGTGCACCGGGGCGAGGAGCAGCTGGCCCTGACGCTGACCGAGTTCCGGCTGCTCTGCGAGCTCGCCTCCGTGCCCGGCCGGGTGCTGAGCCGCCAGGAGCTGCTCAGCCGGGTCTGGGAGCACGGGTTCTTCGGCGACGAGCGGATCGTGGACGTCCACGTCCGGCGGCTGCGCACCAAGATCGAGCTCGACGCCGGCAACCCGCAGGTGGTGGTCACCGTCCGCGGGCTGGGGTACCGGCTGGACCTGCAGTGAAGCCGGGTCTGCCGTGAGGTGGAACCAGCGCCCGCGCGGGCTGCGCTCGCGGATCGTGCTCGGGTTCGCCGCCGGCACGCTGCTCGTCTCCGCCGTCCTGGTGGTGACCACCTTCGTGCTGGCCCGCAACTACCTGCTCGACCAGCGGGAGCGCTCCGCCGTCCGGCAGGCCCTCACCGACGCGAGCCTGCTGCGCAGCCGGCTGTCCACCGCCGGCACGGAGGTCGGTGACGCGCTCGGCGAGCTGGTGCCCTCCGGCGGCGGCGACGTGGTCGTGCGCAGCGGGGGCGCCTGGTACTCCTCCAGCCTGGAGGTGGGCGCCCGCGACGTCCCGACGGTGCTGCAGGAGCAGGTCGCCGCCGGTGAGCCGGCCACTGCGCGCACCGACTCCCGGACCGGGCCGCGCGTGGTGGTCGGCACCCGGCTGCCCGGCACCGACGTCGAGTTCTACGAGCTGGCCCCGCTCACCGAACTGGAGCTCTCGCTGCGCACCCTCGGCGCGGTGCTCGCCGCCGGTGCCGGCGCGGCGACCCTGGCCGGCGCGGCGTTCGGCAGCTGGGCCAGCCGCCGTGCGGTGCAACCGCTGGAGCAGGTGGCCGGCGCCGCGACCGCGATCGCGGGGGGCGACCTGGCCACCCGCCTCCCCCCGACCGACGACCCCGACCTGATCGCGATCGTGGGCAGCTTCAACAGCATGGTCGACGCGCTCTCCGCGCGGATCGACCGGGACGCCCGGTTCGTCGGGGACGTCAGCCACGAGCTGCGCAGCCCGCTGACCAGCCTGGTGACCACCGTCGAGGTGCTGGCCGGCCGCCGTGACGACCTCACCCCGCGGGGCCGCGAGGCGCTGGCGCTGGTGCAGTCGGAGCTGGACCGCTTCCGCCGGACCCTGGACGACCTGCTGGAGCTGGCGAAGCTGGACAACTCCCGCGACTCCCCCGGCGCGGACGACGCCTCGCCCGGGACGGCCGCGCCGGCGGTGAGCGTCGCGGCGCTCGTCCGCGAGGTGCTCGAACGCACCGGCCACCCGGTCGACCTGCTGGCCGCCGACGACGAGGAGAGCACCACGGTGCTGGCCCGCAAGCTCCCGCTGGAGCGGGCCGTGCGCAACCTGGTGGAGAACGCCGACCGGCACGCCGGCGGGGTGCGGGCGGTGCAGGTCCAGCGCCTCGGCGACTCCGTCGTGCTGCACGTCGACGACGACGGACCGGGCGTCGCCGCCGAGGACCGGGAGCGGGTGTTCGAGCGGTTCGCCCGCGGCCCGCGCGCGGCCCGCGGGTCGTTGCCCGGCGCCGGGCTGGGGCTGGCCATCGTCGCCGAGACCGCCACGCACCTGGGCGGCGCCGCCTGGTGCGCGCCCGGCCCCGACGGCGGGGCCCGGTTCAGCATCGCGCTGCCCGCGGCGTCGTCCGCTCCCGCGCTGCCGGCGGCGTCGTCGTGAGCCCCCACCGCCGGCTCGCCCCGCTCACGCTCGCCCTGCCCCTCGCGCTCGCGGTGCCCCTCGCGCTCGTCTCCTGCGGGGTGCCCACGGGTGGACCACCGGAGGCGATCCCCAGCTCGGAGGTGCCCTCGGCCCTCGCGTCGCCCAGCACCCCGCCGTCGTCGTCCGTCCCGGCGCAGCCGGGCACCGAGCAGCCGCACGTGTACCTGGTGACCGCCGAGGACGTGCTGGTCCCCCGGCCGCGCGAGGTGCCCGCGGGAGGGACGGCCGATCGGCTGGCCGACCTGCTGCGCGACCTGACCGAGGGGCCGACCCGCGCGGAGCGGGACGACCAGCTCTCCACCGCGTTGCCGCCGGGCACCGAGCTCGCCCTGGCCGACCTCTCCGGGTCGACGGCGACGATCTCCTTCGAGAACGACGTCGACGCGCCGTCCGGACGGGACAGCCGGCGCACGGTCGCCCAGATCGTGCTCACCGCCACCAGCGTGGCGGGGGTGGACGAGGTGCTGCTGAGCCGCGACGGGCTCCCGGTCGAGGCACCACTGCCCTCGGGCGAGCTGAGCTCGGCGCCGCTGACCGCGGCGGACTACGCCGCGCTGCTCACCGCTCCACCGACATGAGCGGGCGCTCCGCGGAGGGGGCGTCGACCTCCGACACCGGGGCCGCACGGGGCAGGCCGCGCTGCTCGCGGTGCGCATAGAGCTCGTCGCGCGGCGGGAGGGGATGGCCCTCCGGGCACTGCAGGGTGCCCACCTCACCGACGTAGACCGGCGTGGGCCGCTCGGCGACGGCGAAGCGCCCGGCCTGCTCGACGAGCCGGCTGTCGCATCGGATGCAGTGCAGGTTGTGCACGCTCTGTACCCAGACGGAGACCATGCGTCCACCCTGAGCGGCCGGACGCCCTCGTGGAAGCCCCGCGTCGCGCATGTGGCGATCCGTCACCGGATCGCAAAGGTGTGCCCGCCGGGACCTGATCGCCTCGCTCGGCTGATGCCCCGGCCCGCGGCTACGGTGTGCCGGTGATCACCGTCGTCGGGGAGCTGGTCGTGGACCTGATCCCGGTCTCGCCCAGCACGCCGGCCGGTAGCCAGGAGGCCGCCGCGCCGGGCACCCGTCCCGCCGCACCGCCCCCGCCGCAGTACACCGCCTTCCCCGGCGGCAACGCGCTGAACGTCGCGGTGGCCGCGGCCCGGCTGGGCGCCCCGACGCACCTGATGGCCCGGGTCGGGGCCGGCCCGTTCGGTGACCTGCTGCGCGACCACGCCGCGCGCAACGGCGTGGCCACCGACGCCATGGTCGCCGCGGAGGAGCCGGTGAGCCTGGCGGTGGTCGCGCTGGCCGGGGACGGGTCGGGCAGCTACTCGTTCCACACCCACGGCGCCGCCGACTGGCAGTGGACGCCCGACGAGCTGGCCCGGGCCTGGCCGGCCGGCACCCGGATCGTGCACGTCGGGTCGATCTCCAGCTGGACACCGCCGGGGTCGGCGGCGATCGCCGCGCAGGTGGCCCGGGTCCGGGAGGAGGGGACGGCGCTGGTCAGCTTCGACCCCAACGTCCGGCCCACGCTCATCGCCGACGCCGACGCCGTCCGGGACCGGGTCGCCGGACTGCGGCGCACCGCGGACGTGGTCAAGGTGAGCGCCGAGGACATGGCCTGGCTGGAGCCCGACGCCGACCTGGACGAGGCCGCCACCCGCTGGGCGGCCGAGGGGCCGGCGCTGGTGCTGGTCACCGACGGCGGCCGGCCGTTGCGCGCGGCCCGCCCCGGCCGGCCACTGCTGCGCCGGGACGTGCCCCCGGTGCAGGTCGTGGACACGGTGGGCGCCGGGGACAGCCTGGCCGCCGGGCTGTTCGCCGGCCTGGTGCGCACCGGCGTGCTCGACCGGACGGCGCTGCTGGAGCTCCCGGAGCCCGACCTCGTCGCGCTGCTGGACGACGCGGCGCTGGTCGCGGCGCTGGCCTGCACCCGGCCGGGCGCCGACCCGCCCACCCGCGCCGAGTTCGAGGCCGCCCGCGGCTGACCCCGCGGCGGTCAGCCGACCGGCCGCCCGCCCACCACGAGGCGGTCGACCCGCAGCTCGCCGAACTCCGCCCGCCGGACCGTCAGCCGGCCGATCCGCAGCAGGCCGATCGCCAGCGCCCCCACCGCCAGGCCGCCCGCGGCGAACGAGCCGACGGCGAGTGCGCCCACCGCCCAGCTCCCCACCGCCAGCGCGCCACTCGCCGTCGCGCCCGAGGCGACCCGGCGGACGGCGACATCGCCGACCACCACGTCCCCGACCTGCCGGGCCTGGCACTCCTCGGTCCGGTCCGGTCGGCACTGGCACTGCTGGTCCTGGGTCATCCCGTTCCTCCCGACCACGGACTCGGCGCTTCCGGCCCGAGCCGCTCATGCTGCCGCCTCGGACCGGCGCCCGGGGCGCCTCAGCTCGCGCCGGCCGCCATCCGCCGGGCGCCGGCCGCCCCGTCGTGCGCGCCGGCCGGGTGCACGACCTGCACCGGGCACGGCGCGTGGACCACGGCGTGCAGGGCCACCGACCCCAGCACCATCCCGGGCAGCCGGCTGCGACTCCGGCTGCCCACCACCAGCAGGGTCGCACCGGCGGCGCGGGTGACCAGCACGTCGGTCGCCCGCCCCTCCTCGGCCAGCACCTGCACCGGCACCGGCGGATCGGCGCCGAGCACGTCGTCGACGACGTCCCGCGCCCGGCGGAGCGCCTCGTCCCGGAACTCGTCCTGGGACTCGACCACCAGCACGGACAGGTCGGTCCACAGCACGGGCAGGTGGAAGGCGGTCACCACCTCCAGCGTGGCGTCGAGCTCCGCGGCGGCCCGGGCGGCCTCGGCCAGGGCGGCGCGCGCAGGTGCGGAGCCGTCGACCCCGACGACCACCCGCGGCGGCCCGGCCGTCGGCGCGGTCGCCGGGTGCACGACCACCACGGGGCAGCGGGCGTGCGCCGAGCAGTGCAGCGCCACCGACCCGAGCAGCGTGCTGCGCAGCCCGCCCCGGCCGCGGCTGCCGACGACGAGCTGCTCGGCCCCCTCCGACAGCCGGACCAGCTGCTCGGCCGGCGCACCCGGGACGGCCAGCACCTCGACCGGCACCGCCGCGACGCCCGCGCTCCGCGGGTCGCGCTGCGCCGCCGTGACGAGCTCGCGGGCGCGGGCCCCGGTGTCCTCGCGCAGCAGGTCGAGCCGCCCCCGGTCGAGCAGGTGGGCGTCGGCCCAGTACAGGTCGACCGGGTACGCGGCGACGACCTGGAGCGCTGCGCCACGCCGGGCGGCGCTCTCCAGCGCCCAGGCCAGGGCCACCCGGGAACCGGGTGAACCGTCCACCCCCACGACGACGCGGGGCCGGTCGGTGTCCTCGACGGTGTGCACAGCAGCCTCCTGGCTCTCGGACGTCCGGTCACCGGACCGGGCGGTGGCGGTGCCGGCGCGTCCCGGCCCGCCCCCACCCTGCTCGGGCGGGAGGCGGGTCACGGCGGGCGCACGTCCCCGCCCCCCGGGACGTTCGACCCCGCCGGTACGGGTCACCGCGGCGGCCGGCCCGTCTCCGGCACCCGGCCCGAGACCTCCGGCCCTTGCGGTCACGCCCGGGCGTGCGCCAGCGTGGGCAGCCCAGCGAGGGAGGGAGACCCCGTGCAGGCCAGGGACCTGATGACCCGGGACGTGGTGACCGTGCCGCCGGGTGCGACGGCGCGGCAGGCCGCCGAGCTCATGGCCCGCAACGGCTGGGCGGCGCTGCCGGTCGTCGACGCGACGGGCGCGGTCGTCGGCATCGTCGCCGAGGCCGACGTGCTGCGCAGTCGACTGCCCCAGGACCCGCGACTGCACATGGTGCGCGAGCCGGAGCACGCCGCGCCACCGATGCAGGTCCAGGGCGTGATGACCTCCCCGGTGGTGACCGTGCCGGCCACCGCCGACGTCGCCGACGTGGCCCGGCTCTTCGTCGACCGGCAGCTGCGCAGTGCCCCGGTCGTCGACGGGGAGCGGCTGGTCGGCATCCTCAGCCGCCGCGACCTGCTGCGCACGCTGGTGCGGCTCGACGAGGACGTCGCTGCCGATGTGCTGCGCCTGGTCGAGGCCTACACGGGCGAACTCGAGGGCTGGTGGGTGACGGCGACCGACGGTGTCGTCGCCGTGGGCCGCACCGACCGCAGCAGGCCGCCCGCCGGTGACGGCACCGGTGACCCTGCGGTGCTGACCCGGGCACTGGCCACCCTGGCGCGGACCGTCCCCGGGGTCGTCGCCGTCAGCGTCGACCTGGGCAGCGCGGACCCCGGCCCCGGCTGAGCCGCCCCGCGTCCGCGGCGCGCTCGGATCGCGTGGTCACCGCCGTCGCCACGGCCAGCGACGCCGTCGCGGGACCGGTGCGGGCGGGTCCACGGTCGTCTCGTCCGCGGCCGGCCGCTCCGCGGCCCGCCGGGCGGGCGTGGCGGCCTCGTGCTCGCCGGTCCGACGGGCGTCCCGGGTCAGCGACTCCGCCCTGTTGTGCTGGGCCCTGTCGTGCTGGGCCACGCGGTGCTGGGCCAGGTAGTGCTGGACGGCGTCCGGCGGGACCCGGTGCCCGCGGGCGGCCACGTCGTGCCGGGCCTCCCACTCCGCGGCCAGCTTCTCCGCCGGCGACATCGCCAGCGGGTCCGGTGCGGGGCGGGTGCGGTTGCGGCCCTCCATCGGACCCGGTGCGTCGGCGATGGTCATGGTGTCCCCTCCTGCTCGCGGAGTCGATCGTGGTGGTGCACGTCACACCGTCCTCGCATGCGGCGGCCGTGGGCGAGGGCGGTACGGCACACCGATCGGGGACCTTCGCCCCCGGGACGGTGCTGGACGACGCCGCACGATCGGGGGGACCGCCGCCCGAGCACTGGAGCAGCCATGCACCCGCAGTCCACCGCACCCGTCGTCGCAGGGGTCGACGGCTCCGTCCCCGCCGCCGAGGCCGCGCGCGCCGCGGCGGCCGAGGCCGGCCGGCGCGGCGCACCCCTGCACCTGGTCCGCGCCTTCAGCTGGCCCGCGACCCAGCCGGCCGGGCTGCCGGCCGGCGTCGACGCACGGGCGGCGGCCCGCCGGTCGGCCGCCGCCGACCTGGAGCGCCTGCGCGCCTCGCTGGGCGGCCGGCTCCCCGGGGACCAGGTGCGCGCGGAACTGGTCGACGGCACCGCCGCCGACGTGCTGCGCGCCGCCTCGGCCTCCGCCTCGCTCGTCGTCGTCGGCGCGGTCGGCCTCACCTGGGGAGCCACCTCGCTCGGGACGTCGCTGGGCACCGTCGCCGAGGAGGTCGTCGCGACGTCCGCGGCACCGGTGCTGGTGCACCGCCGCACCGGCGGCGGGCTGCCCTGCCACGGCGTCGTCGCCGGCGTCGACGGCGAGCCGGGGACGGTGGACGTGCTGGCCGCCGCGGCTCGCGAGGCGATCGACCGCGGTGAGCCGCTGGAGGTGGTGCACGCCTGGCGGCAGCTGACCGACGACGCGGTGCGGTCGCTGCGCTGGCGGCTGGACCCGGACGCCACCGACCGCAGCGAGCGAGCCGGGGTGGAGGCCGCGGTCGCCGAGCTGCGCACCGCGCACCCGGAGCTGGAGGTCGAGGCGGTGGTGGTGCCCGGCCGGGCGGGCCAGGTGCTGGTCGGCCGGTCCCAGGGCGCGAGCCTGGTGGTGATCGGCCGCCCCACCCCGGTCCCGGACACCCTCAACGCCACGGTGCACTCGGTGGTCCACCGGGCGCCCACCGCCGTGCTGGTGGTGCCGGTGCCGGCCGTGCCGCGGGAGGCACGGTCACCGCTGACCGCGGCCGGGAGGTCGCGACAGGGGTGACCGACCTGCCGGCCCGCCGCCGACCGGCCCGGTCAGCGGCGGGCCGGCGACGCGTCGAGGAGCTGGCGGGCGAGGCCGTCGAGCACCGCCTCCTCGTCGACCGGCACGGTCAGCACCCGCACCCCGGCTGCTCCGAGCTGCTCGCTGGGCGCGCCCGGTGCCGCCGCGGCCCCCGGCCGCAGCGGGAGCAGCCGGGCGCAGACCCGCTCCCGGACCTCTGCCGAGCCGGTGCCGATGCCGCCGCTGAACACCACCGTCCGCCAGTCGGTCAGCGTCGTCACGGCCCCGGCGACCGCCATCGCCACGTCCCGGACCCACACCCGCAGCGCCAGGTCGGCGGCGGGGTCGCCGTCGGCCAGCAGTGCGCGCACGTCACTGCGTCCGCCCGAGAGGCCCCGCACCCCGGACTGCTGGTTGAGCAGCGTCCGCACCGCGGCGACGTCGCCGTCGCGGGCCTCGACCAGCTGCAGGACCACCTCGGGGTCGAGGTCCCCGCTGCGGGTCAGCGACGGGACGCCACCGGCGGGGCTCAGCGCCATGGTCGTGTGCCGCGAGCGGCCACCGCTGACGGCCGTGACGCTGCACCCACTGCCCAGGTGCACGACGACGGCGTCCCCGAGGTCGGGCACCGTCTGCACCACGCTCTGCACGGCCAGCCCGTGGAACCCCCAGCGCCGCAGCCCGGTGGCGCGGTCGCCGGCCGGCAGCGGCAGCGCCACCGCCTCGTCGGGCAGGCCGGCGTGGAATCCGCCGTCGGGGCACAGCACCACCACCGCCCGCGGCCAGAGCCGGCGGGCCTCGTCGACCACCGCGAGCTGGCGCGGCAGGTGCAGCGGCGCCCGGCGCACTTCGCCGTGCAGCCGGGCCAGCAGGGCGTCGTCGGCCCGGCGCGGCCGGGTCAGCAGCTGGCTGCCGAGCACGATCCGGTGCACGACCACCGCCGGGTCCAGCCCGCGCCCGGTGAGCGCGTCGGCCACCGCGGGGAGGGCAGCGCGCCATCCGCCGGGCAGGTGCCGGTGTTCCTGCCGGTCCCCCGGGCCCACCGCCGCCAGCTCCCCGCCGGTCTCGTGCAGGTCCCGCACGTGCAGCCGCAGCAGGGCCCGCGGGTCTCGCACCGCCGCCCTGAGCGACGACGACCCCACGTTGAGCGTCAGCACGACGCCGGGTTGCTGCTCCACGGACCCTCCTGCCGGGCGCGCCCAGGGCTGTCCCGGACCGGTGTGCCCAGCCTGCCGCCCCGCCCGTGGCCCGGGCAGGGGGCGAAGGGCCCGCCGTGGAGAACGCCGGTGCCGGGGCGGGCCCTCTGCCCCTGCGTTCCGGGACCACCGGCCCGCGCAGCGGGACCGGCAGCCGGCAGAGGCTGGCAGGGACCGACGGACGGAGACGACGATGCCGACGCAGGCCCCGCGCACCCCCCACCCGGCGCACGGCACGAACGGCGAGGGCAGATCCCGGGTGCTCGTCGCGGTCGCCAGCAGGCACGGGGCGACGGCCGAGATCGCCGAGGAGCTGGCCCGGGTGCTGCGGGCCGCGTCGCCCACCCTGGTCGTGCAGATCCTGCCGGTGGAACGGGCCGGCGACCCGGCCGACCACGACGCGGTGGTGCTCGGCAGCGCGGTCTACGCCGGCCGCTGGCTGGCGCCCGCCCGGGACTACGCCGCCCGGCACGCCGCGGCGCTGCGCGGACGCCCGGTCTGGCTGTTCAGCAGCGGGCCGATCGGGGCGCCGCCGTTCCCGCCGGACGACCCGCACGACGCGGCCCCGCTGCTGCGCTCGCTCACCGCCCGGGAGCACCGGGTGTTCCCGGGCCGCCTCGACCCCGCGCGGCTGGGCCTGGCGGAGCGGGCGGTGGTGACCGCGATGCGGGCTCCCGTCGGTGACTCCCGGGACTGGCCCGCCGTCCGGGCCTGGGCGGAGCAGATCGCCGCCGAGCTCGCCCCGCGGCCCGTCCGCGGCAACGGCTGACCCGGACCGGTGGGCCCGGTGTCCCCCACCGGCGCCGGCCGCGAGCCCGAGGCGCTCCGGGCGCCCGAGTGCCTGCGTCTGCTGGGCACCCGGGACGTCGGGCGCATCGCGTTCACCGCGGGCGCCCTGCCGGTGCTCCAGCCGGTCAGCTACCTGCTGTCCGGGCAGGAGCTCCTCGTGCCGGTGGACGCCCGCAGCGAGCTGGCCGACGCGGCCCGGGCCGCCGTGCTCGCCCTCCAGGTCGACGACGTCGACGCCGACGGTCGGACCGGCTGGGACGTGACGGTGCTCGGCCCGTCGCGCCTGGTGCACGACCCGGACCAGGTCGCCCGGCTGGACCGCTGGGGGGTGCGCCCGTGGTTCCCCGCCACGCGGCACTGCTACGTGATGCTGCGCGCCGCGACCCTGTCCGGCCGACGGCTGCGCACGGGCCCGGCCCCCCGGCCTTCCACCGGAACCACGTCAGTGCCAATCTGGGCGAGATGACCAGCCGCACGCCCCACCCCGACGCCACCGGCCCCGCGCCGGCGGCCCCCTCACCCCTGGCCGGGATGCGACTGACCGAGCTGCTGGGTGAGGTGCAGGAGCGGCTGGCTGCCGTGGCCCGGTCCCAGGAGCGGGTGCAGGACCTGCTCGACGCCTTCCTCAGCGTCTCCAGCGGCCTGGACCTCGACGCCACCCTCCGCCAGATCGTGGAGGCGGCCACCGGGCTGGTCGACGCGCGGTACGGCGCACTGGGGGTGCTGCGACCCGGCGGCGGGCTGGGCGCGTTCATCACCGTCGGCATCGACGCCGAGCTGGCGGCCCGGATGGGCCACCTCCCCGAGGGCAAGGGGGTGCTCGGGCAGCTGATCACCGACTCGCACCCGCTGCGGATCACCGACCTCGGCACCCACCCCGCGTCGGTGGGCATGCCGGCCCACCACCCGCCGATGCGGAGCTTCCTCGGCGTCCCGGTGCTGGTCCGCGGCGAGGTGTTCGGCAACCTCTACATGACCGAGAAGCGCACCCACACGACCGACGAGCGCGAGGGCGCGTTCACCGCCGAGGACGAGGCGGTGCTCACCGCGCTGGCCGGTGCGGCCGGCATCGCCATCGACAACGCCCGCCTCTACGCCGAGGGCGAGGTGCGCCGGCGCTGGCTCACCGCGGTGGCCGACGTGCGCGCCGCCCTGCTCGGCGGGCTCAGCCCCGAGGCGTCCTTCCAGCTGGTGGTCGACCGGGTCGCCGAGCTCACCGACGCCGACGGAACCTGGCTGGTGCGGGCGGCCGACGACGCGGAACGCTTCCGGGTGGAGGCGCAGCGCGGGGCCGAACTGGAGGACCTCACCGGCACCACGCTCGGCGTGGCCGACAGCCCGGTCCTCGCGGCGGTGGCCGGGGCCGACGGGGTGGTCACCCTGGACCTCACCGGGGTCGACTACCGGGGCCCGAACGCGCACGTGGCCTGGGGGCCGTCGCTCGCGGTGCCGCTGCGCGGCGCCGACAGCCAGACCGCCGTGGTGATCGCCTGCCGCCGTGGTGGCCGTGATCCCTTCGACCCGGCCCTGGGCCCGCTGATCAGCTCCTTCGCCGACCAGGTCGCCCTCGCCCTGGACATGGCGGTCCGCCAGCAGGTGGCCCGGCAGCTGGACGTCTACGAGGACCGCGACCGGATCGCGCGGGACCTGCACGACCACGTCATCCAGCGGTTGTTCGCCGCCGGGCTCAGCCTGCAGGCGGCGACCGGCCGGGTCCGGGACGTCGCCGTGCAGCAGCGGCTGCGCGGGGTGATCGACCAGCTGGACGAGACCGTCCGCGACATCCGCACGACCATCTTCGACCTGCACACGACCGACGGCGGGAACCAGCAGGACAGCCTGCGGCGGCGGGTGCTCGACATCGTGACCGCGGGCGCCGGGGACGACCTGCACCCGACCGTGCGGATGTCCGGCGCGGTCGACGCCCTGGTCACCGGGGAGCTGGCGGTCGACGTCGAGGCCGTGGTGCGCGAAGGGGTGAGCAATGCCGCCCGCCACTCCGGAGCGCGGCACGTGACCGTCACCCTCGACGTGGCCGACGACGTGGTGCTGGAGGTGCTCGACGACGGGCGCGGCATCGCCCCCACGGTGGCCCGCAGCGGCCTGCGCAACCTGCAGGAGCGCGCCGGCCGGTGGGGCGGGGACAGCGCCGTCGAGGCGCTGCCGGACGGCGGTACCCGGCTGCGCTGGTGCGCCCCGCTGCCCGTTCCCGGCCGCGGCTGACCACCCCTCCGGCCGGACGGGGACGTCGACGGGCCAGCTCGGGACCTAGGACCCGGGTGCGGCGGTGGTCCGCCGGGCACAGTGGAGCGGTAGACGATTGTGCGCGGCACGATCGGCGTACCGCGCACAGGAGGAACCCCGTGACCGATCGCGTCCTCGAAGAGCTCAGTGACGCGGAGTGCCGGCGTCTGCTGGCGACCGCGGCCATCGGGCGGATCGCCTACACCGAGGGGGCGCTGCCGGCGATCCAGCCGGTGTCCTTCGCCGTCGTCGGAGCGGAGGTCGTCATCCCCACCCGACGTGGCAGCAAGGTCGCCGCGGCGAGCCGGGGTGCGGTCGTCGCCTTCGAGGTCGACGAGCACGACCGCACCGACCGCACGGGCTGGAACGTCACCGTCGTGGGCGCCTCCCGGCTGATCACCGACCCGGTGGAGGTCGCGGCGCTGGACGTGACCGGCGCCCGCGCCTGGGCGCCGGCCGACGAGCCCTGCTACGTGGCGATCGGGATGACCCTGCTGCGCGGCCGCCGCATCTCGCTGGGCACCGCGCGGCCCTCGGCCGACACCGCCGTCAGCGCCTGACCCGCGCGGCCGCGGGTCAGGGCGCTGCGCCGGGGCGGCCGCGGAGCTCGGTGGCGAGGATCGCCGCCTGGGTGCGCCGTTCGAGCCCCAGCTTGGCCAGCAGGTGCGACACGTAGTTCTTGACGGTCTTCTCGGCCAGGAACATCCGCTCACCGATCTGCCGGTTGGTGAGCCCCTCCCCGATCAGCTCCAGCACGGTGCGCTCCTGGTCGCTGAGCTTCGCCAGCGGCCCGGCCGGCTCGGCGGCCCGGCGCATGCGCTCCATCACCGCCGCAGCCGCCGTCGGGTCGAGCAGCGACCCCCCGGCAGCGACCGTGCGCACCCCGGCGACCAGGTCCTGGCCGAGGATCTGCTTGAGCAGGTAGCCGGAGGCGCCGGCCATGATCGCCTCGAAGAGCGCCTCGTCGTCGCTGTAGCTGGTCAGCATGATGACCTTGAGGTCGGGCATCTTGGAGCGGAGCTCGCGGCAGACGCTGACGCCGTCGCCGTCCGGCAGCCGCACGTCGAGCACCGCGACGTCCGGACGCAGCGCCGGCACCCGGGCCAGTGCCTCGGCGGCGTTCTTCGCCTCGCCCACCACGGTGATCCCCGGGTCGGTCTCCAGCACGTCGGCGACGCCGCGCCGGACGATCTCGTGGTCGTCGAGCAGGAACACCCGCACCGGGGTGGTCGCCGCCTCCCCCGTTCCACTGGTCACCAGCTGCCTGCCTCTCCCGCGCCGGTCCCTCCGGGCGTTCCGGCCTCCCACGCTAGAGGCCCCCGACCGCACGGCACACGGGCACTTGGTCCCTCGTCCCGGACCCGCCCGCAGGGGACGCTGGAGCCGGGACCGGCACCACCACCAGGGGGAGACATGACGGGACCGGCCACCGGCAGGTACCGGCTCGAGTCCGACGACCTCGGCGTGACCGCGCTCGACGCGAGCGGCCGCCCGGTGGCGCACGTCGAGGTGCGCGCCGACGACGCGGCGGTGCGACTGGAGTTCTGGCTGGCCCAGGCGGCGCCCCGGCACGTCCGGACGGAGCTGACCCGGTCGGTGTTCCGGCACGCCGCCCTCCGGCCCCGGCGCGCCGTGCTGGCCGCCGTGCCGCACGGGGAACCCGACGTGCTGGCCGAGCTGCGCGCCCACGTCTCCGACACCCGCACGCACGTGGCCGGCGCCACCTGCCTGCTGGAAGGGCGGGTCCGGTGACCCGCATCCCCCCGTGGTCGGAGCTGACGCCCCGTCAGCAGGCGGTCGTCCGCACCCTCGCCTCGGTGCAGCTGTCGCTGGCCGCCACCGCCTGGGCCGACCTCGCGACCCGCCCGGCCGCCGAGGTGAACGGCAGCAAGGCCCGCTGGGCCCTGGTCATCTCCGTGGGCTGGGTCGGGCCGCTGGCCTGGTTCCGCCGGGGACGGCGCGGCTGACCGCTCCTCCCGGACGCGACCGGCCCCCGCCCACCTGACGGTGGACGGGGGCCGGCGTGCTGCGGTGGGCCCGCGGGCCCGGTGCTCACCTGTGGACGGCGATCACTTCCGGACGTCGATGGTGACCGAGGTGGTCGCGGTCACCGGCGCCCCGAGGGCGTCGGTCATCGACAGGGTGCAGTCGAACGACGCCGTCCCGACCTGCGTGGGCTTGCCGCGCAGGGTGAAGTTGGCGTTCTGCCCGGCCGGGTAGTCGCGGTTGCCGACCTGGCGGGCCGACCCGGGGGCCAGCTCCAGGCTCATCGGCGCGCCGGCCGTCTGGGTGCAGGAGTACTGGAAGGTGTCGCCCAGCAGCACGCCCTTCCCCCTGTTGCCGAACTGCACGACCAGCTGGACCGTCTGCTTCGCGTTCGCCCGCACGACCGGCCCGTTGTTGATCTGCTGGTACAGCCGCGTCGTGGTCGCCGGCGGGGTGACCACCACGTCGAACCGGCCCGGGGTGGCGACGTTGCCCGCCCGGTCGGTGGCGGTGCAGGTGACCGTCGTGGTGCCGATCGGGAACAGCGCGCCCGACGGCGTGTCGCAGGTCGGCACGATCGCACCGTCCCGGGTGTCCCCGGTGACCGGCGGGGTGTAGGTCACCTCGGCACCGGTGACGCCGGTGGAGGTGGCCAGCACCGGGTCCTTGGCGGCGATCCGCGGCGGCGAGACGTCCGCCGGGCGGGCCGGCAGCCGGCTCGGGTCGACGATGCCCCAGTAGGCCGGGGTGACCTGCAGGTCGTCGTCGAACGGGGTCGGCTGCTCCCACGGGCGGGCGGCCGGCCACGTGCGCAGCCAGCTGCGCGCGTTGCTGATCCCCCACACGGTCACCGACTCGAGGGAGTCCGAGTGGTCCCGGAACACCTCGAACAGGTCCCGCCAGTAGTAGCCGAGCTCGGCGGCCGCGTCGGCGTCGTCGGCGTAGGCCGGCGAGTGCTGCGGCACGGTGCCGTTGCTGACGTCGGCGCCGTTGTTCTCCTTGGAGTCGCTGACGTCGAGCTCGGTGATCGCCTGCAGCAGCGGGCGGCCGGTCTCGGCGCTGAGCCGCTCCACGCCGGCGAGGGAGTCACCGACCCACTCCACCGGGCGGGCGAAGTCCACGTGCACCTGGTGCCCGACGCCGTCGATCGGCACGTCGCGCTGGATCAGGCTGCGCACCAGGTCCAGGTAGTCGGCGCGCTTCTCCGGCATCTCGGTGTTGTAGTCGTTGATGAACAGCTCGGCCTCGGGGAAGTACCGGTCGGCGAGCCGGAAGGCCTCGTCGACGAACTGCTCGCCGAGCACCTGGAACCAGCGGCTGTCCCGCATGTCGTGCGGGTTGGCGTTGTCGCCGTCGGCGATGACCTCGTTGACCACGTCCCAGGCCCAGATCGGGGAGTCCCCGTCGGGGTAGCGGGCGTCGATGTGGTCGGCGATCCCCTTGATGTGCGCCTCGAGCCGGGCGCGCAGGATCGCCTGGTCGGCCGGGCTGCTGGTCAGGTTGCGGTCGCCGTCCCTGAAGAACCAGGCCGGGGTCTGCGAGTGCCAGGCGAGCACGTGGCCGTAGACGTCGGTCCCGGTGGCGTCGGCGAAGTCCAGCAGGCGGTCGAGGTTGGTGAAGTCGAACGTCCCCTCGGTGGGCTGCACGACCTCGGGCTTGCCGTCGTTCTCCGGGGTGATCGCGCCGTAGTGCTTGGTGACCAGCTGCGCGGCGCGGCCCACGGTCTCGCGGGAGTCGATGGCCACGCCCACGTGCTCGAAGCCCTGGGCGCCGAGCACGTCCTGCAGGGCCGGGACGTCCTGGATCGGGGTCTCGGCGAACGGCGCGACGGTCACGTCGTCGATCAGGAAGCTCTTCCCGGCGTCGCCCTCGACGTAGAGCTGCGCCGAGTCGATCGGCGCGCCGAGGGTGTAGGTGCCCCGCAGCCGGGTCCACTCGGCGTCGGTGACGACCGCGCTGGCGCCGCCGATGTTCTCGTAGTTCGTCTGCGTGCCGCGGTCGCGCTGGATCGACGCACGCAGCGACGCCGACCCCTGGCCGGGCGCCAGCTTGGCCCAGACGGTCACCTGCACGGTCTGGCCGACGGCCAGGTTGCGGGTGACGTCGATGGCCGGGCCCTGCCAGTTCTGCAGCCGGTTGGTGGCCAGCAGGCTGGCGGAGCCGCTGTGCGCGTCGCTGGTGGTGCGCTCGACCAGGGCGTCACCGCGCGGGCCCCAGCCCTGCAGCCCGTCCTCGAAGTCGGTGGCCAGCGGGGCCACGGTGCCCGGCTCCTGCGGCGCCGCCGCCTCGCCGACGATCGTGACGTCGTCGAGGAAGAAGTCCTGGGTGGCGTCGGGGCTCTCGAAGTACGGCTCCAGCTGGCTGACGCCGCCGGCGAACTCGTAGCTGCCGCTGAGCTTGGTCCAGCCGCCGTCGGAGACCGCGACCTGGTAGGCCACGGAGTCGTAGGAGGCGGCACCGCCCTCCGGGGTGCGGGCCACGCTCAGCGACACCTGGTCGCTGCCCGCGCCGGCAGGCAGCTTGACCCAGCCCTCGATCGTGTACTGGCCGGCCGGCATGAACGGCCGGGCGTCGAGGCCGGCGCCGTGCCAGTTCTGGCTGCGGCCGGTGACGGCGAGGCTGGCCTCGCCCGTGCGGGCCTCGTCGGTGCTGACGGCGACGGCCGCGTCACCGCGGCCGAACCAGCCGTCGGTCCCGGTCTCGAAGCCGGTGCTGTGCACCGTGGTGGGTGCTGCGGCAGCCGCGGGCGCGGCGACCACGCCGGCCCCCGCCACCAGGCCGAGCATCGCTGCCCCGCCGACCAGACGTCGTTGTCTCATGTGTTCGTGTTCTCCTCGGGATGGATCGCGCAGCCACTGTGCTTCCGGATGGATCCCGGGCGGTTATCGAAACTTTCCGGTACCGCGCCGACCGAAGTGAAGCTCACCACTTCGGGGGAAGTCAATGGGCGGCACACGACCGATCTTGGGTGAACGCCGCGTGTCCGCGGTGTGTCGCGGCCGTAACGGATGTGACTCCGGACACGACCGAGCCCGGCCCCGCGCAGGCGGGACCGGGCTCGGTCGGAGGGTATGGCCGGGGTCAGGCCGGCTGGAGGGCCCTGCTGTCGGCCTTGTTCTCGAACAGGGCCAGCGCTGCCGCGGTGTTCGACGCCGCCACGAAGTAGGTGTCGTGCACCCGCGTGATGTCGTCGTCCAGCGCACCGCGCATGATCAGCCACATGATCATCTCGATGCCCTCGGAGCCGGCCAGCCGGACGTAGTCCTCCCGGGACAGCGCGGCCAGCTTCGCCGGGTCGGACTGGATCTCCGCCAGGAACCGGCGGTCGAAGTCGGAGTTGATGAACCCCGCCCGCGCCCCCGCGAGCTGGTGGGACATGCCGCCGGTGCCGAGCACCCCGACCGTGATGTCCTCGGGGAAGTTGCGGATGGCCCGGCCGAGCGCCTTGCCCAGCGCGTAGCAGCGCGCGGCGGTCGGCTGCGGGTACTGGATGACGTTGACCAGCAACGGCACGACCGGGCACGGCCAGGCGTCACCGGGCTCCGGCGTCCACACCGACAGCGGCACGGTCAGGCCGTGGTCGACCTCGAGCTCCTGGAAGACGGTGAGGTCGAAGCCGTCGTCGACCAGGTTCTCCAGCAGGTGCAGGGAGAGCTCGGGGTGGCCGACCACCTCGGGCACCGGACGCTGACCGAAGCCCTCGTCGGCCACCGGGTAGCGCTCGGCGGTGCCGATGCCGAACGTCGGCACGATGTCCAGGTCGATGCCGTTCGCGTGGTCGTTGTAGATCACGATCGCGACGTCGGGCTTGTGCTCCGCCAGCCACTCACGGGCCGGCTGGTAGCCGTCGAACAGCGGCTTCCAGTTGTCGTCCTGGGTCTTCTCGCGGTCCATCGCCGCGCCGATGGACGGCACGTGCGACGTCGCCAGCCCCCAGATCACCTCGGCCATCAGGACCGCCCTCCCGCGGCGAGCGCCGCCTTGAACTCGTCCTCGGTCATGCCGGTGAACACACCGCCGAGGTACTGCATGGAGCGCCCGTCCATCATGGCGAGCTTGTAGACGTAGAAGATGCTGCCGCCGAGGTCGATCATCGCCTGCCAGTCGCGCTCGGTGACCGCCGTCGTCTGCTCGGGGGTGAGCCCGAACTCCGCGCAGTAGGCGGGCTCGTCGGACAGGAAGCGGTCCCGGGCCTCCTTGGTGCGCAGGCTCATGAACAGCTTGTTCATCTTGAACCCGCGCCGGCTGGTGGCGCCGTCGAAGATCGGCGTACCCGGCACGTCGATCTTCGGCCGGGGTGGTGCGCTGGTCTGGTCGGTGCTCATGAGGGCCTCCTCGCCCGTCGGCCGTGCTCCCTGCTGCTGTCCCTGCTGCCGTTCAGCTGCGTGCTGCCGTTCACGTGCGTGCTGCCGTTCAGGTGCGCTCTTGGGGGTGGGTGGCCAGCGCCTCGACGTGCACGTCGAGCCAGGGGGCCATGGGCAGCGACATGAGCGCGTCGTGCAGCTCGGCCGGGTCCGCCGCCTCGTAGAGGCCGACGGTGGCGTTGCGGCCGGGCACCCGCCACAGCCGCTTGAGCACCCCCGCCTCGCGCAGCTCGACCGCGCGCGCCCGCTCCCCGGCGCGCAGCTCGGCCCGCCGCTCGGGCGGGAAGTCGGCGGGCAGCCGGTTCTCCGACCGGACCAGGAACTCCATCTGCAGGTCTCCTCCCGCTCAGGCCAGCTCGTGCAGCACGTCGGCCAGCGCCTTCGGCGCCGTGACCATCGCCTCGTGCCCGGTCTCCAGCTCGTGCACCGGCCAGCCGCGCTCCCGCGCCCGGTCGGCCTGCGACTGGAACACCCGCATCCAGCTCACGCACTCGATGAACGCCGCCGGCACCGCGTCGGCGGCCCCGGAGAGTCGGAGCGGGTCGGTGTAGGTCTTCCACGGGTGCGCGGTCAGCCGCGGGGTCAGCCAGTCGACGTCGGCCTGCTCGGTCACCCCGAGCACCGACAGCTTGCGCACCGGGACCAGCCAGCCGAAGCCCTGCTCCGCGGCGGACTCCGCCCAGTGGTGCGCCACCGTCTCCGGCTGCAGCGAGACCGCGGTCTCCCCGTCGGACCCGACGAAGGCGTCGAGGAAGACCCGCCGGCGGATCCGCTCGGGCACCCGGTCGGCGACCATGCTGACCACGTGCCCGGCGTAGCTGTGCCCGACGAGCACGACGTCGGTCAGGTCGAGCACCTCGATCAGCCGGGTGACGTCCTCGGTGTGGGTGTCCAGCCCCACCTGGGGCGACAGCAGGTGGGCCCGCTCGGAGAGCCCGGTCAGCGTCGGCGTGTGCACCTCGTGGCCGGCGGCGCGCAGCAGCGGGGCGACCCGGTCCCAGCACCAGCCGCCGTGCCAGGCGCCGTGCACGAGGACGAACGTGCTCATGCCCGGTCCTCCTGCCCAGCGGCCGGCGCCTCGGTGGCGCGGACGTAGCTGACGCCCAGCGCGGCGAGCTTCTCGCGCATGCCGTAGACGTCGAGCCCGAGCACGCCGGCCTGGAACTGCTCGCGCTTGGCCTGCTCGTTCGCCTCCCGGGCGGTGGCCGCCTCGGCCACCGCGGGCGCGTCCGCACGCGGGACGACGAGCACGCCGTCGTCGTCGGCGACCACCACGTCGCCGGGCTGCACCAGGGCACCGGCGACGACGACCGGCACGTTCACCGAACCGGGCGTGGCCTTCACGGTGCCCTGCGCGGAGACCGCGCGGGACCACACCGGGAAGCCCATCGCGGTCAGGTCGGCGACGTCGCGCACCCCGGCGTCGATGACCAGGCCGAGCACGCCCCGGGTGGCCAGCTGGGTGGCGAACAGCTCGCCGAACATGCCGTCGGTGGACGGCGAGGTGGTGGTGACCACCAGCACGTCACCCGGCCCGCACTGCTCGATGCTCGCGTGGATCATCAGGTTGTCGCCGGGCTGGCTGAGCACCGTGACGGCGCGGCCGGCGATCCGGGCGCCGGGATAGATCGGGCGCAGCACCGGGTGGGTGAGCCCGCGGCGGCCCATCGCCTCGTGCGCCGTGGCGACCCCCGCCTTCCCCAGGACGGCCACGGCGTCGGCGTCCGGGCGTGGGGTGTCGGTGACGATCACGTGCCGGGTCACCACAGCTGGTCCCCCACCGTCGGGAAGGTGCGCTGGAAGGCCTCGGCCTGGGTGACGCCCTTCGGGGCGCCGTTGCGCCGGGCCTGCACGCCGCGCCGGGTGCCGAGCTGGGTGTAGTAGTCGACCAGGTGGCCCTGCCCGCCGCCCATGCACTGCATGGCCTTGCTCTTGAGCTCGAACACCGGCGTGATGTCCAGCAGCAGCTCCGGGACGAACCCGCACACCTCGGGCTGGTGCGGCTCGAACTGCAGCACCTGGGCCGCGCCCAGCGGCGTCGCGCCCGGGTCGTGCCCGTGCGCCTGGGCGACCATCCGGGTGAGCAGGGTGGTCTCGTGCGCCAGGTTGTGGTCGCGGTTGTACGGGTCGTTCGCCACGTGGGTGAGCAGTACGTCGGGCAACCGCTCGCGCATCACCCCGACGATCCGGTCCTGCGCGGCCTCGTCGACCCGCAGCGGGTAGTCGCCGAGGTCGAGGAAGTCGATGCTCGCGCCGAGCAGCCCGGCGGCCTCGGTGGCCTCCGCTCGGCGGGCGTCCTTGACGCCCTGGAGGGTCATCCCCTCCTTCGCCCACAGCCCCTGCGACTCGCCCCGCTCACCGAAGCTGAGGCACAGCACGTGCACCGAGGCGCCGCGCTGCGCCGAGAGCGCGATCGCTCCCCCGGCCCGCCAGACGAAGTCGGCCGAGTGGGCGCTGATCACCAGCACGGACTGGGTGTCGGGCATCGGCTGCGCGCGCTCCTCGGCTCGGGGACTGGTGCTGCAACGGTCGCCGTCGGGAGTGACCGGTGCCACGTCCACGCTATGCCTGCGGGGCACTCCGGGGTATCCGTCGGCGGTCAGCACGTGACCGGGCACTGCGACAGGGGTCGCCTACGTCATCCGTCGCGATAGTCCGGTACAGCCGGGGGCCGGCGGTCAGCTGGGCGGCGGGATGAGCCCGTCGCGGATGGCCAGCAGCGCGGCCTGGGTGCGGGAGGTGAGCTGGAGCTTGGCGAGCACGTTGCTCACATGGGTGCGGGCGGTGCGCTCGCTGATCACCAGCCGGTCGGCGATCTCCCGGTTCGAGTGGCCCTGCGCCACCAGCACCAGGATCTCCCGCTCCCGGGTGGTGAGCGCCGCCAGCCCGACCTGCGGGCCGGACATCCGGCGGGTCAGCTGCCGGGCCACCGCGGAGTCCAGGTGCACCTCCCCCGCCGCCGCGGCCCGCACCGCGGCGACCACCTCGGTCGGCTCGGCGTCCTTGAGCACGTAGCCGGAGGCGCCGGCGGCCAGGGCCGCGTGCACCCGCTCGACCTCGCCGAAGCTGGTCAGCACCACCACCGCGACGCCCGGGTGCACCCGCACGATCGCCTCGGTCGCCTCGATGCCACCCATCCGCGGCATCTGCAGGTCCATCAGGACGACGTCCGGCAGCGGCGCACCGGTGGTCCGCCGCTGGGCCAGCTGGGCCAGCGCGTCCTGCCCGTCACCGGCCTCGGCGATCACCTCCAGGGCGGGGACCGCGTCGACGTAGGCCAGGATGCCGCGCCGCACGACGGCGTGGTCGTCGACGACCATGAGCCGGATCGTCGCCGTCTCCGGGGCACCCGTCTCCGGGGCACCCGCCTCCCCTGCGCCCGCGTTCCGGACACCCGACTCCCGGACACCCGACTCCCGGACACCCGACTCCCGGACACCCTGCTGCTGCTCTGTCACCGGTCCAGCCCTCCCTGGGTCCGCTCTGGTTGCTGCTCGACCAGCGGCAGCGTCAGCTGCACCTGCCAGCCTCCACCCTCGCGCGGTCCGGCGGTGCAGCGCCCGCCCCACCGCTCGGCGCGCTCGCGCATCGACACCAGGCCGAGCGTGGGCCCGGCCGGGGCCTCCCCACCGCCGCACCCGTCGTCGGTCACCGTCACCACCAGGCAGTGCCCGTCGGGTTCGAGTGCGAAGCGGACCTCCACGGTGCGCGCCCGCGCGTGCTTCACCACGTTGTGCAGCGCCTCCTGCACCACCCGGTAGACGTCCTCCTGCACCGTCAGCTCCCAGGCGGGCTCGACGTCGCCGTCGGCGAGCACCTCGACCACCAGGCCGGTGCGGACCTCGACGCTGTCGGCGTGCGCGCGCACCGCCTCGACCAGCCCCCGGTCGGCCAGCTCCAGCGGCCGCAGCTCGAAGACCAGCCCGCGCAGGTCGGCCAGCGCGCTCTGCGCCAGCTCGGCCAGCTCGCCGGCGGCGGCCCGCACCCCGGCCGGCCCGGCCTCCCCGGCGTCCAGCTGGGCGCGCAGCGCGCCGGCCTGCAGGCGCATGCTGAACAGCTGCTGCACCACCGAGTCGTGCAGGTCCCGGGCGAGCCGGCGGCGCTCGTCGGACTCCGCCTCGGACCGGGTGCGGGCCAGCAGCGCCGCGATGTGGATGGCGACCGCGGCCTGGTCGGCCATCGCCTCGAGGAAGGCCAGCGAGCTGGCGCTGGGGTCCTCCCCCGGCTTGTAGTAGGCGTTCATGACGCCGACGGTGCGACCGCCGACCACCAGCGGCACCGAGGCGAAGCTGTCCCAGTCGGGGGTGTCCATCACCGCGTGCAGCGGCGCCCAGCGCGGGTCGGCCATGATCACCGGCTTGCGATGCCGGACGACCACCGGCCGGCCGGTCGCGAAGGCGTCCATGAACCGGACGTGCGCTCCCAGCCGGCGGACCGCCGACAGCCGCTCGGTGAAGTCCGCGGCGTCGCCGAACCCGGCCATGCCCAGCACCCGCACCTCGGCCCGCGGGTCGTCCAGGGCGAAGATCTGCACCGCGCCCAGCTGCGCGGTCCGCACCACCTCCCGCGCCACCGCGTCCAGCGTCGTCCGCAGCGAGCGGACGCCGGCCACCTGGGCCGCGGCGCGGGTGATCGCGGTCAGCCGGTCCTGCTGGCGCAGTTCGTCGGTGACGTCGCTGAACCAGACCGCGGCGTGCCCGTCGGGCAGCGTCGTGAGCCGGTACTCCAGCACCCGCCGGCGGCCGTCGACGGTGGTGACCGTGAGCAGCGCCCCGCTGCCGTCGGGCACCCCGAGCCCGGCCGGTGAGGTGCCGAAGGGGACGAAGTGCGGCGGCAGGTCACCGCCGGCCAGGCCGAGGAGCGCCCGGCCGGCCCGGTTGACCCGCACCAGGTGGCCGTCGGGGTCGAGCACGCCGAGGCCGTCGGCGGAGACCTCGACCAGGGCGACCAGCAGGTCCTGCGCCGTCTGCTCCTGCGCCGTCGCTCCTGCGCTCATCGCCACCCACCCCCAGCTCGGGTCCGGCCGCACCGGTGCGGCCGGACGACCAGAGCGTGGCAGGTCGAGGGTCCGGGCAGGACGGGGTGTCACCCCGGCGGGGTCCGCCACCGCAGGATCACCCGGCGGCGGACGGCGGGCAGGCGGCGCGGACCACGGGTGCGCTCCTCTCGGCGGGGCACCGGGCGAGCGGCCCGGCCGGTCGCCGGACCGGCCGGATCCCGGTGCCGCCATGCAACCCGGTACCACCTGCGCTGTCCCGCGCCCCCGGGCGTGATCCCCCTACGTCATCCGTCCCAGACCCGGCCGCCGCCAGGCCGCCACCCCGCCCGGGACGGACGACCCGACCCGGGCGGCCGCGGGGTGACGATCTGCGGACGACTGTCCGCAACTGCTTCCGTCCCGGCACGGGCCTGCCTACGGTGGGCGGAGAAACACCCCGGGCCGTACGTACCGGCCCTGGTCACCGCCGACCCCCGGGAGCATCCGTGCCGCCCCTCGCAGACCTGCCCGAGATCACCACCGACCTCTTCATCAACGGGGAGGTGCACACCACCGACGACCGGCTCCAGGTCGTCGACCCGGCCGACGGCGTCTCCGTCGTCGGCTACGCCGCGGCCGCCAGCGCCAAGCAGGCCGAGCAGGCCGTCGCCGCCGCCCACCGCGCGTTCCCGGCCTGGGCCGCCCGCACCCCGGCCGAGCGGGCCGAGCTGATCACCGCGGCCCTCGCCCCGCTGGAGGCCGACCGGCCGGCCACCGCCGAGGTGCTCACCCGGGAGAACGGCAAGATCCGGATGGAGTCCTTCATCGACTCCATCGTGTTCGCCCACCGCTTCGGGCTGGCCACCGGGCTGGTCGACGAGGTCGACCGGGCGGTCGAGCTGGCCGGTCCGCCGACCGACCTGCGCATCTCCTACCTGCCGCTGGGCGTCGTCACGATCATCGTGCCGTTCAACTGGCCGCTGGCGATCCTCGCCGCCTCGCTCCCCCAGGCGCTGCTCGCCGGCAACACCGTGGTGGTCAAGCCGCCGCCGTCCTGCCCGCTGGCCACCACCCGCACCGTGCAGCAGGTCGCCGCGCTGCTGCCCCCGGGTGTGCTCAACGTGGTCACCGGCGCCGACGCCGAGATCGGCGGGGCGCTGATCCAGGACGACCGGGTGAAGAAGGTCTGCTTCACCGGCAGCCCGGGCGGCGGCAAGCGGATCATGGCGATGGCCAGCGAGTCCCTGACCCGCGTCGCGCTCGAGCTGGGCGGCAACGACCCGGCCCTGGTGCTGGCCGACGCCGTGCTCGACGACGACGCCTTCCAGAAGCTCTACAGCGGCACGTTCGACTCGACCGGCCAGATCTGCATGGCCGCCAAGCGGATCTACGTGCACCGCTCGCGCTACGACGAGGTCGTCGAGGGCCTGTCGGCGGCGCTGTCCGGCGTGCGCCTGGGCCACGGGCTCGACGAGGGCGTGAACATGGGCCCGCTGCACAGCCCGAAGCAGAAGGAGTACGTGCAGGAGCTGGTGGAGGCCTCCCGCGCCGCGGGCTTCGAGGTGCGCGAGTTCGGCGAGGCGGCCCCGGGGGCGGACACCACCCGCGGCAACTTCCTGCGTCCCTCGCTCGTGCTCGACCCCAGCGACGACGCGCGGATCGTGGTCGAGGAGCAGTTCGGGCCGACCATCCCGATCCTGCCGTTCGACGACGACGAGGACGCCATCGCCCGGGCCAACGACACCTGGTCGGGCCTGTGCTCCTCGGTGTGGACCGCCGACCGCGACCGCGCCGCGGCTGTGGGCGCCCGGCTGCGCACCGGCTACACGTTCGTGAACTCCCACGGCGCCGGCGTGCTCGACGAGCGCGCCCCCTTCGGTGGCTTCGACGGCAGCGGGATGGGCCGCGAGATGGGCATCGAGGGCATCCGCGAGTTCATGGACACCCACTCGGTCGGGCTGCCGCCCCGCTGAGTCGCCGGGGCCCCGCGGGGGCCCCGGCCGCCGTGCTCGGGCGGGTCGGCCCCGCCCGAGCACGGCCGTCAGCCCTTCCCCAGCTCGGCCGTCAGCCCTTCCCCAGCACGGCGGTCAGCGCCGTCCGGAGCCAGTCCGCCGCCTGCCCGGCCGACTCCGGCGCCTCGAGGTGGCGGGCCGCCACGTAGCAGTCCGGCCGCACCAGGAGCACCCCCGCGTCGCCGATCTCGCGCAGCTCCGCCCAGGTGCCGTACGGGTCCTCGAACGGCTCCCCCGGCCCGATCGACACCGGCGTCAGCTCCAGCCCCAGCTCCTCGCCCAGAGCGGCCGCCGCGTCCAGCCACGGCTGCCCGCCGATGCCGGTGACCACGCTGAACCGGCCGTGCCCGACGAGGTCCAGGGTGGAGACCCGGTGACCGTCGCGGGTGACCCAGGTGTGCGGCAGCTTCGCCCCCGGCCAGGTGGTCGGCTGGGCGTAGAGCACCGGGTCGCGCCGGTACTCCGGCATCGGCGTCCCGTCGGGCACCACGGCGCCCGAGGCGTAGCGCTGGTTGTGCTCGACGCCGTGCGCGTCGAACTCGTGCGCCTTGTAGGCGATCGCCTCCCGCAGGGCGGCCCGCACCTTCTCCCCCTCCGGGCCGGGCGCCTTGCGCAGCGCGAGCTGCTGCGCCAGCCGGTCGACGTCGGTGGTGTCGGTCAGGTCCAGCGCCTGCAGGATCCGGCCGGTGTCGGCGATGCTCTGGTTGGCCCGCTCGACGATCTGCCGGGCGATCGGGGCCCGCTCGGCGTCGTAGCTGTCCAGCAGCCGCGGGGACGCCGTGCCGGCGACGACGTGCGCCAGCTTCCAGGCCAGGTTGTAGGAGTCCTGGATGGAGGTGTTGGAGCCCAGCCCGTTCGTCGGCGGGTGGCGGTGCACCGCGTCGCCGGCGCAGAAGACCCGGCCGCGGGAGATGGTGGTGGCGAAGTGGTGGTTGACCGTCCACGGCGAGCGGGAGGTCACCTCCATCTCGAAGTCGTCGGTGCCCACCAGGGCCACGGCGAGCTCCCGGACGACGTCGTCGGTCAGGGTGGGTGGCCCGGCGGCGACCTCGTAGCCCCACATCAGCATCCACTCGGTCCACGG
Source organism: Modestobacter roseus (assembly GCF_007994135.1). NCBI lineage: Bacteria > Bacillati > Actinomycetota > Actinomycetes > Geodermatophilales > Geodermatophilaceae > Modestobacter > Modestobacter roseus. Next base: position 1,719,296 of record NZ_VLKF01000001.1, read on the forward strand.
CTTGATCATCCGCAGCACGCCGAGGCCGACGCCCTCCTTCTCCGCGCCCGGCTGCACCATCCAGTAGAGGACCGAGGGCCGGTGCGCGACGAGGTGGGTCAGGTCGGCGTGGAAGACGATGCTCAGCGCGCCGGCCACCGCACCGGGGCCCTCGAAGGGCAGGTCCAGGTCGGCGGCCACGGCGCTGCGCGCCCCGTCGGCCCCGACCAGGTAGCGGGAGCGGATCGTGTACTCGGCCCCGGTGAGCCGGTCGCGCACCGTCGTCGTCACGCCGTCGTCGTCCTGCTCGTGGCGCAGGTACTCGGTGTCGAAGCGCAGCCGGGCGCCGCGCTCCTGGGCGGCCTTGGCCAGCACCGGCTCGGTGATCGTCTGCGGCGCGTCGAGCATCGTGCAGGGGCTCGCCAGTTCGTAGTCGGCGTGCCGCACCGTGTCGGTGCCCCAGGACGGGATCCGGCCCAGCTCCTCACCGGCGAGGCTGGTGCAGAAGGTGGTGTTGCCCATCTGCTCCCAGGGGGTGGCCAGCGCCAGCAGCGTCTCCTCGACGCCCATGTCGCGCATCGTCTCCATCGTGCGCTGGTTGGTGATGTGCGCCCGCGGGGTGTCCGAGAGCCGGCTGTACTTGGTCACCAGCAGGGTGCGGGTGCCGTAGCTGGCCAGGAAGAGCGCGGCGGACGCTCCCGCCGGCCCCGACCCCACCACCAGGACGTCGGTCTCCACGTCGACTCCGCCAGCGGTCATCTGCATCTCCCGGGGGGCTCGAGGGGCGCGTACGGCGGTCCGCGATACGGCCGCCCAAGAGGTACCCAGCTCCCGCTGGTGTGTCAAGGGTCACTCGGTGACCGGTCGGAGCAGGCCCGCGGTCGACCAGCCGGGCGGACGACTGTCCGGACCCGGCGCCCGGGCGGGTGACCGGGCGGGCCGGGGAGGGCGACGGACGGCGCGCCCCGTGCCATCCTGGGCGCGGCCGGACGACCGAAGGGGGCCACCGATGGCAGGGCGCGGCAGCGGGCCGGACTTCGTGGAGGCGCTGGCCCGCGGGCTGGACGTGCTGGCGTGCTTCGGTGCCGACCGGCCGACGATGACCCTCAGCGAGGTGGCCACCGCCGCCGGTCTGGCGCGGCCCACGGCCCGGCGGCTGCTGCTCACCCTCGAGGAGCTCGGCTTCGTCCGCACCGCCGGCAACGGCTTCGCGCTGACCCCCAAGGTGCTGACCCTCGGCATGGCCTACGTCGGCGCCCTGGGCCTGTGGGACATCGCCCGGCCGCACCTGGAGGCGCTGGTCGCCCAGACCGGCGAGTCCTCCTCGATGGCACAGCTCGACGGGTCGGACATCGTCTACGTCGCCCGGGTCGCGGTGCCGAAGCTGATCGCGCTGCGCGTGGAGATCGGCACCCGGTTCCCGGCGGCGCAGACCTCGCAGGGCAAGGTGCTGCTCGCCGCCCTCTCCCCCGCCGAGCTCGACGCCGTGCTCGCCCAGCCCAGCCGGGCCGGGCTGCCGCCCTACACCGGCTCCTCGTCCGGGCAGCTGCACAGCGAGCTGACCGAGGTGCGGGCGCGCGGCTGGGCGCTGGCCGACGAGGAGCTGGCCCCCGGGGTCCGCTCGGTCGCCGTCCCGGTCCGCGACGGCTCGGGCGTCGTCCGGGCCGCGATGAACGTGACCGTGCACGCCGCGGAGACCAGCCGGGAGACGCTGCTGGGCGAGCACCTGCCCCGGCTGCTGCGCACCGCGGGTGACGTCAGCGCGGAGTGGGCGCTGTGGCAGTCCCGCCCGCACGTGGCGCGCCCCCGCAGCACCGCCTGACGGGCAGAAATGGCCATTCTCGCCCATCCGGAGAGGGGCGAAAATGGCCATTTTCGCCCTCAGGCGGGGACCAGGACCTGCCGCACGCCGCCGGCGGCGGTGGCCGCCCACGCCTCGGGGCCGCGGTCCAGCGGGCGCACCTCGTGCTCGACGCCGAGCGCCCCGGCCGCCGCGTGCCCGAGCACCGCGGTCAGCGCGCCGGCCCGCTGCTCCGCGGTGAGCGCGTTGTTGGTGTAGCCGAGCACGTCGGCGGACCGGCTGCGCAGCGCCGCGGAGGAGAACTCGGCGGTGTCCGCGCCCGAGCCGCCGAGGTTCACCAGCCGGCCGCCGGGGCCAGCACCCGGCTGGCCGCGGTGGCCGCCTCGCCGAACACCGGGTCGACGACGACGTCGGCCGCCCCGCCGCAGGCGGCACCGAGCCGTCCGGCGAGGGCGGCGACGTCACCACCGGTGCGCACCACCTCGTCGGCGCCGGCCCGCGCGGCCCGCTCGGCCGCGGCGTCGGACCGGCACAGCGCGACCACCCGGCCGGCGCCGAGCGCCCGGGCGGCGCCGACGGCGACCTGGCCGACCGCTCCGCCGGCGCCGAGCACCAGCACCGTCTCGCCGGACTGCAGCCGGGCGCGCCAGGTCAGCGACATCCAGGCGGCGACGGCGGAGAGCCCGAGCGCGGCCACCGCCGGGTCGGCCACGCCGTCGGGCAGCGGGACGACGTCGGCGTCCGGGACGGCACACCGCTCGGCGAGGCTGCCGTCACCGGGCGCCATCCCCGCGGAGGTGGCGAACCAGACGCGGGTGCCGGCCGGCAGGACGCCGGACTCCTCGACCACGCCGACGCCCTGGACACCGGGGACGTAGGGCACCGCCGGTCGCCCGAAGTAGGAGGTGCCCGAGGCGCACAGCAGGTCCAGCGGGACCACCGGCGCCGCGGTCACCCGCACCGTCGTCCGGTCGGGCCCGGCCGCCGGGTCGGGGTGCTCCCCCACCACCGGCGGCCGACCCGGCTCCCGCACCAGGAGCGCCCGCACCTCAGGTCGCGATGTCCGGGTAGGGCAGCGAGATGTGCTCCATCGCCTTGCCGTAGGCCTTCTGGTACTCCAGCGGCCCGTGGTCGCGCTCGAACATGGCGATGAACAGGGTGAGCGTGAGGAACGGGTGCGCCCCCAGCTGGAAGAGCGCCACGTGGTCGTGCTCGCGCAGCGCCCGCCGCTCCTCGTCGTCGAAGGCCAGCCAGGTGGTGCGCTCGTCGGCGATGCAGTTGAGCAGCGTGTTCGCCATCTCCGCCTCCCACCACTCGACGGTGCCGGTGGGGTCCTCGCGGTACCGCTCGACGAGCTCGGGGTCGCGGTCGACGGTGTAGAGGAACTTGTCGATCAGGTACTTGCTCATCGCTCGCTCCCCGCCGGGACCCCGTTCGGGTACCAGGTGAAGTAGGCCTCCATGGTGTGGAACAGGTCCAGGGTGTCGACGTGGTCGGCCTTCTGGCCCTCGCCGGCGACGCCCATCATCAGCATGAAGTCCATGAACCCGTGGGTGGCGTTCCCCGGGGTGTGCAGCGACTCCAGCGAGACCTCGGCCAGGCAGCCCTCGATGTCGCCGCTGGCGATCCACTCGACGGCCTTGCGGTCGAACTCCGGGTCGGGCCCGTGCTCACCGAACTGGCGCGGCCCGCCCAGCTCCAGCGACAGGTGCCCGGTGCCGATGACGGCGACCCGCTTGTCGCTGTCCCAGCTCTCCACCATCTCCCGGATGGCCCGCCCCAGCTGGACGAAGCGCTTCGGCTGCGGCAGCGGTGGGGCGAAGATGTTGGTGTAGATCGGCACGATCGGCAGGTCGGCCTGCGGCCGGAGCGTGATGATCGGGCAGGTGATGCTGTGGTCGATCCGCAGCTCGTTGCTGAAGGCCAGGTCGAAGTCGCGGTCGAGTCCGTCGCGCAGCAGGTGCGCGGCCAGGTCCTCCTCGCCGCGCAGCGTCATCCGCGGGAGGCCGAACTCGCGCTCCTCGTTGTAGAAGTTGGCGTCGAAGAACGGCGCCTTGCCGACCAGGAACTGCGGCATGTTGTCCAGCCACAGCTGGTGGAAGTGGTCGCTGCCGACCATCACCAGCACGTCGGGCTCGGCCCGGGTCAGCGTCTCCCGGAACGCCTCGATCTTGGCCACCCACTCGTCGGCGAACGGCGGCCGGTCCGCGCCGGTCGACGTGCTGGCCCGGTAGTAGAACGGGTGGTGGGTGGACGCGATGACCGCGGCCAGTTCAGCCATGAGTACCTCCGTTGGTCTCAGCGGACGGGAGAGCGTCGGGCACGTACGGATCGGGGGCGACGGACCGGTTGTTCAGGTCGACGGCGAGGAAGACGTCGTTGGCCACCGGGTGCCGCAGCTCCTCGGCGAGCTGACCGATGAGCCCGGCGGTGCGGGCCAGCAGCGCGAAGCCGCGCAGCAGCTCCAGCGGCAGGCCGAGGTCGGCCAGGGCGGCGCCGCAGACGCCCGCGCCGTTGAGCGGCAGCGTCTTCCCCAGCACCTGGGGGTGGACCCGGCCGATGGCCGCGAACAGCGACAGGTGCGGGCCGTAGAGACCCTCCTCCGCGGCGATCTCGAACAGCCGCGGGGTGCGCGGGTCACCCTGCTTGTGCACGTGGTGGCCGAGCCCCGGGACGAACCGGCGGGCGGTGCGCTGGGCGGTGACGGTCTCCAGCGCGAGGGCGTCCCAGCCGGCGTCGTCGGTGGGCAGCTCGCCGTCCACGCCGGTGAGCACGTCGTGCAGGAAGCGGCCGCAGTCCTCGGTGACGCCGAGGAACCGGGACCCACCGCCGAGCAGCCCGGCGGCCAGCGCGCCCTGCACCGAGTCGGGCGCGGACAGCCAGGTCAGCCGGGTGACGATCGCGGTCGGGGTGAAGCCGTGGTCGGCGAGCGCGGCCAGCACCGACTCGAACACCCGGGTCTCCCCCGGGGTGGGGCGGCGCTGGGTGGCCAGCCAGAACGCCAGCTCACCGAACCCGACCGAGCCCATCACGTCACGGGCGAGGTCGGTGCCGAGCAGGGTGATCGACTCCAGGCTGGAGGCCCCCAGCGCGGTCGGGTACTCGGGGGTGGTCACTGCCCGGCCTCCTCGGGTGCGCTCAGCCAGCGCCGCAGCTCCGCCCCGTGCTCGTCGAGCCCGGGCGGCGGGAGCCGGTAGTCGGCCGGGGTCTCGGAGAAGGTGATCGGGTTGCGCACCGAGGGGACGGCCGAGCCGCCGTCGCCGACGCGGACGACGGGGTCGAGCCCGATCCGCTCGGCGAAGGCGACTCCCTGGTCCACGGTGTTGATGGGACCACACGGGACGCCCGCGGCGATGATGTCGGCGAACCACTCGTCCTTGGTGCGGGTGCGCAGCCGTTCGACCAGCAGCGGGCGCAGCTCGTCGCGGTTCGCCGTGCGGTCCTCGTTGCGGGCGAACCGGGGGTCCTCCGCGAGCTCCGGGACGCCGAGCACCTCGACCAGCTTGCGGAACTGCCCGTTGTTGCCGGCGGTGATGATCAGGTCGCCGTCGGCGCAGGGCAGCGGCTCGTAGGGGAACAGGCTCGGGTGGCTGTTGCCCATCCGGAAGGGCACCACCCCGCCGGCCACCACCGCGCTGGCGTGGTTGACCAGCCCGGACAGCGCCGAGGAGAGCAGGTTCACCTCGACGTGCTGACCGCGGCCGGTCTCGTGCCGGGCGTTGAGCGCGGCGAGCACGCCGATGGTGGCGTGCATCCCGGCCATCACGTCGAACACCGAGATGCCGGCGCGGTAGGGGTCGCCGTCGGGGTCACCGGTGAGGCTCATCAGCCCGGAGATGGCCTGCACGATGAGGTCGTAACCGGGCAGCTCCGCGCCACCGGGCTGGCTGCCGAAGCCGGTGATCGAGGCGTAGACGACGCCGGGGTTGTCCCGGGCGACCGTCTCGTAGTCCAGCCCGAACCGGCCCAGGCCACCGGTCTTGAAGTTCTCGATCAGCACGTCGGCGCGGGTGGCCAGCTCGCGGGCCACGGCGACGTCGTCGGGGTCCTTGAGGTCCAGCGCGATCGACCGCTTGTTGCGGTTGACGCCCAGGTAGTAGGTGGAGAGGCCGTCGCGGACCGGGGGCTGCCAGGTGCGGGTGTCGTCGCCGTTGGGGCCCTCGACCTTGACCACCTCCGCGCCCAGGTCGGCGAGGAGCATGGTGGCGTAGGGGCCGGCCAGGATCCGGGAGAAGTCGGCGACCAGCAGGCCGCTGAGCGGGCCCTGCGGACGGGCGGGGCCGGGCTCGGCGCCGGGCAGCGCGGGGTGCTCGGGCATCAGGTCAGGCACTCCTCGACGGTGAGGGCCGCCATGCGGACGGCCGTCCGGCGGACGTCCGAAGTCTTCGACGCACGGGCTCCGCTGTCAAGCGCCGCGCCGGCCGGCCGCCACCGGCCTGGGCGCCCGCCGACGCGCCGCCGTGGGGCACGGATCGTCGCTCCGGGCTCGGAGAGCGACGATCGGTGCGCAACAGCGCGAGGCGCAGAGGCCGGGAGCGGGCCGCGGGCAGGCTCGCGACGGCGACAGGCCCCCGCGTGCACCCCTTGACATGTGGCGGGCGCCACGCCGACAGTGGTCGCACGTCGTGACCGTTGGACGGACGTCCGTCCGCACGCCTGGATCCCTGGAGGAACCGTGTCCGATCCCGACACCGGAGTCGTGGACCAGCCGGCCGGCCGGCCCGTCGTGCTGCGCGGCGGCACCGTGCTGACCATGGACGATGCGCACACCGTGCTGCACGGGGCCGACGTCCTCGTGGTCGACGACCGCATCGCCGCCGTCGGCCCCGCCCTCGAGGTGCCCGCCGGGACGCTGGAGATCGACGCCGCCGGCGGGATCGTCATGCCCGGCATGATCGACACCCACCGGCACATGTGGCAGACCGCGATGCGCGGCTACGGCGCCGACTGGACCCTGACCCAGTACTTCGTCTGGTACTACCTCGAGCACGGGCGGGCCTTCCGCCCCGAGGACGTGCACGCGGGCAACCTGGTCTCGGCCTGGGACGCGCTGGAGGCCGGCGTCACCACCACCGTCGACTGGTCGCACGGCCTGCAGACCGTCGACCACGCCGAGGCCGCCGCCGACGCGCTGCTCGCCGTCCCCGGCCGGTTCGTGCTCGCCTACGGCAACATCCAGGCCGGCCCCTGGGAGTGGACCGCCGACCCGGCCGTGCAGGCGTTCCTCGCCCGCCGCCGCGACGAGGGGAAGCTCGGCCTGCAGCTGGCCTTCGACGTCACCGGCGACCCGGCGTTCCCGGAGAAGGCGGCCTTCGAGGTGGCCCGCGAGCTCGGCCTGCCGGTGACCACGCACGCCGGCGTGTGGGGCGCCACCAACGACGACGGCATCCGGCTCATGCACGAGAACGGGTTCATGACCCCGGAGACCGTCTACGTGCACGCCGCCACGCTGCAGACCGACTCCTACCACCGGATCGCCGCGACCGGCGGCTCGATCTCGGTGTCCACCGAGTCCGAGCAGAGCGCCGGGCAGGGCTACCCGCCCACCTGGCAGGTGCGCCGGCACGACATCCCGGTGTCGCTGTCGATGGACACCAGCGTGTGGTGGAGCGGTGACCTGTTCTCCGCGATGCGGACGACGCTGGGCGCCGACCGCTCGCGCGAGCACCTGGAGGCGCACGCCAAGGGCGAGACCGTCACCCACGTGCACCTGCGCGCCGAGCAGGTCGTCGACTGGGCCACCCGGGGTGGCGCGAAGGCGCTCGGCCGGGACGACCTGGGCAGCCTCGAGGTGGGCAAGAAGGCCGACGTCGTGCTGATCAAGAACGACGCGTCGCCGGTGTCCTTCCCGCTGCTGAACCCCTACGGCCACGTGGCCTTCCAGGCGCAGCGGGGCGACGTGCACACCGTGCTGGTCGACGGCCGGGTGGTGAAGTCCGGCCACCGCCTGGTCGGGGCGGACCTGGCGGCGGTGCGCCGCACGGTCGAGTCGACGGTGGCGCACCTGCGCTCGACGCTGGGCGAGGATGTCTGGGCCCAGGGCATGAACCCGGACCTGCCCGGCGACGAGGTGCTGGACAACCCGTACACCTACACCGAGTACAAGTCGCACTCCACGCACGGTGCCCGGGGCGACCTCTTCGGCGAGCCGTCGGACGACGTCCACACCCGCCACTGACCACCCTGCCGCCACCGCCGCACGGCGGTGGCGGCAGGCGTGTCACCCGTCCTGCAGCCGGGCGCGCAGCAGGTCGGCGACGTCGGCCAGGCCCACCTCGACCCGGCTGTACACCTCCGGGTCGAGCACCAGCGCGCCGTCGAAGGAGCCGGCCGAGGCGTAGAACGCCACCGGCACGGTGAGCGCCTGGAAGAAGGCGAACAGCGGCCGCAGCTGGTGCTCCAGCACCAGGGCGTGCCGGTCGCTGCCACCGGTGGCCACCAGCAGCACCGGGGTGTTGGCCAGCGCGTACTGGCCGACCAGGTCGAACAGGTGCTTGAACATCCCCGGGTACGACCCGCGGTAGACCGGCACCGCGGGGATCAGCAGGTCGGCGGCCTCGACCGCCCGCAGTGCGGCCTCGACCTCGGCGGTGACGTCGTCGCGGGTGACCGCGCCGGTGAAGCCCGGGCCCAGCCCGTACACGTCGACCCGCTGCACCTCGATCGGCATCAGGTCGGCGAGGGTGTCGGTGACCAGGCCGGCCAGGCCCATCGTCCTGGACCCCTCGGCGCGCGGGCTGCCGTTGACGACGACGACCCGCAGCGGGCGGCTCACGCCCCGGCCGCCGCGGGCACCCGGACCTCCCGGCGCAGCACCGGGGCGACCTCGCTGCCGAACAGCTCGATGGCCGCCAGGTGCTCGCGCTGCGGCACGCCACCGAAGCCCAGCTGCACGTTGGCCCGGGTGACGCCGTACAGCTCCGCGAAGGTGGCGATCTTGTCGATGACCTCCTGCGGGCTCCCGACGACGAGGCCGCCGCCCGGGGTCGCCTGCGCGTCGAAGGCCCGCCGGGGCAGGTCGAAGCCGCGGCCCCGCTGGTGGTTGTTCTCCCGCATGCCGACCGAGAAGTACGGGAACATCGTGTCCCGCGCCGCCTGGCTGGTCCGGCCGACGTAGCCGTGGGTGTTGATGCTGATCGGCAGGGTCGCCGGGTCGTGGCCGGCCTCGGCCGCGGCCTGCCGGTAGTACCCGACGGTCGGCAGGTGCGAGTTCACCGGGCCGAGCAGGATGGCCAGCGCCATCGGCAGCCCGAGCGCCCCGGCGCGGACCGCCGACGACGGCGTGCCCCCGACGCCCACCCAGATCGGCAGCTCGTCCTGCACCGGGCGGGGGGCGACGTCGGCGGCGACCAGCGGAGGGCGGTGCCGGCCGGACCAGGTGACCGGGTTGGCGCCACGGATCGCCAGCAGCAGGTCCAGCTTCTCCGCGAAGAGCTCGGCGTAGTCGGCCAGCGAGTACCCGAACAGCGGGAAGGACTCGGTGTAGGAGCCCCGTCCGGCGATCAGCTCGGCCCGCCCGTCGGAGATCAGGTCGAGGGTGGCGAAGTCCTGGAACACCCGGACCGGGTCGTCGGAGCTGAGCACGGTGACCGCGCTGGTCAGCCGGATCCGCTCGGTGCGCGCCGCGGCGGCGGCCAGCAGCGGCACCGGCGAGGAGGCGATGAAGTCCGACCGGTGGTGCTCGCCCACGCCGAACACGTCCAGCCCGACCTGGTCGGCGAGCACCGCCTGCTCGACCGTCTCCCGCACCCGGGTCTGCGGCGACGGCGTCGTCCCGGTCGACAGGTCCGGGGTCACCTCGCCGAAGGTGATGATGCCCAACTCGAAGGCCATGGGGCTCCCTCTCTCTCGTCCGGGTGGTCGCGCCCCACCGTACGCGGTTTTGCTGACGTGTCAGGTAACTGCGGGATAGGCTGCCCCCGTGGACGACGCCACCTGGCTGGACGAGCGCGAGGAGCGGGTGTGGCGCGCCTTCCTGGCGCTGGGCCGTGCGGTGGACGTCGCGGTCGAGCAGCAGCTCACCGCCGAGGGGCTCTCCACCGCGGAGTACGCGGTGCTCGCCTCGCTGTCCGAGGCACCGCAGGGTGCGGTGCGGGCCCGGGAGCTGGCCCGTGAGATCGGCTGGGACTCCAGCCGGCTGGCCCACCAGCTGCGCCGGATGGAGAAGCGCGGACTGCTCACCCGCGGCCAGTGCCCCGACGACGCGCGCGGGACGATGGTGCACCTGACCACCGAGGGACGGGCGGCCCTCACCCGGGCCGCGCCGGGGCACGTGCGCACCGTCCGCGCACACTTCGTCGACCTGCTCACCGCCGAGGAGCAGACGTCGCTGGCGGCGGTGCTCGAACGGCTCCGGGCGGCGTCCGGCGACGAGGCGCCCGGCCGGCTCCCTGGTTAGCCTGACCGGGTGATCCTGATCGTGGTCAAGTTCCCCGTCCGCCCCGAGTTCGCCGACCGCTGGCCCGAGCTGGTCAGCGAGTTCACCACCGCGGTGCGCGCCGAGCCCGGCAACGTGATGTTCGAGTGGTCGCGCAGCGTCGACGAGCCGGACAGCTACGTGCTGGTCGAGGGGTTCGCCGACGCCGAGGCCGGTGCCACGCACACCTCGTCGGCGCACTTCCGGAAGGCGATCGACGAGATGCCCGACTGGGTCGCCGGCACACCGTCGATCATGTACGTCGACTCCGCCGACCTCGCCGGCTGGGGCCCGATGGCGGAGGTGCAGCCGCGCGGCTGACCGGCACCCGCACACCGGCCGGGAGACCGGCCCCGGCCGGTGTGCGACCGTTCCCGTCATGGTGAACGTGCTCTCCATCCAGTCGCACGTGGCCTACGGCCACGCCGGCAACGCCTCGGCGGTCTTCCCGCTGCAGCGCCTGGGCATCGAGGTCTGGCCGGTGCACACCGTCCAGTTCTCCAACCACACCGGCTACGGCGACTGGACCGGCCGGGTGTTCGACGGCCAGGCCGTCGACGAGGTCGTGCAGGGCATCGAGGACCGGGGCGTCCTCGGCAGCTGCGACGCGGTGCTCTCGGGCTACCTCGGCTCGGCCGACATCGGGCACGCGGTGCTCGGCTCGGTGGCCAAGGTGCGCAGCGCCAACCCGGCAGCCGTCTGGGCCTGCGACCCGGTGATCGGCGACGTCGGGCGCGGGGTGTTCGTGCGGCCCGGCATCCCGGAGTTCATGCGCGAGGTCGCCGTCCCGGCCGCGGACATCGTCACCCCCAACCACTACGAGCTGGACCTGCTGTCGGGCACCGAGACCCGCTCGCTGGCCTCGGTCAAGGACGCGGTCGCCGCCGTCCACGCCCTCGGCCCGCGGGTGGTGCTGACCACCTCGCTGGTCGCCGAGGACACCCCGGACGACGCCGTGGACCTGCTGGCGTCGGAGGGCGGCCGGCACTTCCGGGTGCGCACCCCGCGGCTGGACCTGTCGGTCAACGGCGCCGGTGACGCGATCGCGGCGCTCTTCCTGGCGCACTGGCTGGACACCCGCTCGGCCGCCGAGGCCCTCGGCCGGGCCGCCGCGTCGGTGTTCGGGCTGCTGCGGATGACCGCGGAGGCAGGGTCCCGGGAGATCCTGCTGGTCGCCGCCCAGGACGAGTACGTCGCCCCCACCCAGACCTTCGACGTGACCGAGGTGTGACCGTGACCGACTTCCCCCCGCTGACCGAGCTGGCCGCCCAGGAGCAGGAGCTGCAGTTCCGCTCCTTCACCAACGACGACGCGTGGGAGCTCGGCCTGGCGCTGGTCACCCGGGCCCGCGCCGCGGGCCTGCCGGTGGCCGTCGACGTCAGCCGCAACGGCCACCAGCTGTTCCACGCCTCGCTGCCGGGCACCGCGCCGGACAACGACACCTGGATCCGGCGGAAGGCCGCCGTCGTCGACCGGTTCGGGCACAGCTCCCTCTACGTGGGCCAGCGGGCCCGCGAGGAGGGGACGACGTTCGAGGAGCAGTTCGGCCTGGACCCGGACCGGTACCGGGCCCACGGCGGCGCGTTCCCGGTGCTGGTGCGCGACGTCGGCCCGGTGGGCGTCGTCGTGGTCTCCGGGCTGCCGCAGGTCGCCGACCACGAACTGGTGGTCACCGTGCTGCGCGAGCTGATCGCCCGAGAGCGCGGCTGACCCACCCGGGCCCGGGTGCGGCGGCTCAGTTCCTGCCGTGCGTGAGCTTCTCCATGCCCGACGTGCTCTCGGCGGCGGCCTTCTTGGCGGCGCGCTTCTCCTTGATGCTGCTGGCGGACTTCTTCGAGGCGTGCTTGTCGACCATGACCACTCCCTCACCGGGAGCCGGTCGGCTCCAGGCTGCGGACGCTACGCCGTTGGTGGCCGACCCACCGGGCGTACCGTCGGGCCCACGGTCACCTCGCCGGTCCGGGACACCCGTCCGGGACGGCGATCCCCTCCCGGGGCACCACCGCCGCGCCGTCGGCGGAGTCAGGCCCTCGCCATGACCGCTCCCGCGACGCTGCCCACCGCACCGCCGGCCCTGCCCACCCCCGACGACCGGACCGGGGACGAGGTCGGGTGCCCGGCGTGCGCCCACCCGCTGGCCGGGCACGACCCGATCGGCGTCCGGTTCTGCCGCGCCACCGCCGCCGCGGGCCTCCACCGCGGCTGCGTCTGCCGGGCCGGCTGACCCCGGCCTGACCGGGCCACCGCCGCCCCGGTCGACGAGGCGACGTCGGACCGGCCGCCGGCCGGGGGGTGGGGCCGCCCGCGTCGGGCGGCCCCACCCGGTCAGCCGGCGGGGGTGAACGCGCCGGCGCCGACCCGGACCAGCTGCCCCTGCCCGGGCGGCAGCCCGAGCAGCGCGGCGATGCTCCAGGCCGAGGCGACCAGCCCGCCGCGGTCCACCAGCAGCCCGGTAGGCATCGTCACCTGCGCGGTGCTGCGGTTCCCGGCCCGGTCGATGCGCGTCACCTCGCCCACGCCCGCCGGGTCGAACCCCGGGGCCGGCTCACCCTCCGGGGCACCCGCGACCACGTTCGACACGAAGACCGTGCCCCGCCGGTCGACCGCGACCCCGGTCGGCGAGGTGAGGCCGTCGATGACGTGCACGACGTCCCCGTGCGGGGTGAGCACGTACACCCGTCCCGCCCCGGGCACCTCGGAGCCCAGGGTGCTCACGTAGAGCAGGCCCCGGGGCCCCTCGACGATGCCGGTGGGCACGGAGTCGCAGCCGACGGTGCCCGGGTTGTTCTCCGCCTCGGCGCAGCCCGGCACCTCCTCCGGCGAGACCACCGGCGGCACGAAGAACGTGCTCACCTCCCCGGTGCGCCGGTCGACCGAGAGCACGGCGTTGGCCCCGGCGTCGGCGACCAGCACCCGCTTCCGCTGCGCGAGCACCGCGAAGGGGTTGGACAGCGCGTCGACCGGCTGCCCGTCGACGAACTGCACCTGCCCGTCGGGGTTGGCCGCGAGCTCGTGGGCGAGCAGGTCGATGGTGGTGTGCACCGTGCCGTCGGGGCCGGCGACCAGCAGCGAGCTGGTGGCCGCGCCCTCCGGCAGCGGCGGTGCCGGCACCCCGTCCTGGGGCGGCGGGGGCTCGCCCACCGCGACGAAGAGCTGGCCGCGCGAGACGTCCACGCCCTGCGGCAGCGCGAGGCCGGACAGCAGCGTGCGCACCTCGCCGGTGCGCAGGTCGACCGCGGAGACCTCACCGCTGTCGGACTCGGCGACCACGACGTGGTGCCCCCACACGGCGCTGACCTGACGCGGACCGTCGAGACCGGTCGCCACGGTGACGACCTGGTCGTCGGGCGGGTGCCCCCCGCCGTGGCCTGCCCCGTGGCCTCCCCCGCCGGCGTGCGCCGCCGTGGCCGGGGCCACCACCAGTGCGGCTCCCGCCAGGGCGACCGCGGTCCTCCGGAAACGCTCCATCGCTTTCCTCCTGCGTGGCTGTGTGCGCGCTGTGGACGCGGCGCAGGGTCCGCCGACGGCGCACGCCGCTCAACGCCCTGCCGCCCGGCGGCGCGGACGGGCTCGTTCCCCGGCGTGCGCCGTGACCGGTCGTGTCCGACCCCGCCGGTGCCCGTACCTACGCTCGGGGTCCCCTCCCGGATCGGAGCCCCGAGCCCGTGCCCTCCTCCCCGCCCTCGCCGGACCTGCGCGAGCTGCGCGCCGACCTCCGGGCCGACTGCGACCGTTGCGTGGCGCTGTGCTGCGTCGCGCCGGCGTTCGCCGCCTCGGCCGACTTCGCCTTCGACAAGCCGGCGGGTACGCCCTGCCGGCACCTGCGCACGGCCACCCGGTGCGGCATCCACGCCGAGCTGCGCGACCGGGGCATGCCCGGCTGCGAGGTCTTCGACTGCTTCGGCGCCGGCCAGCGGGTGACCGCGCTGACCGGCGCCGGCCGGGACTGGCGCGCCGACCCGACGACCACGGCCGCCGTGTTCGCCGTCCTGCCGGTGATGCGGCAGCTGACCGAGGTGCTCTGGCACCTGGTGGAGGCCGAGCTGCTCGTACCGGCGGGCGCGCTGCAGGACGAGATCGTCGCCCTGCGCGCGCGGGTCGAGGCGCTGACCACGGCGCCGGGGCTCCCGGACGTCGACGTCCCGGCGCTCCGCGCGACCGCCGGCGCGCTGCTCGGCCAGGTGAGCGAGCAGGCCCGCGCGGGCGTGCCGGGGCGCGGCCGGGACCGGGTGGGCGCCGACCTGCTCGGCCGGGACCTGCGCCGCACCCGGCTGCGCGGCGCGTCGCTGCGGGGGGCGTACCTGATCGGCGCGGACCTGCGCGGGGCGGACCTCCACCGCACCGACCTGCTCGGTGCGGACCTGCGGGCCGCCGACCTGCGCGGCAGCGACCTCACCGGGGCGCTCTTCCTGACCGTGCCGCAGCTGACCGCCGCCCGGGGTGACGCGGCCACCGCGATCCCGGCGGACCTGCCCCGGCCGGCGCACTGGGAGCCCTGACGTTTCAGCGGGCCGCCGGCACGGCACCCTCCTGCGCATGGCCTACACCGCGGACCCGACGCGCTACGACTCGATGACCTACCGCCGCACCGGCGCCAGCGGCCTGGACCTGCCGCCGCTCAGCCTGGGCCTGTGGCACAACTTCGGCGACGACGTGCCGTTCGACCGGCAGCGCGCGATCCTGCGCCGCGCCTTCGACCTGGGCATCACGCACTTCGACCTGGCCAACAACTACGGCCCGCCCTACGGCTCGGCGGAGACCAACGTCGGCCGGCACCTGCGCGACGACTTCCGCGCCCACCGGGACGAGCTGGTCATCTCCACCAAGGCCGGCTGGGACATGTGGCCGGGGCCCTACGGGCAGGGCGGCGGCTCGCGGAAGTACGTGCTGGCCAGCCTGGACCAGTCGCTGCAGCGGATGGGCCTCGACCACGTCGACGTCTTCTACAGCCACCGGCCGGACCCGACCACGCCCCTGGCGGAGACGATGGGTGCGCTGCACACCGCCGTCCAGTCGGGCAAGGCGCTCTACGTCGGCATCTCCTCCTACTCCCCCGAGATGACCCGCCAGGCCGCGGCGATCCTGGCCGACCTCGGCACACCGCTGCTGATCCACCAGCCCTCGTACTCGATGCTCAACCGCTGGATCGAGACCGACGGGCTGCTCGATGCGCTGACCGACGTGGGCGCCGGCTGCATCGGCTTCTCCCCGCTGGCCCAGGGCATGCTCACCGACAAGTACCTGGGCGGGGTGCCCGAGGGGTCGCGGGCCAGCCAGGGCAAGTCGCTGGACCAGGGCATGATCACCGAGGAGTACCTGACCCACGTCCGGGCGCTCAACGCGATCGCCGAGCGGCGCGGGCAGTCGCTGGCGCAGCTCGCGCTGGCCTGGGCGCTGCGCGACGAGCGGGTCACCTCGCTGGTGATCGGGGCGAGCAGCGTCGGCCAGCTGGAGCAGAACGTCGCCGCCCTGGACAACCGGGAGTTCACCGCCGACGAGCTCGCCGAGATCGACCAGCACGCCGTCGACGCCGGGATCGACATCTGGCGCGACGCCCGCGAGGGCACGCTCTGAGACCGGTCACTCGTAGGGCTCGGCCGGAGCCGGGACCTCGCTGACGACGTCGGCGCGCAGCACCGGCGGGCCGCCGGCCTCCCGGCGGCCCGCCGTGCCGACGACCTGCACCCACTGGTCGGCGGCCGGCCCGGGTCGGTCGCCGGCCACCTGCACCCGCAGCGCCGTCGCGTCGGCCGCGCAGCAGTTGATCGAGAAGCGCGCGAGGTCCCAGCCGCCGTCGTCGCGGGGGACGGCGAAGCCGACCAGCCGCACCTGCCGCTCGGCCAGCGCCGACGGGTCGGCCTGGGACCAGATGGTGAACTGCAGCAGCGTCATCGTGCGGTGGTCGGCGCCGGCGTCGTCGGGGCCGATCCCCGCCGCCGGCGCGGTGGTGACCGCCACCGGGGTGGCCGCCAGCCGGTCGACGGAGAAGGCGCCCAGCGCCGGCGGCGCCACGACCACGAGGACGGCGACCGGCGCGGCCAGCAGCCAGCCCACCCCCGGCCCGGGGTGGTCGGCCCGCCGTCCCCGGTCGCGCAGCAGCCCGAGGCCGCCGACGGCGACGAGCAGCACCCCGGCCGCGACGAGGAAGGGCTGGAAGCCGGCCCGGACGTAGGCCAGGTGCTGGTCGGTGAGCGCGACGACCAGCACGACCAGGCCGAGCAGCAGCAGGAGCACCTGCTGGGTGGGCCGGTCCGGGCGCGCGCTCACAGCAGCACCTCCCCGACCCCCAGCGCGACGGCGACCGCGACCAGCAGGGTGGCCGGGGCGAACCGCAGCGCGAACCCGCGGCCGAAGGTGCCCGCCTGCAGCGCGATCAGCTTCACGTCCACGGCCGGGCCGACGACGAGGAAGACCAGCCGCGAGGTGAGCGAGAACGAGGTGAGGCTGGCCGCGACGAACGCGTCGGCCTCCGAGCAGATCGCCAGCACCACCGCCAGCGCGGCGAGCACCAGCACCGACAGCACCGCCGACCCGGCGACCGTCTCCAGCCAGGTCCGCGGCACCAGGGTGTTCAACGTGGCCGCGGTCAGCCCGCCGACGACGAGGAAGCCGCCGGCGTGCACCAGGTCGTGCTGCACCGCGCGGCGGAACGCGTCGCCGCGGTTCCCCGAGGGGTCCGGCGCCGGCACCCGTGGCACGCGCAGCCAGCCGGGACGGGCGAACGCCGTCCACAGCCAGCCCATCAGCACCGCGACCAGCAGCGAGGCGGCGAACCGGGCACCGACCAGCTCCGGCTGACCGGGGAAGGCCACGGCGGTGGCCACCAGCACCACGGGGTTGATCGCCGGCGCGGCCAGCAGGAACGCCAGCGCCGCCGCCTGTGGCACGCCGCGGCCGACCAGGCTGCCGGCCACCGGCACCGAGGCGCACTCGCAACCGGGCAGCACCACCCCCGCCGCCCCGGCCACCGGCACCGCGAGCGCCGGGTGCCGCGGCAGCACCCAGGTGAAGAACGACGCCGGCACCAGCGTGCTGATCGCCGCGGACAGCAGGACGCCGAGCGCCAGGAACGGCAGGGCCTGCAGGCAGACCGCCACGAAGACCGTGCTCCAGGCCAGCAGCGCCGGGGAGCTCAGCAGGCCGGGGGCGGCGAAGTGGCCGACGACCGCGACCAGCACGCCGACGCCCAGCAGGTCCCCGCTGCCGGGGCCCCGCCGCCGGGTGGGCCGGCCGGCGAGCAGCTCGCTGATCTCCGCCTCCCCTGCCGCGCGCACGACAACGGTTCCCGTTAGCGTGTCCGGGTCACCCTCTCACGCCCCACCGTCCCGAGGAGCCCGTCCGTGGCCGAGTCGTCGAAGAACCGCACCGCGGGCGCCGCCCGCCTGCTCCGCAAGGCCGGGGGCACGGTGCTCACCGGCGTGGTCGGCGTCGTCGTCGTCCGTGCCGCCGAGCGCGGGGAGGCCGGCAGCCTGCCGCGCCGGCTGGCGGTCGGGGCGACCAAGCTGGGCATCCGCGGCGCACGCCGGGCCGAGGTGGGCGTGGAGAAGGCCCGGCTGGCCGCCGGTGACGTGCGGGCCCAGGCCTACGCCGACCTCGGCGAGCAGGTGCCGCCGCCGGCCGACCGCTCCGGCGGTCACGACCACCAGCACTGATCGTGGCGACGGCGGCCGGCGACGTCCGGTTGGTCAGTGACGCCGGCGGCCGGCTGCGGCTCGCCGTCCCCGCGCTGACCGGCGCGCCCGCGCGTGCGGTGGCGCTGGAGGACCTGCTGGACGCCGCCCCCGGCGTGCGCACCGCGCACGCCTACCCGGTGACCGGGCACGTGCTGGTCTGGCTGCACCCCGATGCGGGCGCCGACGCACGGACCGAGGTGCTGCGGATGGCCGGCTCGGCGGTGGCCCTGCCGGCGACCGCCGAGGTGGCACGGGCGCCCCGGTCGGCCGACGTCGCGAACGGCGAGCTGGTCCGGATCGCCGTCGGCGGCGTGGCCCTCGCGGCGCTGGGCATCCGCCGGTACGGCCTCGGCCGCCCGCCGGTGCTCACCGGCCGCAGCCGGCTGGTCGCCACCGCGCTGACGATCTTCACCGGCTACCCCTTCGTCAAGGGCGCGGCCGGTGCGCTGGCCGGCAAGCGCAGCGCGGGCACCGACGCGCTGGTCACCGCGGCCACCATCGCCAGCCTGCTGCTGCGCGAGAACGTGGTCGCGCTGACCGTGCTGTGGCTGCTCAACATCGGCGAGTGGCTGCAGTCGGTGACCCTGCGGCGCACGCGCCGGGCGATCTCAGCGCTGCTGGCCGGCACCGAGACCACCGCCTGGGTGATCGTGCCCGGCGGGGCCGGCGAGGTCGACGTCGAGCGGCAGGTCGACCTGGCCCGGCTGCGGGTCGGTGACCTGGTGGTGGTGCACGACCAGGCGACGCTGCCGGTGGACGGCGTGGTCGTCGAGGGCACCGGCGTGGTCGACCAGGCCGCGATCACCGGGGAGCCGCTGCCGGTCCAGGTCACGCCCGGGGCGACGGTGCACGCCGGGTCGGTGAACGTCCGCGGCCGGCTGGTGGTGCGGGCCTCGGCGACCGGGTCGGACACCGCGATCGGGCGGATCATCGCCCGGGTCGAGCAGGCCACCGACGACCGGGCGCCGATCCAGACGGTGGGCGAGAACTTCTCCCGCCGGTTCGTGCCCGCCTCGTTCGCGCTGGCCGGGCTCACCTGGCTGGTCACCCGGGACGTGCGCCGGGCGATGACCATGCTGCTCATCGCCTGCCCGTGTGCCGTCGGGCTGGCCACGCCGACCGCGGTCAGCGCCGCGATCGGCAACGGTGCCTCCCGCGGGCTGCTGATCAAGGGCGGCGCGCACCTCGAGGCCGCCGGCCGGGTGGACGCCGTCGTCTTCGACAAGACCGGCACGCTGACCGTCGGCCGCCCGGTGGTCACCAACGTCGTCTCCTTCTCCGACGACTGGACCCCCGAGCAGGTGCTCGGCTACGCCGCCAGCTCCGAGGTGCACTCCCGGCACCCGCTGGCCCAGGCGGTGATCCGCTCGACCGAGGAGCGGCACGTCTTCATCCCGCCGCACGAGGAGTGCGAGGTGCTGCTCGGGCTGGGCATGCGCACCCAGGCCGACGGACGGGTGCTGCTGCTGGGCAGCGAGCCGCTGATGGCCAGCGAGGGCGTGGCCGTCGGCGACGACGCCCAGGGCTGGCTCGACCGGTTGCGCGCTGCGGCGGAGACCCCGCTGCTGCTGGCCGTCGACGGCGAGCTGGTGGGCCTGGTCAGCCTGCGCGACGAGGTGCGGCCGGAGTCCCGCGAGGTGCTGGAGACGCTGCGGGCCACCGGGGTACGGCGGATCGTGATGCTCACCGGTGACCACGAGAGCACCGCAGCCGCGGTCGCCGCCGAGCTCGGCGTGACCGAGTGGCGGGCCGAGGTGCTGCCCGAGGACAAGCAGGACGTGGTCGCCGCGCTGCAGGCCGAGGGCCACACGGTGGCGATGGTCGGCGACGGCACCAACGACGCGCCGGCGCTCGCCGCGGCCGACATCGGCATCGCGATGGGCGTCTCCGGCACCGACGTCGCGGTGGAGACCGCCGACGTCGCGCTCGTCGGCGACGACCTCCGGCACCTGCTCGACCTGCGCGAGCTGGGCGGGCGGACGCTGGGCGTGGTGCGGCAGAACTACGGCATGTCGATCGCGGTGAACGGGATCGGGCTCGCGGTCGCCGGTGGCGGCGCCCTGTCCCCCGTGCTGGCCGCCGTGCTGCACAACGCCTCGTCGGTCGCGGTGGCGGTCAACTCCGCGCGCCTGGTCCGGCACGGTGGCAGTCGGCCGCCTGTCGACCTGACGACTCGAGGTCGTTTTGACAATGATTGTCGTTAGCGTGACGATCGGGGCATGCCCAGTCCCCGCCGCCGCTCCCCCGCTCTCGCCCTGACGCTCGTCGCCGGGCTCCTGCTGGCCGGGTGCGGTGCACCGGCGGCGGCCGGCGGGGAGGCCGACGCCGAGCTGACGGTCGTCGCCGGCTTCTACCCGCTGGCCTGGCTGAGCCAGCAGGTGGCCGGCGACCTGGCCGAGGTCACCTCCCTCACGCCGGACGGCGCCGAGCCGCACGAGTACGAGCTCACCCCCCGCGACGTCGCCGCCACCGCCGAGGCCGACGTCGTCGTCCACCTGCCGACCGTGCAGCCCGCCGTGGACGCCGCCGTCGCGCAGCAGGCCGCCGACCGTGCCTTCGACGCCGGCGCGCCGGCCGACCTGTCGCTCACCTACGAGGAACACGAGCACGGGCACGAGGGCGAGGGACACGAGGGCGAGGGGCACGAGGGCGAGGGGCACGAGGGCGAGGAGCACGAGGGCGAGGAGCACGGGGGCGAGGAGCACCGGGAGCCGGTCACCGACCCGCACTTCTGGCACGACCCGATGCGGATGGCCGACGTCGGCGACGCGCTCGCCGAGCACCTGGGCTCGATCGACGAGCCCAACGCCGACCGGTACACGGCCAACGCCGCAGACCTGCGGGCCGAACTGGCGGAGCTGGACGGCGAGTTCCGGGCCGGCCTGGCCGACTGCGCCACCCGGGACCTGGTGACCAGCCACTCCGCCTTCGGCTACCTGGCCGACGCCTACGACCTCGAGCAGTTCGGCATCAGCGGGCTGGCGCCCGACGCGGAGCCCTCCACCGACGCGCTGACCGAGGCGACCGAGTTCGTCCGGGAGCACGGCGTGGCGACGATCTACGTCGAGACGCTGGTCGACCCGGCCGTCGCCGAGACCGTCGCACGGGAGACCGGAGCGCAGACCCGCCAGCTGGACCCGATCGAGGGGCTCACCGACTCGTCCCAGGGCAAGGACTACCTGGGGATCATGCGGGCCAACCTGGCCAGCCTCCGCGCGGGCCAGCCGTGCTCCTGAGCGCCCGCGCCGCCGCCCCGGCCGGGCTCCGCTCGCCCGCGTCGGACGCCGTCCTGTCGGTGCGCGGCGGTGCGTTCGGCCACGGCCGGAGACCGGTGCTGACCGGCGTCGACCTGACCGTCACGCCCGGGGAGGTGGTCGCCGTCCGCGGCCCCAACGGGTCGGGCAAGTCGACGCTGGTCCGCGGCCTGCTGGGCCTGTGCGAGGTGCACGCCGGCGAGGTGCGGCTGTTCGACCGGCCGCGCGACCGGTTCCACCACTGGCACCGGGTCGGCTACGTGCCGCAGCGGCACACGGTGGCCGGCGGGGTGCCGGTGACCGTGCGGGAGCTGGTCTCCACCGGGCGGCTGAACCGGCTGCGCCCGTGGCAGCGCTTCGGCGAGGCCGACCGGTGCGCGGTCGACTGCGCCCTGGAGGGCACCGCGCTCGCCGGGTTCGACCACCGGCCGCTCGCCGAGCTCTCCGGCGGCCAACAGCGCCGGGCGCTGGTGGCCCGGGCGCTGGCCGGTGACCCGGAGCTGCTGCTGCTCGACGAGCCGACCGCCGGCGTCGACGCGGACAGCCAGCGGGTGCTCGCCGCCACCCTCGCCGGGCTGGCCGGGACCGGCGCCGCCGTCGTCGTGGTGCTGCACGAGCTGGGCCCGCTGGCCGACGTCGTCACCCGGGTGGTCACGCTCCCGGCCGGGGCCGGGCCGTGCTGAGCTACGAGTTCATGCGGCTGGCGCTGGCGGCCGCCGTCCTGGTCGGCCTGACGGCGCCCACGGTGGGGGTCTACCTGGTGCAGCGCCGGCTGTCGCTGATCGGCGACGGCCTGGGGCACGTCGCCCTGCTCGGGGTGGCGGTCGGCCTGGTCACCCGGTCGGCGCCGGTGCTCACCGCGCTGCTGGCCACCGTGGCCGGCGCGGTGGTGGTCGAGGTGCTGCGCGCCCGGCGGTCGGCGAGCGCCGACGTCGCGCTGGCGGTCATGTTCTACGGCGGCATCGCCGGGGGCGTCGTCGTGGTCACCCGCGCGCCGGCGGGCACGCCGACCAGCCTGGACGGCTACCTCTTCGGCGCTCTCACCACCACCACCCGCACCGACCTGGTGGTGTTCACCGTGCTGGCCGCCGTCGTCCTCGGGGTGACGATCGGGCTGGGCCGGTCGCTGTTCGCCGTCGCCCTCGACGAGGAGCACGCCCGGGCCAGCGGCCTGCCGGTGCTCCCGCTGAACCTGCTGCTGGCCGTGGTCACCGCCGCCACCGTCACGCTGTCGATGCGGGTGCTCGGGCTGCTGCTGATCAGCGGGCTGATGGTGCTGCCCGCCGGCTGCGCCCAGCTGGTCGCCCGCAGCTTCCGGTCCAGCCTGGTCGTCTCGGTGCTGATCGGCGTCTCCGTCGCGGTGAGCGGCACGGTCGTCTCCTGGTACGCCGACACGCCCTCCGGCGGCACCGTCGTGCTGATGGCGGTGGCCGCCTACGCCGTCCTCAGCATCGGGCGGATCGCCCGCCGCCGTCCCCCGGCGCGCCCGGAGCCCCGCACCCCCGCACCCCCGGCGGCCGTGCCGGTGGGACCGGGCGGCTGACGCCTGTTCCGCCGACCCGACCGGCCGGCGGAACAGGCGCGCGCGGAGGCTCAGCGGACGGCGAGCAGCACCCGGTCGTCGTGGTCCTGCCAGACCGTGCCGATCTCGCTGAAGCCGGCCTCGGCGAGCGCTGCCTCGTGCATCCGCAGGCTGGTCAGCCGGGTCCCGGGCTCGTGGTCCTCGGGCCCGCGCTCGGCGGCGTTGCGGCGCTCCCGCTCCGCGACCGCGCCGGCCAGCTCGGGCGCGGCCAGTGCGGCGGACCACCAGGCGTCCCAGTCCGGCACGCCGTCGGCGCCGAACGCCTGCTCCGCCCGGCGCCGCTCGGCCGCCTCGGAGAGCCGGGTCAGCGCGGGCTGCCCGAGGCCGTGGGCCATGTTGTCGGCGTTGGCCAGCACCCCGCCGGCCGGCAGCAGCGCGGCGACCCGCCGGTAGGTGGCGGCCAGCTGCGCGGCGGACAGCCAGTGCAGCGCGGTGGAGCTGACCACGGCGTCCACCTGGGTGACCGGCAGGCGCTGCGGCCAGCCCGGGTCGCGCAGGTCGGCGTCGACCCAGCGCAGCCGCCCGTCGGCGTCGCCGAGGGCGCCGGCCCCGACGGCGACCAGGACCGGGTCCATGTCGACGGCGACGACGGAGGCGGCCGGGAACCGCTCGAGCACCCGGGCGCCGAACGAGCCCGGCCCGCAGGCCAGGTCGAGCACGGTGCCGCCGGCGGCGAGCCGGTCGCCGACCAGCTCGTCGAGCGCGTCCAGCGCGGCGGTGAACCGCTCCTCGCGGTGGCGCAGGTAGCCGCTCTGCTGGCGGTCCCAGTCGTGCAGCAGCCGGCGCCAGTCGGTGGTGGTGAGCTGGTCGGTCACGGGTGGATCTCCTCCAGGGTGGGTGGTGCTGCGCCGCCCCGGTCGGGGCGGGCAGGGTCAGGGGTGTGCGCCAGCGCCGCGAGGACGGCGGGCGTGGGGCCGTGGTCGACCACGGCTCCCCGGTGCAGCACGAGCAGCTCGTCGGTGAGCGCGGCGACCGCGGCGAGGTCGTGCGAGACGACGACCAGCGCGACGCCGTCGGCCCGGACGCTGCGCAGCAGGTCGAGCACGCCGGCGCGGACGACGGCGTCCAGCGCGCTGACCGGTTCGTCGAGCACCAGCAGGTCGGGGCCGGCGGCCAGGGCGCGGGCGATGGCCACGCGCTGCTGCTGCCCGCCCGACAGCTGCCAGGGGCGCCGGTCGGCGAGGTCCGGCGCCAGGCCGACGCGGGCCAGCAGGGCCGGCACGTCGGGGCGGGCGGTCACCCCGCGCCGGGCGGCGAGCCGCAGCGCCTCGCACAGCGCCGAGCCGACCTGCTGGCGGGGGTCCAGCGCGGTCGCCGGGTCCTGGAACACCAGCTGGGCGCGGCCGTCCCCCGCGACGGGGCGGGTGCCGGCCAGCCCGACGCTGCCGGTGGCGGGCCGGTGCAGCCCGGTGAGCACCCGGGCGAGGGTCGTCTTGCCGCTGCCGGACTCCCCCACCACGCCCAGCCCGCCGCCGCGGGGCACGGTGAACGACACCCCCGCGAGCGCCGGGCCGCGGGCGGCCGGGTACCGGACGCCGACGTCCGCGACGCGGAGCAGCGGCTCCCCCGGGGACGCCGCGGTGGGTCCGGCGACCGGGGTGTGGCCGGCGGCGACCAGCGCGCGGGTGACCGGGTGCGCCGGCGCGTCCAGCACCTCGCGCACCGGCCCGGACTCCACGACCCGCCCGGCGTCCAGCACCGCCACCGTGTCGGCGTGCGCGGCCACCAGGCCCAGGTCGTGGCTGACCAGCAGCACGGCGGTGCCGCGCTCGGCCCGCGCCCGGGCCAGCAGCGCCAGCACCTGCCCGGCGGTGCCGGCGTCCAGCGCGCTGGTCGGCTCGTCGGCCACCAGCAGCGCCGGCTCGCCGGCGAGTGCCGCGGCGACCAGCACCCGCTGCCGCATGCCCCCGGACAGCTCTGCCGGCCGGGCGCGCAGCACCCGGTCCACGTCGGGCAGCCCGGCCCACACGAGCAGCTCCCGGGCCACCGCCGCGGCCGCGGCCCGGTCGAGTCCGCGGTGCAGCCGGGCGGCCGCGGCCACCTGCGGCCCGATCCGGCGCAGCGGGTCCAGCGCGGCGCCGACGTCCTGCGGCACCAGCGCCACCTGCCCGCCCCGCACCCGCCGCAGCTCCCGCTCCGGCGTCCCGACCAGCTCGCGCCCGGCCAGCCGCACCGACCCCCCGGCCACCGCCCCGGCGCCCTCGGGCAGCAGGCCGAGCAGCGCCGCCGCGGTCAGCGTCTTGCCCGACCCGCTCGCGCCCACCAGCGCCAGCACCTCGCCCCGGCCGACGCCGAGGTCCACGCCGTCGACCACCCGGCGCCGGCCCGCCGGCCCGGCCAGCTCCACGGTCAGCCCGCGCACCACGAGCACACCGTCGGCAGCCCCGGCCGGCGGTGCGGACGGCGACCGGCGCGGTGCCGGCGCACGAACCGCCGACCGGCCGTGCGTCGTCCAGGCCTGGGCGTGCCGCACGAGCACGAGCACCGCCAGCACGACCAGCGCGAGCACCAGCACCGGCAGCAGGAACAGCCGCGGATCACTGGCCAGGTAGGGGCGGGCCTCGACGATCATCGTGCCCCACTCGGGAGCCGGCGGCCGCACCCCGAGGCCGAGGAAGCTCAGCGTCGACACCGCCAGCACCAGCCCGGCGACGTCGGTGCCGACCAGCACCAGCACCGGCCCGGCGACCGCCGGCAGCAGGTGACCGCCCAGCACCCGGGCCGGCCGCGCCCCCAGCAGCGTGAGGCCCTGCACCACCGCGCCGTGCCGGCGCATCAGCACCTCCATCCGCACCAGCCGGGTGTAGGCCGCCCAGCCGCCGCCGGCCAGCGCCAGCACCAGGCCCGCGACACCCCCGCCGAGCACCCCCGCGAGCACGACCCCGACCAGCAGCGCCGGCACCGCGACGACGACGTCGCTGGCCCGCAGCACCAGCGAGTCCACCCAGCCGCCCCGCCACCCGGCCAGCAGCCCCAGGGCAAGGCCGAGCGGCAGCGCGATCGCCACCGTCAGCAGCACGATGCCCAGCGAGGTGCGGCCGGCCACCAGCAGCCGGGTCAGCTCGTCGCGGCCCAGGTGGTCGGTGCCCAGCCAGTGTTCGGCCGAGGGACGCTGCCGGACGGCGGTGAGGTCGGTGGCGGTCGGTGACCACGGGCTGAGCAGCGGCCCGAGCAGCGTGGCGAGCACGACCAGCGCGAGCAGCGCGGCGGCGGCCAGCGGCACGGCCCGGGGCGCTGCCCTCACGACCGCACCCCCGCCCGGGCGTCGACGACGGCGGCCAGCGACCCCGCCAGCCCGCGGGCGGAGACCGCACCGACGGCGACGAGCAGCACGGCCGCCTGCAGCGGGTACCAGTCGCGGAACTGCAGCGCCCGCACCAGGTAGTCCCCGATCCCCGGCCAGCCGAAGGCGGTCTCCGCGACCACGGTGGCGGCCAGCGCGCTGCCCACCACGTCCCCGACCACCACCAGCAGCGGCGCGGCCGCGTTGGGCAGCGCGGTGGCCAGCAGCACCCGGACCGGCGACGTCCCGCGCGCCCGGGCGGTGGTCACGAACGGCTCGCGCAGCGTGCTGCGCAGCCGCGCCTCGGTGACCTGGGCGAGCACCGCGGCCAGCGGCAGGCCGATCACCGCGGCGGGCAGCACCAGCGACGGCCAGCCGGCGATCCCCTGGGTCGGCAGCAGCCGCCACTGCAGGGCGAACAGCAGCACGCCGAGCTGGGCGAGGGCGAAGGCGGGCACCGACAGCAGCCCGAGGGAGCCCAGCCGGATCGGCAGCCGGACCACCCGTCGCCGGGTGCCCGCCGCCAGCACCCCGGCGCCCAGCCCGAGCACGACGGCGACGACCGCGCCCGCGGTGGCCAGGGTGATCGTCGGCCCGAGCCGGGTGGCGACCTCCCCCGCGACGTCCCGGCCGGTGCGGGCCGAGGCGCCCAGGTCACCGGTGAGCAGGCCGGTGAGCCCGTGCAGGTAGCGGACCGGCGCCGGCAGGTCCAGGCCCAGCTCGGCCCGCACCCGCGCCACCGTCCCGGCGGTGACCGTGCCCTCGCGGGCGAGCACGATGGCGGTCGCGGCGTCCCCGGCGGCCACCGTCAGCAGGCCGAAGGTCAGCAGCGACACCACGAGCAGGACGGCGACGCCCTCACCGGCGCGGCGGCCGGCCGACCGGCCGGCCGCCGCGACCCAGGAGCGCCCCACCGGCATCAGCCGGTGACGGTCACGTCGGTCAGCGGCAGGTCGTACTCGGTGGCGCCGAGCTCGAACCCCCGCACCGTGTCGCGCACCGCCCACTGCCGGGGCAGCTGCACCAGCGGGACGGCGGCGGTCTGCTCCGCCAGCGTCGTCCAGATCGCGTCGAACGCCGCCTGCCGGCTCTCCTCGTCAGCCGCGGCCAGCGCCACCGGGATCTGCTCGTCGAGCTCCGGGGAGGCGAACAGGTGCCCTTCCTGCACGCTGCGGAAGTTCGCCGTCAGCGTGCTGTAGGGGTCGTAGGGCGCCCCGTAGGTGGCGTAGAAGCGCAGGTCGAAGTCGCGCGCGGACACCGCGGTGCCGTAGGCGGTGCTGTCCAGCCGGTCGATCGTCACGCCGATGCCGACCGCGCCCAGCTGGTCGGCGACGACCTGGCTCAGCGCCGTCGCCTGTGGCAGCAGCCCGGGGTCGAGGACCAGGTCCAGCTGCAGCGGGACGCCGTCCTTGCTGCGCACCCCCTCGCCGGTCCAGCCCGCCTGGTCCAGCAGCTCCTCCGCAGCCGCGGTGTCGGCAGCACCCGCCGGCTCGGGGTCGGGGCCGTAGGGGACGTTCGCCGGGAAGACGGTGGTGGCCGCCGTGGCCCGGCCCTCGAACAGCCCCTCGGCGATGCCCGGCCGGTCGAGCGCGAGGTCCATCGCCCGCCGCACCGCCGGGTCGGCGAGCGCGGGGTTGCCGGTGTCGGCGTTGACCGTCAGCAGCAGGTTGGTGGTGGACTCGGCGGTCAGCACCTGCACCCCGTCGGTGGCCTCCAGCGCGGCGGCCTCCTCCAGCGCGAGCGGCGCGGTGTACTCCCCGCCGATCACGTCGACCTCGTCGGCCTGCAGTGCGGCGACCCGGGCGGCGGCGTCGGGGATGACGGCGAACTCCAGCCGGTCCGGCGACGGCGTGCCGCCCCACCAGTCGTCGTTGGGCACCAGGACGATCCGCTGCTCGTCCAGCGACTCGACCTGGTACGGGCCGGTGCCGACCGGTTCACCCTCGGCGGCCGCCGGGCTGGTGAACCGCACCGGCCGGGTGAGCGCCAGCTCGTTGAGTGCGGGGTGGTAGGGCTGGCTCAGCCGCCAGGTGATCGTGGTGTCGTCGGTGGCCTCGATCGACTCGGTGACGCCGGTCAGCCCCAGGAAGCCGTTGTCCGGGTCCTCCACCCAGCGGAGCAGGTCAGCACGGGCGACGTCGGCGTCGAACGGGGTGCCGTCGGTGAAGGTGACGCCCGGCCGCAGCGCGAAGGTCATGGTCAGGCCGTCGTCGCTGATCTCCCAGGACTCGGCCAGCGCCGGGGCGAAGTCGCCGTCGGCGGTGTAGCGGACCAGCGGCTCGAAGACCTGGTCCAGCACGGTGAAGGACGAGGTCGTGTAGTCCTGCACCGACAGCGACGCCTCCGGGTCGGCGAGCGCCACCCGGAGCACCTGCGCGTCGCCGCTGGCCTCGCCGGCGTCGGCGTCGCCGCCGTCGAGGCCGCAGCCGGCGAGCGCGAGCGCCAAGGCTCCGGCGGTGAGGACGGCCCAGGGGCGGGACCGGGACGAGGACATGGTCGTGCCTTCTCTCAACAGGGTCGGGGCCTCGAGGAGCGGTGCTCCCGAGGTGGTGGTGCGGTAGGACGGACGGCGCTCGGCTGCCAGCGGCAGGCCGCGGAGACCGGCCGCAGCGCTCGGAACTCAGCGCTTGGACTGACGGGCGTCCCGGCGGCGCTCGGCGCGGTTGCGCCGGTCGGGCACGGTGCCCGGCGGAGCCACCGGCGGGACCGGGGCGGGGGCGCTGCAGCCCCGCGGCGAACAGCAGTCGGACATGCCCTCACCGCCCCTTCGACGGGTAGGGCAGCAGCGCCATCTCGCGGGCGCTCTTGATCGCCGCCGCCACCGTGCGGTGCTGTTTCGGCGACAGGCCGGTGACCCGGCGGGCGCGGATCTTGCCGCGGTCGGAGATGAACGAGCGCAGCACCTGCACGTCGTGCCAGACGAAGGGCTCGGGCAGCTCCCGCTTCTTCCGCGGCCGGGGGCGGGCCGGCTTCACCAGGAGCTCTTCGTGATGCCGGGCAGCTCGCCGTTGTGCGCCATCTGCCGGAAACGGACCCGGGACAGGCCGAACTTCCGCAGGTGACCGCGCGGCCGGCCGTCGGCGACGTCGCGGTTGCGCAGCCGCGTGGGGCTGGCGTCGCGCGGCAACCGCTGCAGGGCGGCCTGCGCCGCGGCGCGCTCCTCCCCGGTGGCCGCCGTGCGGACGGCGTCCCTCAGCTGGGCACGCCGCTCGGCGTACCGCGCGACGACCTCCCGGCGCTGCCGGTCCTTGGCGATCATGGACTTCTTGGCCATCTCAGCGCTCCTCGCGGAAGTCGACGTGCCGGCGGATCCGCGGGTCGTACTTCTTCAGCACGAGCCGGTCCGGGTCGTTGCGCCGGTTCTTCCGGGTCACGTACGTGTAGCCGGTGCCGGCGGTGGACGTGAGCTTGATGATCGGGCGGACGTCGGTGCCGCGGGCCATCAGGCGTCCCTCCGCCCGGCACCCAGCCGACGGCGGGCATCGGGGTCGGTGGCCCGGATCCGCCCGACGACCGCCTCGATGCCCTGGACGTCGATGGTCTTGATGCCCTTGGTGGAGACGGTGAGCCGGATCCAGCGGTTCTCGCTGGGCAGGAAGAACCGCCTGGACTGCAGGTTCGGGTCGACGCGGCGGCTGGTGCGCCGGTGCGAGTGGCTCACGGTCTTGCCGAAGGCAGGACGGCGGCCGGTCACCTCGCAGTAGGTGGCCACGGAAGGTGCTCCTTGCGTCTGTGGGGAGTCGGATCGCAGACCACCCTAGCTGGGAATGGTTCCCGTTTGCAGCTAGGGTGATCGGCATGACCGCACCCCGCACCTCCCTGGTGCTCGTCACCGGCCTGTCCCGGGAGCTCACCGCCCGGGCCGCCACGCCACTGCTCGACCGGCCCGGCACCGTCGTCGTGCACCACGACGTCTCCGGCCTGGACGGCGGCGTCGTGGTCCGGACCCTGCGCGAGGCCGGGCCCCACGGCGTCACCGAGCACGTCGCCGCCATCGAGCTGGCCCACGGCTGCCTGTCCTGCACCCTCCGGCTGGACCTGCTGCCCCTGCTGCGCACGCTGGGCCGGCGTCCGGACGTGTCCCGCGTCGTGCTGGAGCTGGATCCCGCACTGGAGCCGGAGCACCTGTGCTGGTCGATCG
This sequence comes from Modestobacter roseus, assembly GCF_007994135.1. Lineage (NCBI taxonomy): Bacteria > Bacillati > Actinomycetota > Actinomycetes > Geodermatophilales > Geodermatophilaceae > Modestobacter > Modestobacter roseus. The sequence continues at coordinate 1,749,425 of NZ_VLKF01000001.1, forward strand.
AGAACGTCGTCCTCGACGACCTGCCGGACGACGGGGGGACGGAGACCGCGGGCGACTCGGTGCAGGTCACCGGCGTGCTCGCCGCGCTGGACGCGGGCAGCTGGTTCGACGCCGCCACCGGCGAGGAGGCCATGGCCGACGTCGGGCTGGCGGCCACCGCCGACGACGAGCGCACCCTGGCCCAGGTCGCGATCGGGCAGGTGGAGTCCGCCGACGCGGTGCTGGTGGCCGGCCAGCCGGCGGACGCGTGGTCCGGCGCCCGGCTGACCGCGGTGCTGGACCGGCTGCTGCCCGGGGTGCCCCGGGCCCGCCTGGGCGCCGTCCACCCCGACGCGCTGCTGACCGCGCTCCCCCGTGACGCCCGCCGCGGCCGGGTCTCCTCGCCGCACGACCCGCTGCTGGCCGGGCAGCCGCCGCTGGACGAGGACGCCGGCGTGGGCCTGGTGCGGTTCGCCGCCGACCGCCCGTTCCACCCCGAGCGGCTGCACGACGCCCTCGACGTGCTGCTCGACGGCGTCGTCCGCACCCGGGGCCGGCTCTGGCTGGCCACCCAGCACGACCGCGCGGTCTGGCTGGAGTCCGCCGGCGGCGGACTGCGGGTCGGGGACGCCGGCCCGTGGCTGGACACCCTCGGCGACGACGCGGAGCTGTGGGCGCAGGTCGACCCGCAGCGGGCGGCGGCCGCGGCGCTGCGCTGGGACCCGGTGTTCGGCGACCGCGACGTGCAGCTGGTCGTGCTGACCCACCGCCAGTCGCCGATGGCGATCACCACGACCCTCTTCGCCGCGCTGCTCACCGACGCCGAACTGGCCGCCGGCCCCGACCTGTGGGCCACCTGGCCGGACCCCTTCGGCGAGTGGCACGAGGACCCCTGCGAGGCCTCCACCCCCACGGATCTGCACGTCACCGACCGAGAGGAACACCCCTGATGAAGGACGGGATCCACCCCGGGTACCGCACGGTCGTCTTCCGGGACACCGCCAGCGGGGCGACCTACCGCACCCGCTCCACCGTCGGCAGCGACCAGACCATCGAGCTGGACGGCGAGACGCTGCCCGTGGTCAACGTCGAGATCAGTGCTGCCTCCCACCCGTTCTGGACCGGCAACCAGCGGGTGCTGGACACGGCCGGCCGGGTCGAGCGGTTCAACCAGCGCTACGGCGCCCGGGCGCGCGGCGCCCGCCGGGAGGGCTGAGCCGTGGCCGCCGCCCAGCCGGGTCTCCTGCGGTGACCTCGGACCGCGGCGGCCCCGTGGTCGCGGTCTGCACCGGCCACCGGTGCGCCGGGCTGCGCCGGCTGGCCGGTACCGAGGACAGCGTGCCGCGGCTGGCGGCCGCGGTCCGGGAGACCTCCGGCGCGGTGCTGGTGACCGCGGAGTGCGTCGGCGCCTGCGACCGGGCCGCCGTGGTCGGCGTCGCCCGGCGCGCCCCGGACGCCCGGGCGGCCGGGCCGGCGCTCTGGCTGGCAGAGACGCAGAGCGCCGAGCGCACCGCGGCGCTGGTCGACTGGGTGCGCGACGACGGGGCGGGCGTGCTGCCCGTGTGCCTGCGCGGCGCCGTCGCCGGCGTCGGCGCCCCACCCCGCCCGGCCTGACCGGGCGGACATGGCCATCACCGCCCCCGCTCGGCGGGGTGATGATGGCCATGTCCGCCCCTGGGGGCTACTCCGAGGCGGTGGCGGTGTCGCCCGAGGACTGCTGGTCGCTGCGCGGCCCGACCCAGACGGTCTTGGCGTTCATGAACTCCCGCATGCCCAGCTCGGTGAGCTCCCGGCCGTAGCCGCTCTGCTTCACCCCGCCGAAGGGCAGCTCCGGGTAGCTGGTGGTCATCCCGTTGACGAACGCCATGCCCGCGGCGATGTCCCGGACGAACTCCGCCCGCTCGCCCTCGTCCTCGCTCCACAGGTTGGAGCCCAGTCCGTAGGGGTGGCCGTTGGCGATCTCGATCGCCTCGCCCAGGCTGTCGACGGTGAACAGCGCGGCCACCGGGCCGAACACCTCCTCGTCGTAGACCCGCATCTCCGGGGTGATGCCGGTCAGCAGCGTCGGCGGGTAGAACCAGCCGGGCCGGTCCGGGCGCTGGCCGCCGACGACGACGGTGGCCCCCTTCTCGACCGCGTCGGCGACGTAGGCCTCGACGTCGTCCCGGCCGGACTCGGTGGCCAGCGGCCCGACCTTCGTCGCCGGGTCGCGCGGGTCACCGACCGGCAGCGCGGCGAGCTTCTCGGCGAACAGCCGGGTGAACTCCTCGGCGACGTCGCGGTGCACGAAGAACCGCTTGGCCGCGATGCAGCTCTGCCCGTTGTTCTGGCAGCGCGCGGTGACCGCGACGTCGGCGGCCCGGTCCAGGTCGGCCGAGGGCATCACGATGAACGGGTCGGCGCCGCCGAGCTCCAGCACCGTCTTCTTCAGCACGTCACCGGCGATCGCGGCCACCGACTGCCCGGCGGGGGCGCTGCCGGTGAGGGTGGCCGCGGCGACCCGGTCGTCGCGCAGCACCCGCTCGATGGTGCCCGACCCGATGAGCAGGGTCTGGAACACGTCGTCCGGGAAGCCCGCCTTGCGGAAGAGCTCGGCCAGGTACAGCGCGGTCTGCGGCACGTTGCTGGCGTGCTTGAGCAGGCCGACGTTGCCGGCCATCAGCGCCGGGGCGGCGAAGCGCATCGCCTGCCACAGCGGGAAGTTCCACGGCATGACGGCCAGCACCACGCCGATCGGCTGGTACGTGACGTAGGCCTGCTCGGCACCGACCGCACCGGCGTCCTTGGGCTCCGGCTCCAGCAGGGTGGGGCCGTGCTCGGCGTACCAGCGCAGCGCGGCGGCGCACTTGCCGATCTCGGCCTTCGCCGCCGTGAGCGTCTTGCCCATCTCGGTGGTCATCAGCTCGGCGACGTCGTCGGTGTCGGCGTCCAGGGCGTCGGCCGCCGCGCGCAGCCAGCGCACCCGGTCCTCGACCGGGGTCAGCCGGTAGCTGCGCGCCGCCGCCGCGGCCCGGGCCAGCGCCTCCTCCAGCTGCTCGTCGGTGAGCGGGTCGAAGGTCCTCAGCGTCTGCCCGGTGGTCGGGTCGGTGGTGGCGATGGCCATGGGGGTCTCCCGTCGTCGGCTGGGGGTGCCGGTCCGGACGGCGGCGCTCCGCGGGGGCGCTCGGGCGGTCCGGACGGGCACCGGTGCGCTGTGCACCTGCCCGGCGGTGGCCTGGTGAAACCGCGCCCGGTCAGGCCTTCCGACGGCGCAGCGCACCGACCATGCGCGGCCCGCCGATCCGCCGCTCGACGCGCTGCAGCTCCCGGCGGGCCGGCTGGGCGAGGAAGCTGCCCAGGATCACGCCCGCGGCCAGCGCGAGCCCGATCGAGGTGGCCTGGCTCAGCAGCAGGAAGCCCGTACCGGTGTCCCCGCTGGCCAGGAAGAGCATGCCGCGGTAGATGGTGAGCCCGGGCAGCAGCGGGATGATCCCGGCGGCGACCAGGACGATCGGTGGCACCCGCTGCCGGTGCGCGAAGACGTAGGCGCCGAGCCCGAGGACGACGGCGGCCACCCCGGTGGACAGCGCCGGGTTCAGGTCCAGGTGGTCCAGCCCGCGGAACGCGCCCCAGCCCAGCGCCCCGGCCACCGCGGCCGCGGGGATCGTCCGCCGGGGTGCGTAGTTGCCGGCCGCGGCCGCGGCCGCGGCGACACCGGCGGCGAGGAACTGGGCGGGCAGGTCGGCCAGCCCGGTCTCCGGCGGCTGGTTGACCGCGAGGCTGACCCCGAGCCGGTCGGCGACGGAGAGCACGCCGGCCACCCCGGCGACGATCCCGGCGGCCAGCACGAACACCTCGAAGGCGCGGGCGCTGGCGGTGAGCAGGAAACCGCTGATCGCGTCCTGCACCGAGCCCACCAGGGTGATCCCCGGCAGCAGCAGCACGATCCCGCTGGCCACCACCAGGGAGGGCCGGACGTCGAGCTCGGCGGCGATGAGCCCCATGGCGACGGTGGTCGCGAAGGCCGCGCCCAGCAGGTTGGCGTAGAAGTCGGGCAGCCCGCGCGCCCCCAGCGCACCGGCGATCCGGTCGACCACCACCGTGGTGGCGAAGGCCGCCACGGTGACGAGCGCCCCGCCACCGAGGAGCACCGCGATCGCCGCCGCGAGCGCGGCCCGGGAGGCGGTGACCGCCCAGCGCCGGTAGGGGTGCCGGGCCCGGCGGATCTCCTCCAGCCGGGTCATCGCCTGCTCCGGGGTGACCCGCTGCTGCACCAGGTCGGTGACCAGGTTGTCGACCTCGGTCACCCGGGTGTGGTCGGGGGCACGGACCTGGACCAGCCGCACGCTGGTCACCGGCGCGACGTCCGAGGCCCGCACGTAGGTGAGGGTGATGGAGGTGAACGTGACCTCGCAGACCACCCGGTCCAGCCCGCAGGCGCGCGCCAGGAGCACGAGCGTGGCCGTGACGTCGGCGGCCCCGACCCCGCCGGAGAGGAGCACCTCCCCGGCGCGGAGCGCGAAGTCCAGGACCCGGTAGGCCTCCCGCTCGTCCGGCTCGGGCAGGTGCACCGGCTCCGGTGCCGCCTGCTCCGGACGCCGTCCACCCCGTCGGCGTCCTGCGACCACCGATGACCACCTGCTCCCTGCCGCCCCGGTGCCGACCGGGGACGTTCCACCGCTCCGCACACCCTCCCAGCCCGGACCCGCGCGAGCACGGGAGAGCGGTGTGCGGTCGCCCACGCCCAGCTGTCCCACCTCAACACCCGCCCCGCCCCTACCACCCGCCCCACCCCGACCACCCGCCCCACCCCGAGCACCCACCCCACCCCGAGCACCCGCCCCACCCCGAGCACCCGCCCCGCCCCGGGCCCTCCGGCCCGTGGCGGGCGGGACCGACGTCCCGCCCGTAGCGTCGGCGGCGCCAGCACCCAGGCACCCGCGAGCACGGAGGTCGGATGGACGCCGGACGGATCCGGAACGCTGCACTGGCCCGGAAGGTGGTGCCGGCCGAGGAGGCCGCCGCCGTCATCCGCCCCGGCGACAACGTCGGGATGAGCGGCTTCACCGGCGCCGGCCACCCGAAGGCGGTGCCCGGGGCGCTGGCCCGGCGGATCACCGAGGCGCAGAACGCCGGCGACCCGTTCCAGGTCGACCTCTGGACCGGCGCCTCGACGGCACCCGAGCTGGACGGGGTGCTGGCGGCGGTCGACGGCATCGCGCGGCGGCTGCCCTACCAGTCCGACCCGGTGCTGCGGGAGCGGATCAACCGCGGCGAGGTCGACTACGTCGACGTGCACCTCTCCCACGTGGCGCAGCTGGCCTGGGAAGGCTTCCTCGGGCCGCTGGACGTCGCCGTCGTCGAGGTCAGCGCGATCACCGAGGACGGCCTGCTCGTCCCGTCCTCGTCCGTCGGCAACAACAAGACCTGGCTGGACCTGGCCGAGCGGGTGGTGCTGGAGGTCAACAGCTGGCAACCGGCCGGGCTGGCCGGGATGCACGACGTCTACTACGGCACCGCCCTGCCGCCCAACCGCCGGCCGGTGCAGCTCACCCGCCCCGACGACCGGATCGGGGTGCCGCACCTGCTCGTCGACCCGGACAAGGTGGTCGCGGTCGTCGAGACCGACGCCCCCGACCGGAACACCCCCTTCGCCGCGCCCGACGACACGGCGCGGGCGATCGCCGGGCACCTGATCGAGTACCTCCAGCACGAGGTGTCCCGGGGCCGGCTGCCGGCCGAGCTGCTGCCGCTGCAGTCCGGCGTCGGGAACGTCGCCAACGCGGTGCTGGCGGGCCTGCAGGAGTCCCCGTTCGAGCAGCTGACCGCCTACACCGAGGTCATCCAGGACGGCATGCTGGACCTGTTGCGGTCGGGCACGCTGGCGTCGGCCTCGGCGACGGCGTTCTCGCTGAGCCCCACCGCGATCGCCGACTTCACCGCCCACGTCGACGAGTTCCGCGACCGGATCCTGCTGCGGCCGCAGGAGATCAGCAACCACCCGGAGATCATCCGGCGGCTGGGCGTGCTGGCGATGAACGGGATGATCGAGGCCGACCTGTACGGCAACGTGAACTCCACCCACCTGATGGGCAGCCGGATCCAGAACGGGATCGGCGGCTCGGGCGACTTCGCCCGCAACGCCTACGTGTCCTTCTTCGTCAGCCCGTCGACGGCCAAGGGCGGGGCGATCTCCTCGATCGTGCCGATGGTCTCCCACGTCGACCACACCGAGCACGACGTCGCGGTCGTCGTCACCGAGCAGGGCCTGGCCGACCTGCGCGGGCTCTCCCCTCGTCGCCGCGCCCGGCTGGTCATCGACCGATGCGCCCACCCGGACTACCGGCCGATGCTGACCGACTACCTCGACCGGGCCGAGCACGGCGCCTTCGGCAGGCACACCCCGCACCTGATGACCGAGGCGCTGAGCTGGCACGCCAGGTACGCCTCGACCGGGTCGATGCTGCCGCGCTGACCGTCCCCGGCGACACGCCGGTCGACCGGATCGGCGGCCAGCCGGGCGACGTCCGGTGTTCACCTGGTGACCCTCGGGCGGTTGCCCCGGTCATCGACAGTCCCCGCATGTCCCTCGATGCCCCCCTCTCCCGACGCACCGTCTTCAAGGGCGGTGCCGCCGCGGCGGCCGCCGTCACCCTCGCGAGCCTCACGCCCGAGGCCGCCCGCGCCGCCGTGGCCGAGACCGCCCGCTCCGGCGTCTTCGGCTTCGGTGTCGCCAGCGGCGACCCCACCGCCACCGAACTGCTGATCTGGACCCGGGTCACGCCGACCCCCGAGTCGCTGCCCGGCAGCCGGCGCGGACCGGCCGTCCCGGTCCGCTGGGAGGTCGCCGCCGACGAGGCGTTCACCGAGATCGTGCGCAGCGGGAACGTCGTCGCCGACGTCAGCCGCGACCACACCGTGAAGGTCGTGGTGAACCGGCTGACCCCCTACACCCGCTACTTCTACCGGTTCACCTGCGCCGGGCAGACCTCCCCGGTGGGCCGCACCCAGACCGCGCCGGACGAGCCGGGGCAGACGCACGCGCTGCGCATGGCGTTCGTGTCCTGCAGCAACTACACCGGCGGGTACTTCACCGCCTACCGGGGCATCGCCGCCCGTGACGACCTGGACTTCGTGCTGCACCTGGGCGACTACCTGTACGAGTACGGCAACTCCCCGCGGGTGGCCGGCGCCACCGGCTCCGGTGACCGGTACGGGCCCAACGCCCTGATCGGCATCCGGGACCACGAGCCGGTGCACGAGATGGTGTCGCTGGAGGACTACCGGCTCCGGCACGCGCTGTACAAGACCGACCCGGACCTGCAGCGGGCCCACCAGCAGCACCCGTGGATCGTCATCTTCGACGACCACGAGATCACCAACGACGCCTACGACTTCGGCGCGGAGAACCACGAGCGGGACGACGACCCGGACTCCCCCTACACCGAGCCCGGCAAGCCCGACGGCATCAAGCCCGAGGGCGACTTCCTCTTCCGCCGGGCCAAGGCGTTCCAGGCCTACCTGGAGTGGATGCCGATCCGTGAGCCCGCGATGTGGCAGCCGCTGCCGAGCAAGGGCCGGCAGTTCTTCCGCCGGTTCAGCTTCGGCGACCTGGCCGAGCTGTCGGTGATCGAGACCCGGCAGAACCGCAGCGAGCAGGTGCCGGCCACGGTCGACGGCGCGGTCAACCCCGCGCTGGCCGACCCGCGCCGCCACCTGCCCGAGCCGCCGCAGCTGGACTGGCTGACCACGGGCCTGCGCACCGGGCGGACCGACTGGCACCTGGTCGGCAACCAGACGGTCTTCGCCCGGGTGTTCGCCGTCCCGCGGCCGGGCACCGTGCCCGGCTCGGTGTTCAACGCCGACCAGTGGGACGGCTACCAGGCCGACCAGCGCGCCGTGCTCGACGCGATGGCCGCCGCCGGCACCGACCCGGTCGTGCTCACCGGGGACATCCACTCCTCCTGGGCCAACGACCTCCCCACGGACGTCACTGCGTACCCGGCGAACGGCAACTCCGTCGGCGTGGAGTTCGTCTGCCCATCGGTGACCAGCAACGGCTTCAAGGAGGCCGTCGGCTCCGCGGCCGCGGCGACCGCGACCACGGCCGCGTTCCAGGCGGCCAACCCGTGGGTGCGCTACCTGGAGGGCATCGGCCACGGCTTCGTCGTCCTGGACGTGACGCCGGAGCGGGTGCAGGCCGACTACTGGTTCATCCGCAGCAACGGGGACAAGGGCCTGGCCGTCGACCCGCGGCTGGACCCGCAGGCGACCGTGGGCTACGAGACCTCGTTCGCCTCGGTCAAGGGCTCCCGGAAGATCAGCGGCCCGGTCGGCCAGCTGGGCGCCCGCAGCGACACCCCGCGCAGCGCCCGGGTGCCCGCCACCCGCTGACCCAGCGGCGGCTGACCGCCCCGGTTCCGGCCGGGGCGGTCAGCTCGCGGTCTGCCGGTCGTCGACGAGGTGGACGACCGGCAGACCGCAGGACCTCTCGATCTTCGCCGGCAGGTTGCCGCGCAGCCAGCGGGAGATGCCCAGCGGCAGGGTGGAGACGATCACCTCGTCGGCGGGCGCCCGGCCCAGCGCCAGGCGCAGCGCCTCCATCGCGTCGGGGTCACCGACCTCGCCGTCGGCCTCCCCGCCGAGCTCGCGGATCTCGGTGAGCGCCCGGTCCAGCCGCTGGCTGGCCAGCGCGTAGGCGCGCTCGTCCGACGACGGGCCGCTGCCGGCGGCGCCGGCCTGGTCGTGCACCGGGGTGGCGGGGACGACGACGTGGAACTGGTGCGGCCCGGCCGCGACCCGCTCCTGCACGGCGGCGAGGAGCTTCTCCCCGCCCAGGGTCTGGTTGGCGAGCACCAGGGTGCGTGGCATGGCGTGTTCCCTCCGGCGCTGGTGGGTGACCTGGGTCACGCTAGGCCGCCCCGGGTCCGCGCGGGTGGCCGGCGGACGTCGCGTGGGTGTCCACCGTGCGACGTCCGCCCGAGCCCCGGGTGTCAGTCCTGCGGCATGGTGATGACCGGCTTGACCACCGCGCCGCTGTACGAGGCCTCCATCGCCTCGCCGATCCGCTCCAGCGGGAACCGCTCCACCAGCTTGTCGATCGGGAAGCGGCCACTGGCGTGCAGGGCCATCAGCGCGCCGATGAGCGGCTCGCTGCGGCCGCTGCCGCCCAGGGTGCCGACGATGGTCTTGCCCCAGAGCGTGCTCATGTGGTCGGCGCTGAACTCCGCCCCGGCCGGCGCCCCGCCGATGAGGATCGCCTTCCCGCGCATGCCGACCGAGTCGATGGCCTGCCGGACGACCGGGACGATGCCGGTGCACTCCAGGGCGAAGTCCGCCGGTCCGCCGCAGATGTCGGCGATCGCCTGCACCGGGTCGGTCGTGCCGGCGTCGACCACCTCGGTGGCGCCCAGCTCGCGGGCCAGCCGCAGCCGGGACTCGTGCCGGTCGACGGCGATGATCGTGCTGGCCGCGGAGTTGCGCGCCGCCATGACCGCCGCCAGGCCCACCGTGCCGGCCCCGTAGACCACCAGGGACGCGCCGGGCAGCGGGCGGGCGGTGTGGAAGACCGCGCCGGCGCCGGTGGCCAGGCCGCAGGCCAGCGGCCCCATCAGGTCGACCGGCATGCCGTCGGGCACCGGCACCAGCGAGGTCGCCGTCGCCAGCGCGTGGGTGGCGAACGACGACTGGCCGAAGAACGCCCCGGCCAGCGGGTCGCCCCCAGCGGTCTTCAGGCCCGAGGTGCCGATCGGCCGGTGGCCGCTGAAGGCCAGCTCGCCCAGGTTGAGGCAGTACCGCGGTTCGCCGTCCAGGCAGTTGCGGCAGTGCCCGCACCACGGCCAGCCCATCACCACGGCCTGGCCCTCGCGCACGTTGCTGACCCCGTCGCCGACGGCGACGACCGTCCCGGCGCCCTCGTGGCCCAGCACGCCGGGCAGCGGGAACGGCATCTGCCCCTCCCGGGCCAGCCCGTCGGTGTGGCAGAAACCGGTCGCGGTGACCCGGACCAGCACCTCGCCCGGGCCGGGCTGGTCCAGCTCGAGCTCCCGGACGACGAACGGGGCGTCCGGCTGCTCGACGACCGCGGCGGTGACCTTCATGTGCACTCCCCGCACCGGGTCGGCCGACGGCGGCCGCGCCGGTGCGCCCGCGGACCGTCGCGCCGGCGGCGTCGCTGCCCCGGCGTGCCCGCAGTCTGCCCGCGGCGGGCGGGGAGCCGCTCACCGGATCGAGACGGCACCAGCGCCCGCGACATCCGTCCCGGGCGCACCGTCAGGAGCGGGTCGCGTCCAGCCGGTCGAGCAGGTCCTTCGCCGCGCGGCGGATCTCCTCGTGGTCGTTCTGCGACGCCCGCTGCTCGGCGTGGATCAGCGCCGCCCGGTTGACCTCCTCGAAGTCACCGTAGGGGAACCGGTGACGCCCCTTGGCGCCCTCGCCCTCGTCCGGGTCGACCGCCAGGTGCCACTCGGCGTAGCCCTGCTGACCCTCGTCCTCCCGCTCCTCGTTCTCCTCGCCGGTCGACGGCGCCGCGTCGGACCACGGGGTCTGGTCGTCGTACTGGCCGGCGTCGATCAGCTGCTGGGCGTGGCGGACCCCGGCGTCGTCCACTCGGTAGTTCGGCATGCGGCGCCCCTACCCGCCTCTCCCCCGGTGATCACCCGGAGATGGGCGATCATGGCCCGGTGAACGGCACCGACGACACCTCAGCGACCGTTCCCCTGCCCACCCGCCGGGCGGTCCTGCTGCCGCCGGTGGACCCGGCGACGGCGACCGGGCTGCTGCAGGCCACCGGGTGCGGCGGCTGGCTCGTCCCGGAGCCGGGCGGGGCCACCGTGTTCACCGGCGAGGTGCTCTCGGCCGGGGCGCTGGCCCGCGCGCTGGGGCACGGCGCCGGGAGGCCGGACGGGGTGCTGCTGTGGGCCGACCCGTCCGGGCCGGAGGCGGGCTTCGTGCTGCTGCACCGGGGCGACGTCGTCACCGCGCACAGCTGGACGACGTCCGGCGCCGGTGAGCTGGGTGAGCCGGCCCTCGCGGCGCGGGCCACCGGCCGGCCCGGGGTGGAGCCGGCGCTGCGCGACCTGCTGGCCCGCCCGGCGGCCGACCCGCTGGCCCACCTGCCCGAGCTGGCCGACCTGTTCGGGGTGCCGGCGGCGGTGCTGCCGCTGCTCACCGCGGCCGCGCTGCCCACGGGCTCGGTGCGCGTGCCCGTGGCGCCGCGGCGCCCGGGCCGGCTGCGCAGCCTGCTCGGCGGCGTCCGCCGCCGGTGACCAGGCCGCTCAGCGCAGCGGCGGGATCACCTTCCGGTCCGCCAGCTGCCGGAAGAGCTCGGTGAACCGCTCCTCGGTGTCCAGGCAATCGGCGAACCCGGCCTGCCGCAGCTTGATCGTGGAGCTGACGTTGTCGAAGCCGCTGGTGACGATGAACTGCCCGAACTCCCAGCCGACCAGGTCCTCGTACGGGGTGGGCACCAGGTCGTGCCGGGCCACGAGCCGCTCCCAGACGTCCCGCCGGTCGGCCATCGCCTCGGCCAGCGGCACCGGCTGGGGCTCGGCGGAGTCCATGCCGAACGCGCGGGCGAACGCCGGGAACAGGTGCCGCCAGCGCAACTGGTCGCCGTTGGTCACGTTGTAGACCTCGCCGTCCGCGGCCGGCTCGCCCCCGACCCAGGCGGTGGCCCGGGCGAGCAGCTCCGCGTCGGTGACCTGGTACAGGGCGTCGTAGGCGGCGAGGCTGCCCGGGAAGCGCAGCGGCTGGCCGAGCTCCCGGCTGATCGCGGCGTAGACGGCGATGACCATGAGCAGGTTCATCGGGTTGCCGACGGCGTAGCCGATCACCCCCTCCGGCCGCAGCACGGTGAGCCGGAACCCGCGCTCGGCGGCGACCTCGCGGAGCAGGTCCTCCTGGTCGTAGTAGAAGTTCGGCTGGACGATCCGCGGGTCGGTCTCCTTGGCCGGGGTGTTGAAGAACCCCATGTGCGCGCCGTAGGCCTTGCCGCCCTGGTACAGGGTCACGTGCTCCAGCGGTGCGCCGGCGGTGGCGAGCCCGTCGAGGGTGTGGCGGAGCATCCCGACGTTGACCTCGGACAGCTCCCGGGCGGTCGGCTGCTCGGCGTAGGCGCCGAACACCAGGTGGGTGGTGTCGGCGGCCGCGGCGAGGCCGTCGCGGGCCGCGTCGGCGTCGCGCAGGTCGACGGCCAGGTGCTCCCAGCCGGCCTCCCGCGGCGTGCGACGGCTGACCCCCGCACCCGCCAGCCCGGCCGCCGGGCGTACTCGGCGGCGGCGTGCGCCCCGATCACCCCGCCCGCGCCGGTGACCAGCACGCTGCCCTGCTCGCTCATCCCACTGCCCCTCGGTCCGCCGTCCGTCCGGGGCCTCCATGCCCGCCGACGCGACGGTGAACCGCACAGCCGAAGAGCTCGCCGATCAGCGACTTCTTCTTGCGGGACTTCGAGTAGCCGTGGCCCGAGCCGTGCCCGGAGCTGCTGGCGCGCACCTGGCCGAGCACCTCGCTGACGACGGCGCCCAGCGAGCCCGCCTGCTGCCCCGGGTACTGACCGGACTGGTGCTGGCCGGACTGGTGCTGGCCGGACTGTGGCGCGGAGGCGGGCCGCTGCGGCGCGCCGTCGTGCCAGGCGTTCTCCGCGTCGACCAGCCGCTCGAGCTCACCACGGTCCAGGAAGATGCCGCGGCAGTCGGCGCACTGGTCGACGTGCACGCCGTTGCGCTCGTAGGTGCGCATCGATCCCTGGCACTTCGGGCAGACGAGGTCCATGCGCGGCCAACGGTGGCCAGCACCGCCGGGTTCCCGTGCCAGGGTGACCGGGTGAGCATCGAGCGCACCGTGCGGCTGTCCTTCGGTTCCGCCTCCCGCGAGGCCACCACCCACACCAACCTCTCGGCGGTCCGCAGCGACGGCCCGGTGCTGTGGGTGGCCGGCGACGAGACCGCGACGATCGAGCGGCTGGTGGCCGACGACGCGGCGCACCCCACCGGCTACGGCGAGGAGACGACGTTCCGGCTGGCCGACCTCGTCGACCTGCCCGGGGACGCCGCGGAGGAGGCCGACATCGAGGGGCTGGCCCGCGCCGGGGACTTCCTGTGGGCGGTGGGGTCGCACAGCCTGCGGCGGAAGCGGATCAAGGACAAGCACGAGGGCGACAAGGCGCTGCGCCGCCTCGGGAAGGTGAGCGGGCAGGCCAACCGGCAGGTGATCGTGCGGCTGCCGGTCGCCGACGTCGGCGGCCTCCCGACCCTCGTCCCCGAGCTGACCGTCGACGGCGCCCGGCACGTGGCGGCGGTGTTCGGCGTGACCGGTCCCGACCTCCGCGACCTGCTCGCCGACGACGAGCACCTGGCGCCGTTCCTGCCCATCCCGGGCAAGGACAACGGGCTGGACGTCGAGGGCATCGCGGTGGCCGGTGAGCGCGTGTACCTCGGGCTGCGCGGGCCGGTGCTGCGCGGCTGGGCCGTGGTCCTGGAGCTGCGCCCCGAGCCCGACCCGGCGGAGCCCGGGCGCCTGCTGCTCCAGCCGTTCGCCGATGGCCGCCCGTACCGCAAGCACGTGCTCGACCTCGCCGGGCTGGGCGTCCGCGACCTCTGCCCGCACGGAGACGACCTGCTGGTGCTGGCCGGCCCGACGATGGACCTCGACGGCCCGGTGCACGTGTTCCGCTGGCACCGGGCGCTGACCGCGGAGACCGCGCAGGTGGTCCGGGGTGAGCAGCTCACCCGCGAGGTCGACCTGCCCTTCGGCGTCGGCGACGACCACGCCGAGGGGATCGGGCTGCTGCCTGGCGACGACGCGCGGCTGCTGGTGGTCTACGACAGCCCGGCGCCGTCCCGGCTGGACGACGCCGGGGGCGTCACCGCCGACGTCGTCCGGCTGCCCGCACGCTGACCCCGGGCGCTCAGGCTCCCGACCCGAGCGTGGCGACCGTCGCCCGCACCTCCGCGGCGGTGGCCGGCTCGACCGGCAGCGAGGCGAGCAGGGTCGGCACCTCCTCCGGGAGCAGCCCCTCGGCGAGCAGCAGCTCCAGCAGCCGGTCGGCCTGGGCCGGCGGCACCGGCAGGGTCAGCCCGGACTCCCGGACGGCGGCCTCGGCGAGGAACAGCGCGCCGGCGAGGTCGTCGCGTGCCGGGTCGGGCGCGGGCGGTGCGGGCGCGGCGGCCCGGGTGACCGCCTCCGCGGCCCGCACCAGCGACAGCGGCAGCCCCTCGGCCTCCACCTGCACCAGCGGTGCGCTGCCTATGGCGGCGAGCACGAGGTGCTCGGCGTCGATGCGCAGCGGCGCCTCCCACTCCCCCACGCGGACCACCTCGACCAGGTCCCGGCCGTCCTCGCCGAGCTCGTCGAGCAGCTCCGCCCACGCCGCCGCACGGGTGTCCCGGGCGCGTTCGGCGGCGAGCACGCACGTCTCCAGGGCGAACGGCTCGACCACCTCCCGGTCGAACCGCTCGGCGATGAGCGTGCCGTCGGCGGTCACCGCGTTCAGCGCGTCCTGGAAGCTGCCCGGGCGGGCGTCGCCCAGCTCCAGCCGGCCGTCCTCCTCGCCGGACAGCGGCTGCCCGGTGATCGCGCGGGCGCCGATGGTCAGCCCGGTCGTCACCACCCGGCCGCGGACGCGCAGGTGGTGCGGCTGGTCGGACAGGCCCACCGCCCAGGCGCACGCCTCGGCGATCAGCGCCCCGGCGCGCTCCCGCAGCACCTCGCGCGCGAGCAGGGCCATGAAGTCCGGGCCGAAGGAGGCGGGGCCGAAGGAGGTCGCGTCGAACACGCCCTCCACTGTCCCCCCGGCCGGCGCGGCACGCCCGCGTGCGGCTCAGCCGAGCAGGGCGCTGCGCAGCTCCTCGGCGTCGGTGCGCACCTGGGACAGGATCGGCTGCACGTCCCGCTCCCGCAGCTGCCCGCAGGTCAGCGCGGTGATGTTCTGCTCCTCGTGGTCGTCGTCGGTGAGCCGCGCCCCGACCTCGAAGGCGGCCCGCAGCAGCGCGCCGGCGAACGAGCCGAGGTCGTCGACCTGCTTGAGCGGGGTGACCATGTCCGGCGGGAAGCCCCACTGCTCCAGCGCCACCGAGGTCAGCCGCAGCGCGGAGATGCCGTACTGCTGCACCTCCGCCGTCCGCCGGCCGGTGAACGAGCGGTGGCCCGCCCACAGCTCCGCGTAGCCCTCCGGGTCGTTGTGGTGCAGCAGGGCCACGCCCATCTGGGCCAGCAGCCCCTGGCACAGCGCGTCCTGCGGGCGCTCGGCGAACCGCGGGGCCAGCGTCGAGGCGGCCAGCGCCACGGTGGTGCTCAGCTGCCAGAAGTCCTCGGGCAGCCGCGACTCGTCGTCCAGGTCGGTGAGCGCGACGGTGGCCATGGTGCGCACGGTGGCGAAGCCGATCACGGTGACCGCGAACTGCAGCGAGGTGACCCGGCCGCGCATCCCGTAGAAGGCGGAGTTGGCCAGCTTCATCACCCGCCCGGCCAGCGCGACGTCCGCGCTCAGCACGTGCGACAGCTCCGCGGCGCTGGCCTGCTCGGAGTTCGCCACCGAGACGATCTGCGCCGCCACCGGCCGCTGGGCGGCCATCGTGTCGATGCTGGCCAGCACCCGCTCCAGGTCGAACATCGGCGCGGCGGCGAGGGGGGTGGTCACGAGGGCTCCAGGTCGAGCGGTCGGGGCGGGGCCGGCGGTACGGGGTGAGCGGGTCGTTCGCGAGGCGGTCACCGTTGGCCGGCCGCGGCGAACCAGGCGGTCGCCTCGGCGGCGGCCAGCGGGGCGGCCAGGCTGAACCCCTGCAGGTAGGTGGCGCCGAGCTCGGCGAGCAGGCGGGCCTGCGCCGGGGTCTCCACGCCCTCGGCGACCGTGCACAGCCCCAGGTTGTGCGCCAGCGCGATCACCGCGGAGGTGATCTCGGCGTGCCCGTCGGCGAGCTCGGCGACGAAGGACCGGTCGACCTTGAGGCAGTCGACGGGCAGGTGCCGGAGGTAGGCCAGCGACGAGTAGCCGGTGCCGAAGTCGTCGATGGAGATCTGGCACCCCAGGTCGCGCAGCGCCTGCAGCACCTCCCGGGCGGACGCCGGGTCCTTCATCAGCGCCGACTCGGTGATCTCGATGGAGAGCCGGTCGGCCGAGAGCCGGTGCCGGCGCAGCGCGGAGGCCACGTGGTCGTGCAGGTTGCCGTCCAGCTGGAGGGCGGAGACGTTGACGTGCGCGCGGCGCGGCGCGGCGGCGCCCAGCTCCCGGTCCCACTCGGCGAGCTGCCGGCAGGTCTCGTCCAGGACGAGCAGCCCGAGGGCGGCCACCAGGCCGCTCTCCTCGGCCAGCGGCACGAAGACGCCGGGGCTGATCGAGCCACGCTCGGCGTGCTGCCACCGGGCGAGGGACTCCACCGACGTCGCGGTGCCGACGACGGCGTCGAAGATCGGCTGGTACATCAGGGTGATCTCGCGCCGCTCGATCGCCGACCGCAGCTCGGCGACCAGCCGCAGCTTGTCCCGGGCCTGGGCACGCGCGTCGGAGTCGAGCACGGTGATCCGGCCCTTGCCGCCGGTCTTCGCCTGGTACATGGCGATGTCGCAGTCGCGGATCAGCTCCTCGGCGGCCTGGTGCTCGGCGGTCTGCACGGTCACCCCGACGCTCGCCTGGGGCCGCAGGTCCACCCCGCCCAGGCGGACCGGGCGGCGCAGCTGCGTCCCGATCCGCTCGGCCAGGGCGACGGCGTCGGCCTCGCTGACCTGCTGGCAGACCACCACGAACTCGTCACCACCGAAGCGGGCGACCAGGTCCCCGGGGCGAACGGTGGCCCGCAGCCGGGCGGCCACCTCGACCAGCAGCTCGTCGCCGGCGGCGTGGCCGAGGGAGTCGTTGACGACCTTGAAGTTGTCCAGGTCGAGGAAGATGCAGGCCAGCCCACCGGTGCCCGGCACGAACCAGGTGGTGACGTGGTCGGCCAGCAGGGTGCGGTTGGGCAGCCCGGTCAGCGGGTCGTGGTTGGCCTGGTGCGCCAGCCGGGCCTCGAAGGCCAGCCGCTCGGTGATGTCCTCGATGGTGCCGACGAAGCCCGCGCCGACGCCGGGGGTGAACAGGTGCGCGAAGCGGATGACGGTGGTCAGCTCGGTGCCGTCGGGGCGGACCAGGCGGGCCTGGGCCTCCCCCTCGCTGCCGTCCTCGCCGCCGAGCAGCACCGCGGTGGCCTGCTCGATCACCTCGTCCAGGTCCTCGGGGTGGACGACGTCGAGCCAGCCGGTGCCCAGCAGCTCCTCGGCCTGCTGCCCGGCGAGGGCGCAGAACGCGTCGTTGACGTGAGCCAGCCGCATGCCCTGCTCGGAGAGCAGCGTCGGGACGGGTGAGCGTTCGGTGAGGGTGGCGAAGCGCCGCTCGTGGGCGTCGGCGGTCGCCCGCAGCGCCCGTTCCTGCTCGTTCGAGGTCGCCGCCAGCCGCAGCGTCCAGCGCCGGCCGCCGGGCGCCGGGACGGCGGAGACCGAGCACTCCAGCGACTCGCCGCTGGCGCAGCGCACCGGCAGGGTCATCACGACGGCGCGCTCGCGGCGCAGCAGCAGACGCAGCTCCCCGCCCTGCAGCGCGGGCAGCAGCTGGTCGACCGGGAGGGCCCGCAGGTCCTCCTGCGCGTAGCCGAGGACCGCGACGGCCTTCTCGTTGCTCCAGCCCACCCGCGCGACCCTGCCGGCGCGCTCCACGACCAGGATGGCGCTGGAGGAGCTGACCGACACGCCGTGGAAGACCGCCGCGACCACCTCCGGCGAGGGCTGCTCGCCCACCACCGGTGCTCTGGCTGCCACGACGTCCCCCGATCTGCTCCGGACCCGGTACCGCGCCCTGACCTCACCCTCGTCCTCCGGCCACCGGCTCTCCAGCCGATCCGGGTCCGGTTCCCCCCTTCGGGCGGGGTGGCCCGGCGCCCGCGCACGGGCGGTCACCGCCCCCGGACCCGCGACCGGGCGCCCGGAGGACCCGCGGTTACCGGCCGGTAGCCGGTGTGGGATGTTGGGACCCACGTCACAGACGGCAGAGTCGCCGTCGGGAAGGGGGCCCCATGCGCTTGCACCTGTCACCGGAGGACGCGGCCTTCCGCGACCAGCTGCGCACCTTCTTCACCACCTCGGTGCCGCAGTCGATCCGGGACGCGGTCGCGGCCCACCGGGAGCTGACCAGGGAACAGTTCGTCGAGGCCCAGCAGGTCCTCAACGCGGCCGGCCTCGCCGTGCCGCACTGGCCGGTCGAGTGGGGCGGCCGGGACTGGACCCCGCTGCAGCGCCACATCTGGCGCGAGGAGATGCAGCTGGCCGGCGTGCCGGAGCCGCTCGCCTTCAACACCAGCATGATCGGCCCGGTCATCGCGACCTTCGGCTCGCAGGAGCAGAAGGAGCGCTTCCTGCCCGCCACGGCGAACCTGGACATCTGGTGGTGCCAGGGCTTCTCCGAACCCGACGCGGGCTCCGACCTCGCCTCGCTGCGCACCACCGCCGTCCGCGACGGCGACGACTGGGTGGTCAACGGGCAGAAGACCTGGACGACGCTGGGCCAGCACGCCGACTGGATCTTCTGCCTGGTCCGCACCGACCCGACGGCGGAGAAGAAGCAGCGCGGCATCTCGCTGCTGCTGTTCCCGATGGACACCCCGGGGGTCACCCTGCGGCCGATCGAGCTGCTGGACGGCGGGTTCGAGGTCAACGAGGTCTTCTTCTCCGACGTCCGGGTGCCGCACGAGCTCCTCGTCGGTGAGGAGAACCGGGGCTGGGACTACGCCAAGTTCCTGCTCGGCAACGAGCGGGTCGGCATCGCCCGGATCGGGTCGACCAAGCGGATGCTCGCCGAGGCCAAGGAGCACGCCCGGCAGATCACCGTCGCCGGTGCACCACTGGCGGAGGACCCGTACCTGCGGGCCCGGATCGCCGAGCTGGAGAACGAGCTGCTCGCCCTGGAGCTGACCGCGCTGCGCGTGGTCGCCAACTCCGCCGACGGCAAGCCGCACCCGGCGTCCTCGGTGCTCAAGCTGCGCGGCTCGGAGCTGCAGCAGGCGGCCACCGAGCTGCTGGTCGACGTCGCCGGCCCGCTGTCGGTGGCCTCCTTCGCCGCCGACGGCTCCGACGTGCCGGAGTGGGCGCAGGTGGCCACCCCGTCGTACCTGAACTACCGCAAGGTCTCCATCTACGGGGGCTCCAACGAGGTGCAGCGCACCATCATCGCCGGCTCGATCCTGGGGTTGTGAGGTCACCGTGGAGTTCAGCTACGACGACGAGCAGAACGGTCTGCGCGAGGCGGTGCGCGGGCTGCTGGAGCGCGCCTACGGCGACAGCGAGCAGCGACGCTCGGTGGTCGCCACCGAGCCCGGCTTCGACGAGAAGACCTGGAGCCGGCTGGCCGAGATGGGGGTCCTCGGGCTCCCGTTCGCCGAGGCCGACGGCGGGATGGGCGCCGGCCCGGTGGAGGTGTCGGTCGTCGCCGAGGAGATCGGCCGGGTGCTCGCGCCCGAGCCGTTCGTGGAGGCGGTCGTCCTCGCCGGTGGCCTGGTCGCGGACCTGGGCACCGACGCCCAGCGCACCGAGGTGCTCGGCGGGCTCGCCGAGGGCGTCCTGGTGCCGACCTTCGCGCACGCCGAGATCGGCACCCGCTGGGAGCCGGTCGCCCGGTCGGTGACCGCGACCCGGGACGGCGACGGCTGGACGCTGACCGGCGTCAAGGAGCCGGTGCCGAACGGTGCCCGCGCCGACGTGCTCGTGGTCAGCGCGGTGACCGAGGGGGCCACCCGGCTCTTCCTGGTGCCGGGCGACGCTGCGGGCCTGACCCGTACCGGACACCGCAACCACGACGGCACCCGGTCGGCCCGGGTCGAGTTCGCCGACACCCCCGCCCAGTTGCTCGGCGAGGACACCGGGGACCGGACCGCGACCATCGAGAAGGCGCAGGCCCGGGCCCGGGTGGCCTACGGGCACGAAGCGCTGGGCGCGATGGAGACGGCGCTGACCACGACCGCGGAGTACCTCAAGGCGCGCAAGCAGTTCGGCGTCCCGCTGAGCAGGTTCCAGGCGCTCACCTTCCGCGCGGCCGACATGTACGTCGCCCTGGAGCTGGCCCGCAGCACGGTCATGTGGGCGACGCTGGTGGTCGACGCCGACGGCGACGTGGTCGCCGCCGCCGACCGGGCCCGGCTGCAGGTCAGCCGGGCCGGCCGGCACATCGGCAAGGAGGCGATCCAGCTGCACGGCGGGATCGGGGTGACCGCGGAGTACTCCGTCGGCCACTACACCTCCCGGCTCACCGCCCTGGACCACCTGCTCGGCGACGGCGACTGGGCGCTGTCCCGGCTCGCCGCGTCGGTCGACGCCCACCCGACGGTCGACCCGCTGGCCTGAGCCGCCGACGGACCTGCCGGCCCCGCTCCCCCGGCCGGCAGGTCCACGGCCGGTGGGCCGGCCAGCAGCACCGGCGTCGTCGCCTGGCGGGCCACCTGCTCCGCCACGCTGCCCAGCACCCGCCGGGACAGCCCCCGCCCACGGCGGCCGAGCATCAGCAGGTCGGCGCCCTCGGCCCGGGCGACGTCGACCAGCACCTGGCTCGGCCGGCCACAGCCGATCTCCAGCACCGGATCGGCGTCGGCCCCCAGCCAGCGGGCCCGCTCGGCCAGCAGGTCGTCCGCCGCGGCGCGGACCTCGGCGTCGTCGAACTCGGCGACGTCGGGGTCGACGACGGTGACCAGCACGAAGCGCGTCCCGGACCCGCCCAGCAGCCGGGCGGCGTCCCGCACCGCCTGGTCGGACTCCGCCGACCCGTCCACCGCGACGACGACGGTGCGCGCCACGCCGCCGGGGTCCGGGTCGTCCCCCCGGGCCGTGCGGCGGTCGAGCACGACGACGCCGTGCCGCCCGCGTTCCGCGGCGATCGGCAGGAAGAGCGGCCCGAGGACCACGCCCGGCAGCCACCAC
Organism: Modestobacter roseus; assembly: GCF_007994135.1. Lineage (NCBI taxonomy): Bacteria > Bacillati > Actinomycetota > Actinomycetes > Geodermatophilales > Geodermatophilaceae > Modestobacter > Modestobacter roseus. Next base: position 1,770,311 of record NZ_VLKF01000001.1, read on the forward strand.
CGTGCGGTGCGGTGGCCCTGCCGGCCGAGCAGCACGACGACCGCGGTGACGCCGGCGGAGACCCAGACGGCGAGGACGACGAGCACCCAGAGGAAGGTCGACATCCCTCCACGGTCCCGGCCCGGCCGAGGGTGCGGGGGTGCGAGAGGTCCTCCGCCTGAGGGACCTCCGTCCCGGCTCGAGCGGCAGCCCCGAGCGGGAATGCACCGGGGGGCGGTACGGTTCCACCGGCCAGTAGTTGCACTCTCAACCAGTGCGGCTCAGACGAGAGGGGCACGCCATGCAGTTCGGGGTCTTCACGGTCGGCGACGTCACGCCCGACCCGACGACGGGTCGCACGCCGACCGAGGCCGAGCGGGTGAAGTCGCTGATCGCGATCGCGCTGAAGGCCGAGGAGGTGGGCCTCGACGTGTTCGCCCAGGGCCAGCACCACAACCCGCCCTTCGTCGTCTCCTCCCCCACCACCACGCTGGGCTACATCGCGGCGAAGACCGAGAAGCTCGTGCTGTCGACGTCCACGACGCTGATCACCACCACCGACCCGGTGAAGATCGCCGAGGACTTCGCCACCCTGCAGCACGTCGCCGACGGCCGCGTCGACCTGATGATGGGCCGGGGCAACACCGGTCCGGTCTACCCGTGGTTCGGCAAGGACATCCGCGACGGCATCCCGCTGGCGGTGGAGAACTACCAGCTGCTGCGCCGGCTGTGGCGCGAGGACGTGGTGAACTGGGAGGGCCGGTTCCGCACCCCGTTGCAGGGCTTCACCTCGACCCCCCGCCCGCTGGACGGCGTCCCGCCGTTCGTCTGGCACGGGTCCATCCGCAGCCCGCAGATCGCCGAGCAGGCCGCGTTCTACGGCGACGGCTTCTTCCACAACCACATCTTCTGGCCGGCCGAGCACACCCAGCGGATGGTCGAGTTCTACCGCCGCCGCTTCGAGCACTACGGCCACGGCAGCGCCGACCAGGCGATCGTCGGGCTCGGTGGTCAGGTGTTCATGCGGAAGAACAGCCAGGACGCGGTCGCCGAGTTCCGCCCGTACTTCGACAAGGCCCCGGTCTACGGCGGTGGCCCGTCGCTGGAGGAGTTCAGCAGCCAGACCCCGCTCACCGTCGGCTCCCCCGAGCAGGTGATCGAGCGGACCCTGGGCTTCCGCGACTACGTCGGTGACTACCAGCGCCAGCTGTTCCTCATCGACCACGCGGGGCTGCCGCTGAAGACGGTGCTCGAGCAGCTGGACATCCTGGGCGAGGAGGTCGTGCCGGTGCTCCGGAAGGAGTTCGCCGCGCTCAAGCCGGCGCACGTGCCCGACGCGCCCACCCACGCCAGCCTGGTCGCCGCCGCCGGCGGGGCGCGGATGAGCACCGGGTCCGACACCACCGTGCACGCCACGGACGACGTCACCGGGCGGACGGTCGAGGCAGGAGCCCAGGCATGACCACCCGCACCGGCACCACGAGGACCCTCGCGGTGGTCAGCGCCGGGTTGAGCACCCCCAGCTCGACCCGGCTGCTGGCCGACCGGCTCGCCACCGCCACGGTGGCGGCGCTGCGCGAGCGCGGCGACGACGCCACCGTCGAGGTCGTCGAGCTGCGCGGGCACGCCCGCGACCTGGCCGACCACCTGACCACCGGCTTCGCCAACGCCGAGCTGCAGGCGACGATCGACACCGTCACCGGCGCCGACGGGCTGATCGCGGTCACGCCGGTCTTCAGCGCCAGCTACAGCGGCCTGTTCAAGACGTTCTTCGACGTCCTGGACAAGGACGCGCTGATCGGGACGCCGGTGCTGCTGGGCGCGACCGCCGGCACGGCGCGGCACTCGCTGGTCGTGGAGTACGCCCTGCGGCCGCTGTTCGCCTACCTGCGGGCGGCGCCGGCGCCCACCGGCGTCTTCGCCGCCTCGGCGGACTGGGCCGGGGGCGGCATCGACCGGTCGCTGGCCGACCGGGTCGAGCGGGCCGCGGGCGAGCTGGCCGGGCTGGTCGCCGGGCGGCCGGCCGGCGTCCGCCCCGCCGACCCGTTCGCCGACCCGGCCACCTCCTTCGAGGAGCTGCTCCGGGGGCAGTGAGCCCGCGCTCGTCGCGGCTGGTGCCGTCGGGCAGGATCCGGGGATGACCCCGCCGACGTGGTTCGCCCCGACGTGGTTCAGCCAGGCCCTGGCCGACGTCCCCGAACACCTCGACGTCGTGGTGGCCGGCGCCCGGGTGCACGCGCGTGCATGGGGCCGCCGGGCGCGCCGGGGGTGGTGCTGGTGCACGGCGGCGCCGCCCACTCGGGCTGGTGGGACCACATCGCCCCTCAACTCGCAGCCCCTCAACTCGCGGCTTCTCAACTCGCAGCCCCTCAACTCGCGGCCCCTCGGCTCACCGGGCACCGGGTGGTCGCCCTGGACCTCTCCGGCCACGGCGACAGCGAGCACCGCACCGACTACGACCCGCTGCTGTGGGCCCGCGAGGTGGTGGCGGTCGGCGCGGCCGCCGGCCTGGACCGGCCGGTGGTGATCGGGCACAGCATGGGCGGCTGGGTGGCGGTCACCGCCGCGGTCGAGCACCCGGCCGACGTCGGCGGGGTCGTGGTCATCGACTCCCCGCTCAACGACGCGCCCCCGGACGAGGCCCGGCTGCGCGAGCGGCGCCGTCCGCACCCGGTGCACCCCACGCTGGAGGCGGCGATGGCGCGGTTCCGCACCCTGCCGCCGCAGGAGGTGTACCTGCCCTTCGTCCGGGACCACGTCGCCCGCGGGTCGCTGCGCGCCGTCGACGGCGGGTGGACCTGGGCGTTCGACCCGGACTTCTTCGGCACCCGGCTGCGCCTGCGCGACCTGCTCCCCCGGCTGCACCGGCCGGCCACCCTGCTCCGCTGCGCGCACGGCCTGGTCACCGCCGCGATGGCCACCGAGATGGCCGGGCTCAGCCCGGGCCCGTTGCCGGTGGTCGAGCTGCCCGACGCCGGGCACCACCCCATGCTCGACCAGCCGCTGGCGCTGGTCGCCGCGCTGCGCACCCAGCTCGCGCTGCGTCCCCCGCCCGCGCGCTGACCACGGGCTGCCACGATGGGCCGGTGACGGTGAGCCCCGTGGAGTTCGTCGAGACGCTGCTGCCCGGCGTCGGTGTCCGGTACGAGCTGACCACCCGGGCCGGCCAGCCGGTCGGCATCGTGGTCCGCCGGGAGGGCTCGGTGGAGCTGGTCTTCTACGACCGGCGCGACCCCGACCAGGCCCGCGAGGTGCTGCAGCTGGACGCCGACGAGGTGGCCGCGGTCGCCGAGGTGCTCGGCGCCCCGCGGGTCACCCAGCGCTTCGCCGACCTCTCCCGGGAGGTGCCGGGGCTGGAGTCCACCCGGGTCACCGTGCCCGCCGGGTCGCCGTACGCCGGGCGACCGATGGGCGACACCCGCGCCCGCACGCTGACCGGCTGCTCGATCGTGGCGCTGGTCCGCGGCAGCGACGTGGTCACCGCGCCCGGGCCGGAGCAGCTGCTCCAGGTGGGCGACGTGCTCGTGGTGATCGGCTCCGGCCCCGGCCTCGCCGCGTTCGCCGCGCTGGTCACCGGCCAGTCCTGAGGCCAGGGCAGTGGAGGACGGCGCGGTGGAGCACGTCGCAGCGCTCCTGGTCGAGCTCGGGCTGCTGTTCCTCGGCCTGTCCGCCCTCGGCCTCCTCGCCCGCCGCCTGGGGCTCTCCCCCATCCCGTTCGTGCTGCTGGCCTCGCTCGCGCTCGGTGAGGGCGGGATCGCCCCGCTGAGCACGGCGGAGCCGTTCCTGGAGGCGGCCGCCGAGATCGGCGTGGTCCTGCTGCTGCTCGCGCTCGGGCTGGAGTTCTCGGCCGCCGAGCTGTTCGGGTCGCTGCGCCGCCACGGCCCGTCCGGGCTGGTCGACCTGCTGCTCAACGCACCACCGGGGTTCGTCGCCGGGCTGCTGCTGGGGCTGCCCTGGCAGGGGGCGCTGGCGATGGCCGGCGTCACCTGGATCTCCTCCTCCGGCATCGTCGCGCGCCTGCTCGGCGACCTGGGCCGGCTGGGCAACCGGGAGACCCCCGCCGTCCTCTCGGTGCTGGTGCTGGAGGACGTCGCCATGGCGCTGTTCCTCCCGCTGCTGGTGGTGGCGCTGGCCGGCGGCGGGCCGCTGCAGGCGGCCGCCGGGATCGCGCTCGCCGGTGGGGCCGTGCTGCTCGTGCTGCTGGCCGCGAGCCGGCACGGGCACCGGCTGGGCCGGGTGCTCGACCACCCGGACGACGAGCAGGTGCTGCTGCGGCTGTTCGGCCTGACCCTGCTGGTCGCCGGCCTGGCACAGGCGCTGGGCGCCTCGGCCGCGGTCGGCGCCTTCCTGGTGGGCATCGCCGTCCCCGCTTCGCTGGCCGACCGGGCCCGCGCGGTGCTCTCCCCGCTGCGTGACCTGTTCGCCGCGACGTTCTTCGTCGCCTTCGGGCTCTCCACCGACCCCGGCGCCCTGCCGCCGGTGCTCCCGGCGGTGCTGCTGCTGGCGCTGGTCACCACCGCCACCAAGCTAGGCACCGGCTGGTTCGCCGCCCGCCGGGACGGCGTCGCGGTGCCCGGCCGGCTGCGCGCCGGGGCCGCCCTGGTGGCCCGCGGGGAGTTCTCCGTGGTGATCGCCGGGCTCGCGGTCACCGCCGGGCTGACCGACGTCGGGCCGCTGGCCACCGGGTACGTGCTGGTGCTGGCGGTGGCCGGCCCGCTGCTCGCCCGCTTCGTCGAGCCGCTGTCCGCCCGGTTCCGGCCCGCCTGAGCTCGGCGATCGCCGGTGGCGGCCTGCGGCGCCGCGAGCAGCGGCGTCACAGGCAGCGGTGCAGTGCACGCCAGAAGGCACCCAGGTCGTCGTCCGGGCCGCCGTACCCGCGGGTGGTCAGCAGCACGGCCACCAGGTCGCGCGCGGGATCGGCCCAGCCGGTGGTCCCGGTGCCACCGTCCCACCCCCAGCCGCCGGGCAGGCCGTCGTCCACCCGCACGCCGATCTGCAGCCCCCAGGACACACCGGCGGGCAGGAAGTCACCGGCGGTCTCCCGCTGCCGCCCGGTCAGCGACGGGGTGGTCAACACGGCGACCGAGCCGGGCGTCAGCACCGGCCCCCCACCGTCGGCGAGCGCCGCGAGGAAGGCCAGCACGTCCCCGGCGGTCGCGACCAGCCCGGCGGCCAGGCCCTCGAACACCGGCGGCCGGGCCGCGATCCCGTCGGCGCCGTCCAGCAGGGCCAGGTCTGCCCCGTCGGGGAGGTAGGCGGCGGTCAGCCGCCGGGCGTCGCGGGCCCGGAAGCCGGTGTCGCGCAGCCCGAGGGGGCCGGTGACCCGCTCGGTGAGCACGGTGCCCAGCGGGCGGCCGGCGGCGCGGGCCAGCAGCACGGAGAGGACGTCGGTGCAGGCGTGGTAGAGCCAGCGCTCCCCCGGCTGGGCGGCCAGCGGCAGCCCGGCGAGCCGGGCCAGGTACTCCTCGGGGTCGAGCTGGGGCGAGAACGGCCCGGCCCCGAGGCCGCGCTCGACGGTCGCCACGTCCAGCGGGCTGCCGTCGAACAGGGCGCCGAAGCCCGCGGTGTTGGTCAGCAGGTCGCGCACGGTGATCTCCCGCGCCGCGGGCACGGTGTCGGTCAGCGGCCCGCCGGGGCGGCGAGCACCCGGAAGCCGGCCAGCTCGGGCAGCCACCGGGTCACCGGGTCGGCCAGTGCGAGCACCCCGTCCTCGGCCAGGGCGAGGGTCAGCACGCCGGCGTAGGGCTTGGACAGCGAGGAGAGCCGGAACAACGAGTCCGCGGTGACCGGGTCCCGGCCACCGCGGACCAGGCAGCCGCCGGTGCGCACCTCGGTGGTGCCGCGGTGCCGGACGGCGGCGGCGTACCCGGGCAGCCGGCCGTCGGCCACCCGCTGCTCGAGCACCGACCACACCGTGACGAAGCGGGACAGCGAGCACATGAGCGGCCTCCTCGGCGACCGGGCGGGTCTCCTGCCCACCCAGACCGCCGTGCCACCCGGAACTCATCGCCCGGGCAGGCTCAGCCCCGGCCGCCCCGGTGCCGCGCGGGGACGCTCTCCACCGGCGCGTCGGCGACCTGGTCGACGCCGAGGTACCGCTCGAAGCCGGGCGGGACGACGACGTCGTCGCGGCAGAGGTCGGCGACCGACTCCCGGCCGAGGCCGACCATCGCCGAGCCGAGGCCGTCACGCATCAGGTCGAGCACGTTCTCCACCCCGGCCTGCCCGTTGGCCGCCAGGCCCCACAGGTAGGCGCGACCGATCATCACCGCCTTCGCGCCCAGCGCGAGGGACTTGGCGACGTCGGAGCCCCGCCGGATGCCGCCGTCGAGCAGCACCTCGACCTGGTCACCGACGGCCTCGGCGATCGCCGGCAGCGCCCGGATGGAGGCGGGCGTGCCGTCGAGGTTGTTGCCGCCGTGGTTGGAGACGGAGATGGCGCTGACCCCGGCGTCGACGGCGCGCTTGGCGTCGTCGACCCGCATGACGCCCTTCAGCATGAACGGCTTGTCGGCCCCCCACAGCTCCCGCAGCCAGGCGACGTCCTCCCAGGTCGGCATCGGCGACTGCATCCACATGCCGTAGGCCTCGAAGAAGGTGGGCGCCGGGTCACCGGGGTTCGCCACCATGTTCGGCACGGTGAGGTCGGGCAGCTTCTTGGTCTTCGCGAACTCCCACAGCCAGGCGGGCTTCAGCGCCACCTGCGGGGCGTAGCGCCGCACCGCCTCCAGGTTGATCCGCTCCGGGATGAACGGGCTGCCCCAGTCCCGGCCGTAGGAGAACGACCAGTCCAGCGTGGCGATCAGCCCGGCCGCCCCGGCCCGGCGCGCCCGCTCGACCTTGGCGGCCATCAGGTCGCGGTCACCGACCCAGTAGAGCTGGAAGAAGGTCTGCGGGTTGGCCGCGATGACCTCCTCCATCGGCTTGCTGGCCATCGACGACAGCCCGATCGCGGTGCCCCGGGCCGCCGCGGCACGGGCGACGGCGACCTCGCCGTCGGGGTTGACCGCCTGCACGCCGGTCGGGCTGATCAGCACCGGCAGCGAGATCTGCTGACCCATCACCGTGGTGGCCGTCTGCCGCCCGTTGGCCAGCCCGGCGGTGTGCGGGGCGAACCCCAGTTCGGCGAAGGCGGCCAGGTTGTCGTCGACGGTCACCCCGCGCTCGGAGCCGGCGACCAGCGCCCCGTAGACGCCCTTCGGCAGGCGGCGCTTCGCCCGCCGCTGCGCCTCGGCCACCGTCTCGAACCACGCGTTCGCCATCTGCGCACTCCCCTGCTGCTCGGACCGGGGACGCCGTCGTCCCCGGGTGCCCGGCGGAGGACCACCGGTGGCACTGAGTGCCAGGCTAGCGAGGAACAGTGGTCCGCGACACACCTCTTCCGCGTGCCGGAGGGGACTGAGCGTCAGGCCGTCCGGATCACCGAGACGTCGAACTCCACCTGGATGCGGTCGCTGACCAGCACGCCACCGGTCTCCAGCACGGCGTTCCAGGTGAGGTCCCAGTCGCTGCGCTTGATCGCCAGCGCTCCCTCGAAGCCGACCCGGGTGTTGCCGAACGGGTCCAGCGCCGAGCCGGTGAGGGTGAAGTCGACGTCGACCGAGCGGGTGACGTCCTTGATGGTCAGGTCGCCGGTGACCCGGTAGACCTCGTCGTCGACCTGCTGCACGGCGGTCGAGTCGAAGCGCATCTCCGGGAACTGCTCGACGTCCAGGAAGTCCGCCGAGCGCAGGTGCGCGTCGCGGTCGGGAGCCCCGGTGTCGATGCTGGCGGTGCGGATGCGCAGCGAGACGCTGCTCGCACCCGGGTCGCCGGTGTCGAGGTGCGCGGTGCCGGCGAAGTCGGTGAACGCGCCGCGCACGGTCGTCACCATCGCGTGCCGCGCACGGACGCCGATGCGGGTGTGCGCGGCGTCGACGACGTAGTCGCCGGTCACGTCCGCCAACGCGGCGGTCGCGGCGTCGAAGTCCGAGGCCGCGGGCTCGGGTGCCCGGTGCTTGCCCACGGTTCAGTCCTCCTGGTCGGGGTGGTCCACCCGGTGATCCTGTCCGATGGGGACGACATTCTGGCAGGGCGGTGCCGGACTCGGCACACCAGGAGGGACCGCCCGGTGCGGGCGGCCCCTCCTGGGCGGTGCTGGTTGGTTCAGGAGCAGGTCGAGCGGGAGCAGTCGATCAGGAGCGGGTCGATCAGTACCAGCCGGCGGACTGCGACTGCGACCACGCGCCGCACGGCGAGCCGTAGCGGTTGTTGATGTAGATCAGGCCGGCGTCGATCTGCCGGTAGCCGTCGGAGGTCTTCGCGATCCCGGTGCCCTTCCAGGTGGAGTCCAGGAACTGCGGGATGCCGTAGGCGGTGCTGCGCGGGTTCTGCGCGTTGGGGTTCCAGCCGCTCTCCTTGCCCCACAGCTTCTCCAGGCAGGAGAACTGGCCGGAGTCACCGCCGAGCTTCGACAGCGCGTACTCCTGGTAGGAGCCTGCGGGCGCGGCGGCGGCCGGGGCCGGGGCGGACGAGCCGCCGCCGGAGGACCGGGGGGCGGACTGCGACCGCTGGGCGGCGGCGGCCCGCTCGGCCTTGCGGGCCTCCTCGGCCTGACGCGCCTCCTCGGCCAGCCGCGCCTCCTCGGCCAGCCGGGCCTCCTCGGCGAGCCGGGCCTCCTCGGCCAGCCGGGCCTCCTCGGCCAGCCGGGCCTCCTCGGCGGCCACGGCGGCGGCCTGCACCTGCTGGGCGGCGACCTCGGCCTCCTGCCGCTGGCTGCGGTCGGCCGCCAGCTCGCCGAGCCGGTCACCCACCTCACCCTCGGCGACGACCGTGCTGGCGTGCTCGGCGGTGAGGCCCAGCTGGGTGGCGATGCTCACCGGCTCCGGCGCGGCGGTGGCCTCGGCGTCGGTCTGCCCGCTCACCGCGACGTTCACCAGGACCGCGCCGACCGCAGCGGCGGCCAGGTACATCGCCGGCCGGCGCAGCCCCGTCGGGGGTGCCAGGCGGCGGGAGCTCTTCGCGGCGCCGACGGGCAGGACCGCGGTGGGCAGGCCGTCGTCGGCGGGCACGGCCGCGTCGTCCAGGGCGTCGTCGTGCGGGGTGGTGCGGGGGGACATGGAGGAGGGGGCTCCTGGGCTCTTCCGTGGCCGCCTACCGGGTTAGCTGACGGATTCGGGCGGGAAGACGCCCTACCCGGCCGGGCACGTGCCCGGGCGGGATTCACCCCAGTGCTGCGGTGGGTCCCCGGATCGCTGCGGGCAGCGACTCGGCGGCACCCGGCGCGGGCTCCCCGGATGGGGACGTGACGTCCGGCCGGACCGGCCCAAGGTAAGGCCCGTGACGACCTCGTGACAACGCCAGGCGGCCAGTTCGTCGGGATCTGCCACGACTCCCCTGGTCAGCGCGGTGTGACTCGCCCCGCACGCCCCGCTCGTCACGCGAGCACCGGGCGCCCGGACCTCAGGGCAGCCGCCAGACCGTCGTCCGGCGGACCTCACCGCCGTCGGCGTCCGGGACGTCGTGCACGGCGGCCGGGAGCAGCCCCTCGCGGGGCAGGTAGGCACGGCCGGGGTCACCGAGCAGCACCGTGGCGCCGCGCAGCCAGTGGGCGCCCAGGTAGGGCAGCACCCGGGCGGTCATGTCGCGGTCGTAGCAGACGTCCCCGGCCAGCACGACGTCGACGTCCGGCCCGTCCTCGCCCAGCACGTCACCCACCACCTCGATCCCCCTGACGCCGTTGAGCTCGGCGTTCAGCGCGATCGCGGTGTGGGAGTACGGGTCGACGTCACTCGCGATGACGTGCGCGGCGCCGGCCTTCAGCGCCGCCACGGCGACCAGCCCGCTCCCCGCGCCGAGGTCCAGCACGCGCCGGCCGGCGACGAGCTCCGGGGAGTCCAGGACGTGCCGGGCCAGCGCCTGGCCACCGGGCCAGGCCGCCGCCCAGAACGGCGGGTCCTGGCCGGCGCCGCCGGCCTCGGTCTCCATCGCCTCCCAGAGGGCGACGACGTCGTCGGCGACGTGCAGCTGCACCTCGGGGATCAGGGTCGGCCGCGCCACCCGGGTGTGGGCCTGCAGGAAGGACGGCGGGACGCGGTCGGGGGCGGACACCCCGACAGTGGACACCCGCCCGTCCGCCCGCGGACCACCGGGGTGCGCCCGGTCCGGGCGCTGCGCTCAGTCCTTGCGGTCGCTCCGCACCACGGTGACCGGGCACGGCGCGTGCCGGGTGACCTGGTCGCTGGTCGAGCCCAGCAGCAGCCCGGCGAAACCGCCGCGGCCGCGGGCGCCCACCACCAGCAGGTCCGCGTCCCGGGCGGCGGCGATGAGCGCCTTCACCGGCGCGGTGTGCGCGACGTGGCAGCCGACCCCCGCGGCGCGGTCCCGGCCGAGCGCGGCCACGACGTCGGCCTCCAGGTCGGTCTGGACCGCCTTCTCGTAGTCCTCCATCGGCGGCACGTAGCCCGGCGACCAGCTGGCCGGCTGCGGCGCGGTGGCGATCCGCCAGGCGCGGACGACGTGCAGCGGCCACCCGGCCCGCTCGGCCAGCCCCGCCGCCCACTGGAGCGCCTCCTGGGCACACCCGGAGCCGTCGTGGCCCACGACGACCCCGCCACCGACACCACCGTCGACCGCCGCGGTCGACGCTCCCTCGGAGGTCCCGGCCATGGCCTCGTCGACCTCCGCTGCCAGCGCGTCCCGCGTGCCGCCCTGCTCCGTCACCGTGTCCTCCTGTCCGTGCCCGTCCCGCGCCGCCCCAGGCGGCCGGACCCCCACCCTGGCGCACGGCGCCGCCGCGCGCACAGTGCCGGAGGTCCCGACGGTCCGTGCCCCGCCCGGCTCAGCGCGCGTCCCGGACGACGTGCACCGCGGCCTCCTCCGCCGACGCCCCTCCCCCGTCGACGCCCTCGTCCTCCGCGTACAGCTCGTCCTCCGTGTCGACCACGCCGTCGTCGTCGTCGGCCAGCCGGCCTGCGCGGTCGTCGCCGACCTCGTCGTCGCGCAGCTCCCCGTCGGTGCCGGCGTCGTCGCCCAGCCCGTCCCCCTCGTCGTCGGCCCCCTCGTCGTCGGCCCCGCCGTCCCGGAGCTCGCGGGCCAGCCGGCCGGAGAGGCTCTCGCCGGCCTCCTCGCGCTCGGTGGTGCCCCAGCCGGTCGACACCCACGGCCGGTCCGGCGGTGACCAGCCGGCGGTGTCGTCGTCGGCGTCCGGCTCGAGGGTGTCCGAGACGGCGGCCACGGTCGCCGGGTCGGTGCCGTCGTGGTGGGTGCGCATGGCTGCCTCCGGGGGCTGGGCGGCGCTGACGGCGGCAGCATGCTCCCGCACGGCCGGGTGCACCAGGGCCTCCAGGAGCGGGTCTCGCATCGCGGTGGCCGCCGTCCTGCTCTTGACTGATCACCAGGACCGGCGCGCGCCGGTCAGCAGATCGACCGAACTGGAGGAACGGCGCCCATGGAGCACTTCACCATCGCCACCGTCGCCGAGCAGAGTGCCGACTTCCGCCGCGTGCTGTGGACCGGCGAGCACTCCCAGCTGGTGATCATGACCATCCCGCCGGGTGGGGAGATCGGCGAGGAGGTGCACGAGGACATCGACCAGATCCTCACCTTCGTCAGCGGCACCGGGCAGGCGATCGTCTCCGGCCAGAAGAAGAACGTCGCTCAGGGCGACCTGGTCGTCGTCCCGGCCGGGAAGAAGCACAACTTCGTCAACACCGGGGTCAACCCGCTGGTGCTCTACACCGTCTACGGGCCGCCGGAGCACGCCGACAAGGCGGTGCACAAGACGAAGGAGGAGGCCGACGCGCTCGAGGAGGCCGGCAAGGACGAGCCGCCGACCAGCGACTGACGCGCGCGGGGTGCCAGGTCGGGCAGGCTGGACGACGTGACGTCGCAACCGGGCATCTTCGGCCTCGGCACCCCGGAGCACTGCTACCTGGAGCTGGACCTGGAGCCCGGTCGCACCGCGGAGGAGCTGGTCCGCGGGGTGGCCGGGCTGACCGGTCCGCTGTCCACGACCGGCGGCGTGAACGTGGTCGTCGGCTTCCGCCCGGAGCTGTGGGCCGCCGTGGCGCCGGGCGACGCGCCGGCCGACGCCGCGGGGTTCGACGAGCCGGTCGTCGGCGCCGGGGGCTACCGGATGCCGGCGACCCAGCACGACGCCTGGGTGTGGGTGGCCGGCGGCGACCGGACGGCGGTGTTCGACAACGCCCGCGCGGTGCTGGCGGCCCTCGCCGGCGTGGCCCGGGTGGCCGCGGAGCTCACCGGCTGGCTGTACCGGCACGACCGGGACCTGACCGGCTTCATCGACGGCACCGAGAACCCCGGGCTGCTGCGCGCGCCCGAGGTGGCGGCGGTGCCGGCGGGTGAGCCGGGCGCCGGGGCGAGCGTCGTGCTGTTCCAGGCCTGGCGGCACGACACCGCGACCTGGGAGTCGCTGGGCGAGTACGGCCAGGAACGGATGATGGGCCGGACCAAGGTCGACAGCGTCGAGCTGCCCGACGACGAGCAGCTCCCCAGCGCGCACGTCGTGCGCACCACCGTGGAGGTCGACGGCGAGGAACGGCAGGTGTTCCGACGCAACGTCGCCTACGGCGGGGTCACCGACCACGGGACGGCGTTCGTCGGCTTCGCCCGGGACCGGTGGCGACTGCACGAGATGCTCCGCCGGATGGCCGGGGCGACCGACGGCGTCCGGGACGGGCTGACCGGTTTCCTCACCCCGCTCACCGGCGCGTACTACACCTGCCCGGCAGTGGAGGCGCTGGCGCGCTTCGCACCGCCCGAGGAGGACTGACCGCGCCGTCACGACCGCACCGATCGCCCCGTCTCCACCGTGCCGACGGCGCCGACCGCTCTGTCCCCACCGACCGACCCGACCGCCCTGTCCCCCGCCCTGCCCCCACCGCCCTGCCCCACCGCACACCGAGGAGCACCCGTGGCACATCCGACCGTCGCCGTCCAGCTCGTGCAGATGCTCCGCGCCGCGGGGGTGGAACGGATCTACGGCGTGGTCGGGGACTCGCTGAACCCGGTCGTCGACGCCGTCCGGCACACCGACGGCATCGAGTGGGTGCACGTGGCCAACGAGGAGGGCGGGGCGTTCGCCGCGGCCGCCGAGGCGCAGGTGACCGGGAAGCTGGCGGTCTGCGCGGGCTCCTGCGGGCCGGGCAACACCCACCTGCTGCAGGGGCTGTACGACGCGCACCGCAGCGGGGCACCGGTGCTCGCGATCGCCTCGCACATCCAGTCGCAGGAGATCGGGATGGCCTTCTTCCAGGAGACCCACCCCGAGCGGACGTTCCAGGAGTGCTCGTCCTGGTGCGAGGTGGTCACGCCCAAGCAGATGCCGCACGCGCTGCGGGTGGCGATCCAGACCGCCGTCGGCGAGCAGGGGGTGTCGGTCGTCGTGCTGCCGGGCGACCTGGCCGGCGAGGAGTCCGGCGGGCCGACGGTGGAGTCGGCGATGGTGGCCCGGCCCTCCGCCGTGCGGCCGCCCGCCGAGCAGGTGCAGGCGCTGGCCGACGCGATCAACGCGGCCGAGACGGTGACGCTGTTCTGCGGCGCCGGCTGCCGGGACGCGCACGACGAGGTGGTGCAGCTGGCCGGGCACGTGCTGGCCCCGGTCGGGCACGCGCTCGGCGGCAAGGAGTTCATCCAGTACGACAACCCCTACGACGTCGGCATGAGCGGCCTGCTGGGGTACGGGGCGGCACACGAGGCCACGCACGAGGCCGACCTGCTGGTGCTGCTGGGCACCGACTTCCCGTACCCGGACTTCCTGCCGCAGGCGCGGACTGCGCAGGTCGACGCGGACGCCACGCACCTGGGCCGGCGCAGCCCGCTCGAGGTGGCGGTGCACGGCGACGTCGGGGAGACCATCCGGGCGCTGCTGCCGCTGCTGGAGCGCAAGACCGACCGGCGCTTCCTGGACCGGATGCTGCGCGACCACGCCGACTCCCTGGAGAAGGTGGTCGACGCGTACACGCACCGGGTGGAGGAGATGCGCCCGATCCACCCGGAGTACGTGGCCGCGCAGCTGGACGAGCTCGCCGCCGACGACGCGGTGTTCACCGTGGACACCGGGATGTGCAACGTGTGGGCGGCGCGGTACCTGACTCCGAACGGCCGGCGACGGGTGATCGGGTCGTTCCGGCACGGGTCGATGGCCAACGCGCTGCCGCACGCGATCGGTGCGCAGTTCGCCGCGCCCGGGCGGCAGGTGGTGTCGATGAGCGGGGACGGCGGTCTGGCGATGCTGCTCGGGGAGCTGATCACCGCCCGGCTGCACCGGCTGCCGATCAAGATCGTGCTGTTCAACAACGCGTCGCTCGGCATGGTGAAGCTGGAGATGATGGTCGAGGGCATCCCGGACTTCGAGACCGACCACGAGCCGACGGACTTCGCCGCGATCGCGGCCGCGGTCGGCATCCGGTCGATGCGGGTGGAGGACCCCGGGGAGGTGCGGGACACCCTCACCGCGGGCCTGGCCGATCCGGGGCCGGTGCTCATGGAGTTCGTGACCGACCCGAACGCGCTGTCGATCCCGCCGGCGATCACCGGCGAGCAGGTCCGTGGGTTCGCGACGACCGCGTCGAAGATGATCCTGGGCGGCGGGGTCGGGAAGATGATCGACCTGGCCCGCAGCAACCTGCGGAACGTCCCGCGCCCGTGACCGGGAACGGCCACGGGCGGGTCGGGCCGGCCCGGCCGGCCGGTTGGTCGGCCCCGGGCTCAGGCGGCGTGGCGGCGGGGTTCGCGGACCCCGTACCAGCCGGTGAGCAGATGGCTGCGCACGGCGGCCGGCAGGGCGCCCCACCGGAGCAGTGCGGCGCGGGCGGGTAGTGCGCTGGCGGCAGCGAGCTGACCCAGTTCGAGCACGCGCTCGGGGCGCGGGCAGAAGGGTGTGCGCTCGTGCAGCCCCGAGGCCAGGTGGTGGTCGAAAGCCGCGAGGATGTCGGCCTGGTGCTCGGGGTCGAACCACTGCGGGCTCCGCGGCGAGCCCTGCGGGACGTCCTGACGGATCACGTTGCTCTCATCGGCAGGCGGGGGGCCTGCCGGGACTCGAGTGCCCGACGATCCGCGGCACAGCAACTCCCGGCACACCAGTCACACGGACTGGACGGTGCTGCCACCCAGCGGCCAGCAACCAGCAACCCGCGACCAGCGACTGTCGGCCACCCAGCCTGCTCAGAACGGAGGTGGGTCGTCAGCGGGGTCGTCCGAGGGTGGTCCGCCGGTCGGCTCGGGCGGCGGTGGCTCGGGTTCTCGTGGTCGGAGGCCGGGTGGTCGGGTGGTGCGGGTGACGCCGGACGGGGTGGTGACCTGCAGGGTGCCGTCGCCGGTCATGACGAACCGCCAGCCGGGGGCGTGGACGAAGGACCCCCGTGCCCCCCACCGCTCGCAAGCTCGCGGCGGGTCCCTGCACGGGGGCCGGGGGACGACGTGGTCCAGGTCGTGGGCGCCGACGCGCTGGCCGCAGCCCGGGAAGCGGCAGCGCCGGTCGCGGGCGGTGACGAACGCCCGCTGCCGCTCGGTGGGCCGGTACCGGTCGGTCGTCGGCGGCGGGCCGGCCAGCGCGCAGGAGCAGTCGCCCACCGCGTGCTCGGGGCAGCCGCGCGTCGCCAGCCGCTCCAACTCCGCGGGGGTGAAGGTGGCCAGCAGTTCCCCGTCCGGGCCGGTGACCGCATAGGCCAGTGACCCGCCGTCGGGGGCGGTGACGCCGAGAGCCCCGAGCCGGGCCAGCAGGTCACGCAGGTGCGCGGCGGTGATCACCAGCCCGTTCACCTCACCCGGCGCACACCCGCCCTCCAACGCCTCCAGCGCGGCGGTGATCGTCAGGTTCGCCGCCACCAGCGGCAGCCCGGAGTCAGCGGGGCGCAGGATCAGCGCCGCGGCCACCAGCGTGCGCAGCAGCCCGATCGGCCGCTCGTCCCCATCGGCCTTCAACATCCGCGCCAACTGGTCGAACAGGTCCTTCGCCGCGGCGGCCTCCTCGGCCGGCAGGTCCACCGCCAGCACCGCCCGCCCATCAGCAGGTGAGGGGTAGACGTGCACGTCGGCGGTCTTCGCCGCCTCCACCCGCGCCTCCTCCGCCGCAGCGGCGTCCAGCTGCAGCACCAGCTCCGCGGCCCGGGTACCGACCCGGGTCACCGACAGATCCCGCGCCTCACCCAGCAGCCGTTCCTCCACCCGGGCGGCCACGTCGGCGGGGACGTCCTTCACCGCATCAGCCAGCTGCTGCGCCCGCCGCTCATCCAGCTCCCCATCCCGCAGCGCCGCGAACGTCGCGGGCAGCTTCCGCACCCACGTCAACGCCCGGGTCAACCGGATCGCCGCCGTCCCCCGCCCGACGTTGAGCACGGCCGCCAGCTCCGCGGTGCAGAACTCACTCACCTCACCGTCACCCGGCTGCGCGGTCCACCCCGCCCGCCGGGCACCCGGGTGATCCGGCGCCGGATCCGCCGCGGCGGGCCGCTGCCCGGCCAGCGCCAGGATCAGCTCCGCCTCGTGTGCGGCGTCCTGCCCCCGGCGGCGCTGCACCCGCTGCAGCTCCGCGGCCAGCTGCTCATCGGAGAGCCACTCAGGCGGCAGCCGGGAAGGCTCGACCGGGCGATGGACCACCCAGTCGATGAGCACCCCCTCGACCACGCTCGACCCCGACACCTGCGCCATGCACCCGAACATACGTACGAGGTACGACAGTTCTGCACCCCGCGGCCGGCGCGATGCGCCGACCTGAGGTCACAACCCGCCGGCCACCCGCAGCACGGCGCCGGTGCAGTAGGACGCTTCCGGGGACAGCAGCCAGGCGACCGCCGGGGCGATCTCGTCGGACCGCCCGGCCCGCCCGAGCGGCACCCGGCCGACCACGCGGGCCGGCCGGTCGGGGTCACCGGCACCGGCGTGGATGCCGGTCTCCACCAGCCCGGGCGCGACCGCGTTCACCCGGACGCCGTCGTCCGCGAGTTCCTTCGCCAGGCCGACGACCAGCGCGTCCACCCCGGCCTTCGCGGCGGCGTAGTGCACGTACTCGTGGGGTGAGCCGAGGGTGGCCGCGCTGGAGGAGATCGCGACGATCGCACCGCCGGGTCCCCCGCGCCTCCGCGACATCACCTGGGCCGCGCGGCGCGCGCACAGCAGGACGCCGAGCAGGTTCACGTCGAGGACCTGCCGGACGACGTCCACCGGGGTGTCGGCCAGGTCGCCGAGGTGCGCCGTCAGCCCCGCGTTGGCGACCAGACCGGTCACCGGCCCGAGCCCGGCGGCCGCCGCGGCGAAGAGCGCGTCGACCGCGGCCGGGTCGCTCACCTCGGCCCGGACGGCGATCGCCCGCGCCCCGGCCGCCCGCGCACCGGCGACCACCGCCTCGGCGCTCCCCGCGTCGGCCCGGTAGCCGACGGCGACGTCGTGACCGTCGCGCACCAGCCGCGCGACGACGGCGGCGCCGATGCCGCGCCCTCCGCCGGTGACGACGGTGACCGGGCGGGGCGACGACCCAGCAGAGGTGTCCACGGCGGTGATCCTCGGTCCTGTCACCCCCCGGCGGCAGACTCGGGGTGTGGAGCCCTCCCCCGACACCCCCACACCCGGCGGCCTGACACCGGACGGCGACCCCGAGGACGTCGACCGGCCGCACGCGGTGGTCACCCGGCTGCGTCCGCTGCTCCTCGCCGTGCAGGAGGCGCTCGCGGCCGGCATCGCGGTCAGCCGGCGGATCCACGCCGAGCACGGCTGGCAGCCCTCGGCCGACCGGCACCTGGACCACCAGCTGGTCCGCCGGGAGGCGATGGAGCGGCTGCGTCCCTTCGGCGCGCACCTGGAGGACGGCCCGCTCAGCGGCCAGCTGGACCTGCTCGACCTGGGCACCGACAACCTCGGGCTGCCGATGAGCGGGCTGATCCTGCACACCGACACCGACGTGCTGCGGGTCTGGCACTCCGACGACGGCGAGCTCCCGGCCGCCGACACGCAGGGGCTGCGCGCGTTCTACCGGCAGCGCCCAGTGCTGCAGACGCAGCTGGCACTGGGCGTCCCGGCCGACGCCCCGACGCCCCGGTCGCACCTGGCGCTGCTGTGGGCCGACGGCCGGCTGCCCGGCGGCGGCCCCGGGCTGGTGCGGTTCGACCTGGTCCGCCCCCGCGGCACGATCGGCCGGCGGGTCGACGTCGACTGGCACGTCGGCCTGCTCGACCGGCTGGCCGCCCGCGCCGCGTGAGCTGGTCGACACCCCGGCCCGGCGACACGAGGGACCCCGGGCGGGCCGCTGCCCGACCGAGCCCCCAGAATGGCCCGGTGCACAGAGGCAGGAACGTAGACCCTGGAATCGCCCGCTCGTGGCTGCTGGTCAACGGCGCCCGTACCGAGCTGTTCGACGAGGCGCACGACTCCCGTGCCGACCAGGTCGTGCTCGACATCGAGGACGCGGTCGACCCGGCCCGCAAGCCCGGTGCCCGAGCCGACGTGGCCGAGTACCTCTCCACCGGGGAGAAGCGCGCCTGGGTGCGGATCAACGACCGCTCGACGGCCTTCTGGTCCGACGACGTCGACGCGCTCAAGGGCATGCCCGGCCTCGCCGGCGTCATGCTCGCCAAGACCGAGGCCGCCGAGCACGTCACCGAGACCTACGACCGGCTCGGCGGCGCCACCCCGGTGCTCGCGCTGGTCGAGTCGGCGCTGGGCATCGAGGAGGCGGTGCACATCGCCCGTGCCCGCGGCGCGTTCCGCCTCGCCTTCGGCAGCGGTGACTACCGCCGCGACACCGGCACCAGCGCCGACGACCTGGCGATGGCCTACCCCCGCTCCCGCCTGGTCGTCGCCAGCCGGGTCGGTGGCCTGCCCGGACCCATCGACGGCCCGACCGTCGGCACCAGCCACCCGATCCTGCGCGAGCAGTCGGCGCTGACCGTCTCGCTGGGGCTCACCGGCAAGCTCTGCCTGCAGCTGGACCAGCTGCCGGTGATCAACGAGGTCATCAGCCCGGCTCCCTCCGACGTCGCCTGGGCCCGGGACTTCCTCGCCGACTTCGACGCCCGCGGCCAGGTCATCCGTGACGGCAGCGACCTGCCCCGGCTCGGCCGGGCGCGCAAGATCGAGAAGCTGGCCACCGCGTTCGGCGTCCAGCCCAGCTGAGTCGCGCCACCCCGCGCTCGGCCCGCACCCTCGGGTGCGGGGCCGACTGCGTTCAGGGGCGGGTGCGTCCAGGGGCGGGTGCGTTCAGGGGCGGGTGCCGACGACGACGGTCGCGTCGAGGTCGTCGTCGCGCCGCACGACGGTCTGCAGGCCGCCGGCCGCGACGGCCGTCGCGGTGGCCGGCGCCTGTTCCGCACCGGTCTCGATCAGCAGCGCCCCGCCGACCGACAGCCAGCCGGCCGCGCCGGCCGCGACCCGCCGGTGCACGGCCACCCCGTCCGTGCCGCCGTCCAGGGCCAGCCGCGCCTCGTGCTCCCGCGCCTCCCGCGGCATCAGCTCGACCGCGTCGGTGGGCACGTAGGGGGCGTTGACCACCAGCACGTCGACCTGCCCGTGCAACGACCACGGCAGGGCGTCGAACAGGTCGCCCTCCCCCACCCAGGCGCCCAGCGGTGCCAGGTTGCGGCGGGCGCAGGCGACGGCCGCCGGGTCGAGGTCGGCGGCGTGCAACCGCACCCCACCGACGGCGACCGCGACGGCCATCCCCACCGCCCCGGTCCCGCAGCACAGGTCGACGACGACGCTCCCCCGCCCGGCCCGGGCCACGGCCTCCGCCGCGAGGAACTCGGTGCGCCGCCGCGGCACGAACACCCCCGGCGCCACGGCCACCTGCAGACCGCAGAAGCCGGCCCAGCCCAGCACCTGCTCCAGCGGCTCCCCGGCCACCCGCCGGCTCACCAGCCGCTCCAGGTGGCGCGGCCCGTCCGCGGCCTCGACCAGCAGCGCCGCCTCGTCCTCGGCGAAGACGCACCCGGCCGCGCGCAACCGGGCGACCAGCGTCGCGGGCGGGGCCGGGTCGGGATCGGACATCGGGGATCAGTGTGCCCCGCACGGGCGGAACGGGAACGCACCGTTACGGTGCCGACCAACGACCGGACGGAGGTGTGCGCATGGGCCGACGGGCCGACCAGGTCGCGGCCGTGGTGACGGAGGCCGGACACCGGCTGCGCGGCACCGCGCTGCTGCTCACCGGGGACCGCGGCGAGGCCGAGGAGCTGCTCGTCCGGGCACTCGCCCGCGCCGGCCGGCGCCGGCCGGTCGACCCGGCCGAGGCGCTGACGCAGGCGCGGGCGGAGCTGGTCCGCGAGGTCCTGGACGACCACGACCCGCCGGCCGTCGTGATCGGGACCACCGGCGCCGACGACGTCGCCGAGGACGACCGCGCCTGGCTGAGTGCACTCGCCGACCTGGCGCCCCGCCACCGGGCGGCGGCCGTCCTCCGCCTGCACGAGCAGCTGGACGAGGCCGCCACCGCGGAGCTGCTCGGCTGCTCCCCCGCCGACGTCGCCGACGCGCTCGCCACGGCGCTGGACGCCCTCGGCCCGCTGCTCACCACCCGGCCGGACCCGGCCGGGCCAGTGCCGGCGATGGCCGCAGCGGCAGCACCGGCAGCAGCCGATCCCGCAGACGCCGATCCGGATCCCGACGCCGTCTACCGCCCCGGCGCGCTCGCGACCGCGCTCCTCCGGGACCGCCCCGCGTCCCCGCCCGCCGCAGCTCAGCGCCCCGCGCCCCCGTCCCCGCGCCCCGTCCCCGCGCCCCGTCCCCGCGCCCTCGTGCCCCGCGCCCTCGTCCCCCGCATCCCCGCCCGCCGGCGACGACCCGGACGCGATCTACCGGCGGCCGGCGTGACCTCGCCGCTCGAGCGGGCGGTCGCCGCGCGGCTGACCGAGCTCGCCGCCCTCGCCGAGCAGCCCGACGGCGACGACGCGGCGACCCGCGCACTGGCCCTGGCCCGCTCCCGACGCCGTCGCACCGCCGGCTGGGTCGTCGGCGGGCTCACCGTCGTCCTCCTGGTCGCGGGGGCGGCGCTGACCGGGACGGGCGCGGGCGAACCGCCGGCCGCCGCCCGCCCGTCCCGGGCCCCCACCGTCACGCCCTACGTCGCGCCCCCGCCCATGCTGTACGACCTCCCGGTGCGGGGCTCCCTCGCCGACGACGAGGACTTCGTGGCGGCCGTCGCCGCGCTCGACTGGACGCCGGAGATCGGGCTGGACGGCCTCACCTACGGCGGCGCGGGCACCGTGGAGGACGGCACCCAGCGCGTCGTGTTCGCCGGCGACGTGCCCGGTGGGCGGCGCTGGGCGGTGGTGCTCGCCCAGGCCGGTCGTGAGTGGGCCTGGGCGTGGTTCACCGGCCCGGCGGGCGCCCGGCCCGCCCAGCTCACGCCGGTGGTCACCGGGATGACCATCAGCGGCCAGGAGCGGCTGGCGCTGGTCGACGTCTCGTCGACGACCGGCCCGCTGGTGGTCCTCGCCGAGCCCGAGGTGGCGGCGGAGTACTCGCCCAGCCTGGACCGGGCCCCCGACGGTGCGCTGGTCCGCGACTTCGACCCGCTGCCGATGGACCATGGCGTACCGACCGGGATGGTGACGACACCGATCATCTGGAACGCCGGCGAGGTCCGGCTCGACGGCGGCGCCGGCGACGGCATGCCGCTGCACCCGATGACCGCCGGCCAGCACCCCACCTGGCCGGCCGGCCCGACCGGACCGGTCGACGACGCCCTCGTGGCCCCCTGCCTGGAACAGCTCGGCTTCACCGTCGCCGTCCAGATGGGGGGCCTGAGCTGGAGCGAGGACGACCGGCCGGAGATGAGCACCGACGAGGAAGCTGCGCGGGAGCACGAGATCGCCGCCTGCTTCCGGGGCGGGCAGGGCTGACCGGCTCCCCACGACCGTACGGCGTGCGGCAGGCTCGCCCCGTGGACCTGAACTCCGACCTCGGTGAGGGCTTCGGCCAGTGGACCCTGGGCGACGACGACGCCCTGCTCGGCGTGGTCACCAGCGCGAACGTGGCCTGCGGCTTCCACGCGGGCGACCCCGCGATCATGCGGCGGGTCACCGTCCGGGCCGTCGCGGAGGGCGTGGCGATCGGCGCCCAGGTCGGCTACCGCGACCTGCCCGGTTTCGGCCGCCGGTTCATCGACGTGGAGCCCGAGGCGCTGACCGCGGACGTCGTCTACCAGCTCGGCGCGCTGGAGGGCTTCGCCCGGATCGCCGGCGACCGGGTGCGCTACGTGAAGCCGCACGGGGCGCTCTACAACGCGATCGTCAACCACGAGGAGCAGGCGGCCGCCGTGGTCACCGCCGTCGTCGCCTACGACCGGACCCTCCCGGTGCTCGGTCTGCCCGGCTCGGCCTGGCTGCGGCTGGCGGCCGACGCCGGGCTGACCGTGGTGCCCGAGGCCTTCGCCGACCGCGCGTACACGCCGGAGGGCACGCTGGTCTCCCGGCGGCTGCCCGGCGCGGTGCTGCACGACCCGGCCGAGATCGCCGCCCGGTGCGTGGCGATGGCCGCCGGCGAGCCGATCCGGGACGTCGAAGGCGGCGCGCTGACCCTCACGCCCGGCTCGATCTGCGTGCACGGTGACACCCCCGGCGCCGTCGAGATCGCCCGGCGGGTGCGCACCGCGCTGACCACGGCGGGGGTCGAGCTGGCCCCCTTCGCCGGCTGATGCGCCTGCTCCCCAGCGGCAGCACCGCCCTGCTCGCGGAGGTCGACACCCTCGACGACGTCCTGGGCCTGTACGCCGCGCTCGTCGCCGGGCCACCGATCGGGGTGGTCGACCTCGTCCCGGCCGCCCGCACGGTGCTGCTGGTCATCGACCCGGCGGTCACCACGCTCGCCGCAGTGGCCGACGCGGTGCGGACCACCACCCCGCGGCCGGACGGGCAGGTGACCGGTGACGCCGTCGAGCTGCCGGTGCACTACGCCGGGGCCGACCTGGCCGAGGCCGCCGAGCTGCTCGGCCTCACCCCGGCCGGGCTGGTCCAGCGGCACACCGGCGCCGAGTGGACGGTCGCCTTCTGCGGGTTCGCCCCCGGCTTCGGTTACCTGACCCAGCCCGGGGCGCAGTGGGACGTGCCGCGCCGGTCGACCCCGCGCACCCGGGTGCCACCCGGGTCGGTCGCGCTGGCCGGGGAGTTCAGCGGGGTGTACCCGCGCGAGTCACCGGGCGGCTGGCAGCTCATCGGCCGCACCGACGTCGCGGTGTTCGACCTGGACCGTGAGCCCGCCGCCCTGCTCCGGCCGGGCGCCCGGGTGCGGTTCGTGGCGGTGTCCGGATGAGCCTGACCGTGCTGGCCACCGGGCCGCTGACCACCGTGCAGGACCTCGGCCGGCCGGGCCAGGCCGCGCTGGGCATCGGCCGATCCGGCGTCTGCGACCGGGCCTCGGCCGCGCTGGCCAACCGGCTGGTCGGCAACCCCGCCGACGCCGCGGTGCTCGAGGTGACCCTCGGCGGTCTCGCCGTGCGCGCCGGAGCCGACCTGCTGGTGGTCACCACCGGCGCCCGCTGCCCGGGCGCCCCGCACGCCGCGCCCACCCTGCTGCGCCGCGGTCAGGAGCTGCGGCTGGGCCCGCCGGCCAGCGGGCTGCGCACGTACCTGGCCGTCCGTGGCGGCATCACCGTCGAGCCGGTGCTCGGTTCGCGGGCGACCGATGTGCTGGCCGGCCTCGGCCCGGCGGTGCTCGCGCCCGGTGACGTGCTCCCGGTCGGCACCCCGGCCGACCCCGCACCCGGGGTCGACCTGGCGCCGGTGCCGGACCCGCCGGACGGCGAGCTGACCGTCACCGCGCTGCCCGGCCCGCGGGCCGACTGGTTCGGCGACGCCGGCTGGGCGGCGCTGACCGGGCAGGCGTGGACGGTCACCAGCGAGAGCAACCGGGTGGGCCTGCGGCTGGACGGCGCCCCCCTGGACCGGCTGCGCAGCGGCGAGCTGCCCAGCGAGGGCATGGTCCGCGGCGCGCTGCAGGTGCCGCCGTCCGGGCTGCCGGTGCTCTTCCTGGCCGACCACCCGGTGACCGGCGGCTACCCGGTGATCGGCTACGTGACCGACGCCGACGTCGACCGCTGCGCCCAGCTGCGCCCCGGCCAGCAGCTGCGGCTCCGGCCTGCCGCACACTCCTCGCCGTGAGCGACGAGGAGCCTGTGGAGCTGGGGCGGGCGGCCGCCGCGCACGGCGAGGTGGTGCTGCGCCGGCGGGGTGCGGTGACCGAGCTGATCGTCGACGGCGTCTTCGCCATGGACGACGTCGACACCTCCACCGAGCGCGCGCTGGCCACCGAGACGCTGGCCCGCTGCGCCGGCACCGGCCTGCGGGTGCTGGTCGGCGGGCTGGGGCTGGGCTGGACCGCGGCGACGACGCTGGCCGACCCCCGGGTGGCCCAGGTCGACGTCGCCGAGCTGCAGCCGGCGCTGGTCGGCTGGGCCCGCGACGGCCTGCTGCCCGCCCTGCCCGCCGACCCCCGGCTGCGGCTGCACACCGCCGACGTCGCCGCGCACCTCGCCGACCATCCGGGCGCCTACGACGCGGTGCTGCTCGACGTCGACAACGGACCGGGCTTCCTGGTGCACCAGCGCAACGCCGGCCTGTACGGGACGCCCGGGCTCACCGGCGCGCTGGCCGCGCTGCGGCCCGGCGGCGTGCTCGCCGTCTGGGCGAGCGACCCGGTGCCGGAGCTGGCCGACCGGCTGCGCGGGCTGCCCGACGCGACCGACGTCGAGCACCTGGTGCTGCCGGTGCAGCGGGACGGGCGGGCGTTCGACTACGCCATCGCCCTCGCCCGGCGCACCGGGGACGCTCAGCCCTCGACCGGGGGCTCGTAGGCCGACCGGCCGCGCAGCCGCGCGCCCACCGCGACGTGCAGCGGGGCGATGACCACGCCGTCGCGGGCCAGCCGGGCGCGCAGCGCCTTGCGGTGCCGCAGCACCCCGACCAGCCCGACCGCCCAGAAGACGTACTGCACGGAGAACGCCGCGCGGAAGGCGTCCCGGCTGTAGTCGGTGGTGCCGGCCGGGGTGAGCAGGTCGAGCACCGCCCCGATGGCCAGGATGGTCAGCAGCGAGGCGACGAAGCCGCCCACGTTGACCACCCCGCTGGCGCTGCCCGCCCGCTCGGCCGGGTTCTCGGTGCGGGCGTAGTCGAAACCGATCATGGACCCGGGCCCGTTGGTGCCGAGCACCAGCACCAGCACGACGAGCAGCCACAGCGGCGCCCGCCCGGGCCAGAGCAGCACGACGGTCCAGGTGGTCGCGGTCGCGCCGAGGATGCCGAACACCAGCACCGAGCGGCGCATCGGCCAGCGCCCCACCAGCCGGCCGAGGAACGGGCCGAAGCCCATCCCGATCAGCACCAGCAGGGTGAGCAGCGTCGCCGCCGTCCCGGGGCTCAGGCCCTCGCCGACGGTGAGGAACGGGAAGCCCCACAGCAGCGCGAAGACCGTTCCGGAGAACTGGGTGACCAGGTGGGTGTACATCCCGATCCGGGTGCCCGGCTCCCGCCAGGTGGCCACCAGGTTGGCGCGCACCTGATCCATCCCCGCCGGGCTGGACACCGGCGCGCCCGGCGGGGCGTCGGAGAGCGCGACGAGCACGAGCACCGCGGCGAGCACCCCGACGGCCGACGCACCGAGGAACGTGGCCGGCCAGGAGGTGTCGCGCAGGAGTGCCACCAGCGGGTAGGCGGCGACGATCTGGCCGATCTGCCCGAGGATGCCGGTCAGCTGGGTGACCACCGGCACGGTGCGGCCGGTGAACCACAGCTGCACGACCCGCAGCACGCTGATGAAGGTCATCGCGTCGCCGGCGCCCACCAGCACCCGGGCGGCGACGGCGGTCGGCACGTCGGTGGCCAGGGCGAGCACGGCCTGGCCGGCCGACATGGTCAGCGCGCCGGCGACGATCATCGCCCGGGAACCGAACCGGTCCAGGGCCACGCCCACCGGGACCTGCAGGCCCGCGTAGACGGCCAGCTGCAGCACCAGGAACAGCGAGATCGCCGAGGCGCCGGCGCCGAACCGCTCCTGCGCCTGCACCCCGGCGACGCCGAGCGAGCCGCGGTGGAAGATCGCCACCGCGTAGGCCAGCAGCCCCACGCCCCAGACCAGGTACGCCCGCCGCGGGGTGCGGGCGGCCGGGGCAGCAGCGGTGGTCACGTCGGAGAACGACACCACAGCGGCGTCCGGCGTTCCAACCGGGCGCGGTGAGATGCCCCACCGGGGTCCTTCAGCGACCGGCGAGGACCGCCCAGCCGTGCGGCTCGAGCCGGACGCCGTCCTGCTGCACCTGCCCGGCCCCGGCCAGCAGCGCACCGGCGCCGGGTGCGGGCACCAGCGCGGGGGTGTCGGCGAGGTTGAGCGCCACCACCAGGCGCTCGCCGTCGGCGCCGCTGGCGTAGCTCAGCTGGGTGTTGTCCCGGTGCAGCACCTCGGTGTGCGCGGCGTGCAGCCAGCGGTGCCGGCGGCGCAGCCCGATCAGCTCCTGGTGCAGGTGGAAGGTCGGCTCGCCGAAGGGGGCCAGCTCGGCCGGGCCCGCCGGGAAGGGCGGGCGGACGGCGTCGTCGCCACCGGCCCGGTCCTCCTTCACCCCGGTGAACGCCTGCTCGTCGCCCGCGTACACCGACGGCGTCCCCCCGACCGTGAACAGCACCACCAGCGCGTGCGCCAGGTGCCGGGGGTCGGTCAGCCGGCTGGCGATCCGGGTGACGTCGTGGTTGCCGACGAAGGTGAGCGGCACGAACGACCGCAGGAACTCGTCGTGCCGGCCCAGCGCGTGCGCCAGCTCGTGCAGGTTGCCGTCGTTGAGCGAGCTCCAGATCGCCTTCCACAGCTCGTACTGGGTCACCGAGTCCATCCCGGACTCGCCCACGGTGGCGGCGTAGTCGCCGTGGATGACCTCACCGACGAACCAGGCGTCCGGGTGGCGCTCGCGCACCCGCGGCAGCACGCCGGCCCAGAACGACGGCGGGACGGCGTAGGCGGCGTCCAGCCGCCAGCCGTCGGCGCCGCGGTCCAGCCAGTGCGTCATCGCCTCGGTGACCAGGTCGGCGACGGCCGGCGCGGAGTGGTCCAGCGCGACCAGCTGGCCGTGGCCCTCGAAGGTGTCGTACTCGGGCTCGGCGCCCGGCCCGTGCGGCCAGCGCAGCCGGAACATGCCGGCGGTGGGCGCGTCCGGGCCCTGCTCCAGCACGGCGCGGAACGCCGGGTGCCCGCGGCCGACGTGGTTGAACACCCCGTCCAGCAGCACCCGCAGCCCCCGCTCGCGGCAGGCGGCGACGAGGGTGTCGAAGTCGGCGTCGTCGCCCAGGCGCGGGTCGATCCGCCGGTGGTCCTCGGTGTCGTAGCCGTGCGTGCCGCTGGCGAACACCGGCCCGAGCGCCAGCCCGTTCGCCCCGAGCTCGACGGCGTAGTCCAGCCAGTCGAGCAACCGGGGCAGCCGGTGCCGGACGACGTCGTCGTCGCCACGCTCCTGCTCGGCCCCCACGAAGCCCAGCGGGTAGACGTGCCACCACACCGCGTCCTGCACCCAGCCGGGCATGAGCCCACCTCCCCCTCGTCCCCGTGCCCTGTCACCGCTCACGCTACGGCGGTCGCCTCCGCTGGCCGGAAGGTCCCCGGCCCTCCCCGACCGTGCACGGTTAGCGTGCGGTTCCGTGACGCAACCAGGTGCCGGCACCACGACGACCGCCGCTCCCCCGGCGCTGGTCCCGGTGCTCATCTACCTGGCGATGCTGGTCGCGGTGATCAGCAGCCTGGGGGCGCCGCTGATCCCGGCGATCGCCGAGGCCAACGACGTGTCGGTGACCAGCGCGCAGTGGGCGCTGACGGTGACCCTGGTGGTCGGCGCGGTCGCCAGCCCGGTGATCGGGCGGCTGGGCGACGGCCGGCACCGGCGCACCGTGGTGCTGGTCGTGCTCGGCGTGGTGGTGCTGGGCAGCGTGCTCGCCGCCCTGCCGCTGGGCCTGGGCTGGCTGGTCGCCGGCCGTGCGCTGCAGGGTCTCGGGCTCGCCGTCACCCCGCTGGCGATCGCCACTGCCCGCTCCGCGCTGCCCCCGGACCGGGCCCGGTCGACCGCGGCGGCGCTGTCGGTGACGGTGGCCGCGGGCCTCGGCCTCGGCTACCCGCTGACCGGGCTGATCGCCGAGCTGGGCGGGGTGCACGCGGCGTTCTGGTTCGGCGCCGCCGCCAGCGCGATCGCCCTCGTCGCCGCAGCGGTGGTCTACCCGCGGCCGCCGGCGACGGCCGCCCGCCGCCTGGACCTGCTGGGCGCCGCCCTGCTGGGCATCGGCCTGACCGCCGGGCTGCTCGCGCTCGGCGAGGGTGAGCAGTGGGGCTGGACCTCCCCCGTCGTGGTCGGCCTCGTCGCCCTGTCGCTGGTGTCGCTGGCCGCCTGGGTGGTGTGGCAGCTGCGGGCCGACGCCCCGCTGGTCGACCTGCGGCTGGCCCGCGGGCGCACCGCGGCGACGGCGCACGTCGGCGCCCTGCTGATCGGCCTGGCCAACTACCTGCTGCTCTCCTCCGTCCCCCGGCTGGCGCAGACGCCGGAGTCCACCGGGTACGGCTTCGGCTCCTCGATCGTCGTCGCCGGGCTGATCCTGCTGCCCTTCTCGGTGGCGAGCTTCGCCGCCGGCTGGGTCGCCCGGCCGCTGGACCGGCTGGTCGGCGCCCGCTGGGTGCTGCCGATCGGCGCGCTGGTGCTCGCCGTCGGGGAGCTGCTCGTCGGCTTCGCCCGCACCGACCTGTGGCAGCTGTTCGCGGCCATGGCCGTCGCCGGCCTGGGTGTGGGGACGACGTTCGCCGCGCTGCCCGGGCTCATCGTCACCGCCGTCCCCGCCGGGGAGACCGGCAGCGCGATGGGGCTGAACCAGGTCATGCGGTACATCGGCTTCGCCGTCGGCAGCGCGCTGAGCGCCACCGTGCTGGAGATCGCCACCCCGGCCGGCGCCGGCTACCCGACCACGGGTGGCTACACCGGGATCGCGGTGATCGGCTGCGGCGCCTGCCTGCTGCTGGTCGTGCTCACCCTCGCGCTCAGCCCCCGGCGGACCGCCGCGGCCGCCTGAGGCTCAGGCGGGCTCGAGCTCCCGCTCCGCCGGGCCGGCCGCACGCCGCGCACGCCGGTCGGCCCGCCGCTCCCGGCGGCTCTCCAGCGCCGTGTACAGGACCGGCACCAGCAGCAGGGTGAGCAGCGTGGAGCTGATCAGCCCACCGATGACCACCAGCGCCAGCGGCTGGGAGATGAACACCCCGCCTCCGGTCAGCCCGACCGCCATCGGGGTGAGCGCCAGCACGGTGGCCGCCGCGGTCATCACGATCGGCCGCAGCCGCTTGCGGGCGCCCTCGGTGACCGCCTCGGTCAGCGGCCGCCCCTGCTCGCGGTACTGGTTGACCAGGTCGATCAGCACGATCGCGTTGGTCACCACGATGCCGATGAGCATGAGCACGCCGATCAGCGCGGGCACGCCCAGCGGGGTGCCGGTGACCAGCAGCATCAGCAGCGCACCGGTGGCGGCGAACGGCACCGAGACAAGCAGGATGAACGGCTGGGCCAGGCTGCGGAAGGTCGCCACCATCACCAGGTAGACGATCACGATGGCGATCACCAGGGCCAGGCCCAGGTCGGCGAAGGCCTCCCCCTGGTCGGCGGCGACGCCACCGATGGACACCTCGGCGCCGGCCGGCAGGTCCAGCTCGTCGATCGCCGCCTGCAGCTGCGTGGTCAGCGAACCGAGGTCGGCGTCGGCCGGGGTCGCCGACACGGTCGCGCTGCGCTCGCCGTCGACCCGGCTGATCGAGCTGGGCGCCTGCACCTCCTCGATCGTCGCCACCTGGGTCAGCGGCACCAGGGCGCCGGCCGTCGGCAGCACGACCGCCCGGAGCTGCTCGACGGTCTCCGGGGCCTGCACCGGGTCGAGGTAGACCGGGGTGCTCGCGTCGTCGACGTCGATCTCCCCGAGCGGGACGGCGTTGGTGAGGCCGGCGAGGGTGCGGGTCACCTGCGCCTCGGTCAGCCCGGCGGCCGCGGCCGCGGCGGGGTCGACGTCGACCTGCACCACCGGCAGCCCGGCCGACAGGTCGTTGGTCACGTCGGTGGCCCCGGGCACCCCCGAGACGGCCTGCTGCACCTGGTCGGCGGCCTCGGCCAGCACGTCGGCGTCGGCGGCCTGGACGAGCACGTCGACCGTCGAGCTGCCGAACCCGGAGCCGGCGGCCGCCACGGTGACCTCGCCGACGTCGTCGAGGCCCTCGGCGACGTCGCGGATCTCCGCGCGGGTCTCCTCCGGGTCGCCGTCCCCGGTCAGGGTGAGGGCGAAGGTCGCGGTCGGGGTGCCGCCCCCGCCGCTGAAGGCGGCCAACCCGCCGGCCGAGCCGACCGTGGTCTGCACGGTCTCCACCCCGGCGACCTCACCGAGGGCGCTCTCCAGCGCCCGGGCCCGCTCGTCCTGCGCGGCCAGGCCGGTGCCGGCCGGGTAGGCGGCGGTGACCGTGACGGTGTCCTCGCCGGCGTCGCCGATGAAGTTGGTCTGCAGCAGCGGGGTGAGCGCCAGGGTGCCGACGAGGACGGCCAGTGCACCGGCCACGGTCCAGCGCCGGTGGGCGAGCACGCCGCGCAGCGCCGGGACGTACAGCCGCTGCAACCAGGTGCGCCGCTCCGCGGCCTCGGCCGCCTCGCGCTCCCGGGCCAGCTGCTCGGTGTCCTCCCGGTCGGTCTCCGGCGCCGTGCAGGTCGAGGTGCGCAGGAACGCCGAGGCGATGACCGGGACGATGGTCAGCGAGACGACCAGCGAGGCGATCAGCGCGATCGCCACGGTGAGCGCGAAGGGCCGGAACAGCTCGCCGACCAGGCCCCCGACCAGCGCGATCGGCAGGAACACCGCCGCGGTGGCGATCGTCGAGGAGGTGATCGCGGCGGCCACCTCCCGCACCCCGCCCAGGATCGCCCGGGTGCGCGCCTCCCCGTAGGAGAGGTGCCGCTTGATGTTCTCGATGACCACGATGGAGTCGTCGACCACCCGGCCGATCGAGACGGTCAGCGCGCCCAGGGTGAGGATGTTCAGCGAGAAGCCGGCGAGCTGCAGCCCGATGAACGTGACGCACAGCGACACCGGGATCGACACCGCCGAGATCAGCGTGGAACGCACCGAGGCCAGGAACACCAGGATCACGACCAGGGCGAACAGCAGCCCGAGCCCGCCCTCGGTGGCCAGGCCCTCGATCGACTCCTCGATGAACGGCGCCTGGTCGAAGACGACGGCGACGGTGCTGCCCGCGCCGAGCAGCTCGCGCACCTGCGGCAGCAGCTCCTCGACGGCGTGCGAGATGTCCACGGTGTTGCCATCGGGGGTCTGGGTGAGCCCGACCGAGAGCGCCGGCTGCCCGTCGACCCGGGAGTAGGACGTCGCCGGCGCCTCGCCCAGCTCCACCGCGGCCACCTCGCCGAGCGCGACGACGGACCCGTCGGCGCCGGTGAGCGGGAGGGCGCGCAGCTCCTCGACCGAGGTCAGCCGGTCACCGGCCTGCACCGGGAGGGTCTGCTCGCCCGCGGTCACCGTGCCGGCCGGCAGCACCACACCGTTCTCCTCGAGCACCGTCGTGACGGCGGCTGCCGGGATGCCGGCCGCCGCGAGCGCGGCCGGGTCGAGCGCCACCTGCACCCGGGGTTCGCTGGCTCCGGTGACGGTCACGTCGCGGACGCCCTCGACCTGCTCGAACAGCGGGACGACGGCCGAGTCGATCCGGTCGGAGAGGGCGGCGGTGTCACCCGGCGCGGCGATCGCCAGCTGGACGACGGGCAGGTCGGCCAGCGAACCGGCGAGCACCTGCGGCTCGACGTCGGCCGGCAGCTGGGCCTGCACCCGGCTGACCGCGGTCTGCAGGGCACTGGTGGCCCGGTCCAGGTCCGAGCCGTACTCCAGCTCGACGGTGACGGTGGCCAGCCCGGTGCTGGCGGTCGAGGTCGTGGCGACCACGCCGTCGACGGTGGCGATCGCCTGCTCCAGTGGCTGTACGACCTGACGCTCGACGACGTCGGGCGAGGCGCCGGGCTGGGTGGCGACCACCGCGGCGGCGGGGATCTGCAGCGAGGGGATGAGCTCCTGCCGCAGCGACCCGGCCGAGATCAGCCCGAAGACGAGCACGGCGATGGTCACCAGCGCGACGAGGGCGCGGTTGCGCAGGGAGAGCGCGGCCAGACGGGACAACGGGTTCCTCCACGGCCGGGCGGCCGGCGCCGGGTACTTTGCCCAACGCAAACTACCCGTCCGGACGACGCCGTCCGGGGAGGAGGCCCTCATGTCGCCCGACGGCACCACCCCGTGGCCCGACGACACCACTCAGCGGACCGACGACACCGCCCCGTGGCCGGACGATGCGGCCGGCTGCGCGGACTCCCCCACCTGGGCCGCGCTCTCCGCCGAGGCCCGGGCGGTCGCGCAGCTCGGGGCGGAGATCGGGCTGTACAGCGTCCGCCGCCGGCTGGGGCCGCTGCTGGCCGTGCCGCTCACCGTCCAGCAGCTGCGCTGCCTGACCGTGCTGGTGGTGGAGGGCGCGGCCACCCCGCACCAGCTGTCCGAGCTGCTGGCCGTCACGCCCGCCACCACCACCGGCATCGTCGACCGGCTGGTGCGCGCCGGCATGGCCGACCGCGCGCAGGACACCCGCGACGGCCGGGGCCGGGTGCTCACCCCCACCCGGACGGGCGTTCAGGTGGTGCGCGAGCTGCTCGCCACCGACGTCGAGACCGACGCCCGGGTGCTGGGCGGGCTCACCCCCGACGAGCTGGCCGGGCTGCAGCACGGCCTGTCCGGGGTGCTGCGCGAACTGCGGGCGCTCGGCCGGGACGACGACGCACCAGCGCACCCGGCCGGCTGAACGCGCTCCGGTCAGCCGGCCGGGTGGTCCAGCAGCGCGGCCATCTCCGGGAGCTCGAAGAACTGCGCCGTGGCCCGGGCGCTGGGTCCGCCGGCGTCGGGGTCGGCACCGGCGGCGACCAGCGCGCGCACCGTGTCGGCGGACTGCTTGAACACCGCGGCCGCCAGGGCGGTCTGGCCGCGGTCGTTGGCCCGGTCGGGCTCCGCACCGCGCTCCAGCAGCGCGGCAACTGCCTCCGGGTGGCCGTGGTAGGCCGCCAGGATGAGCAGGGTGTCGCCCTTCTCGTTGGTCAGGTTCACCGGGACGCCCGCGTCCGCGTAGGCCGCGAGCTCCTCGGCCTCCCCGGCCCGGGCCAGGCCGAAGACGCGCTGGGCCAGTTCGATCACGCCGGGGTCGATGGGCTCGCTCATCCCGCCGAGGGTAGGCACCGCGGCGGGACGAGCGGGCAGGTGGTCAGGGTGTGGCGACCCGGTCGGTGAGGGCGAGCACGTGCCGCCACGCGTCGTCGCAGGCCTCGGCCCACTCCCCGAACGCCCGGTCGAAGAACGAGTGCGGCGCGCCCTCGTAGACCACCTCGTCGACGTCGGCGCCCGCGGCGCGCATGGTGGCCGCCAGCTGCCGCTGCTCCTCGACCGGCGTCGCCGAGTCCGCACCGGCGACGATCATCACGACCGGCTTGGCGGCGCGCCGCGCGGCGTCGCCCACCATCGACGGCCGGCCGTAGAACCCCGCCGACCCGGCGATCGGCAGCTCCCCGGCGGACTGCCGCCAGGCGTGACTGCCACCGAAGCAGAAGCCCACCGTGACCACGGGCAGCGCCGGGTCGGTCCGGCTGCGCAGGTAGGCCGCCGCCGCGGCGGTGTCGGCGTCGACGCCCTCGTCGGTGGTCTGCGGGATGTGGCTCTGCCAGTCGAAGTCCTCCTCGCGGCTGCCGGTGGCCACCACCCCCGCGGTGCGACCGAAGTAGTCGATCGCGACCGCGGGCACGCCGGCCTCGGCGAAGCGCTCGGCCAGCGCCACGTAGTAGGGGTGCAGGCCACGGACGTCGGGGAGGATCACCACGCCCGCGCGCGCCGGACCGGCGGGGGCGGCGTAGGCGGCGCTGAGGTCGGTGCCGTCGGCGGCGGTCAGGGTCAGCGAGCCGCGCTCGGCGACGTCCCCGCTGCGCGGTGGGGCGGGCGGGCGGCTGTCGTGGTCGTGGCACATGACTGCGGTTCTACCGTCGCCTGCCGCCCGGCGCAGCGGGAGCTCAGGTCTGGTCGGCCGACTCCGCGCCGCTGTCGTCCCCGCCCCCGCCGTCCCCGTTGCCGTGGTCGGCGGCCGAGTCCGGCGCGTCCGGGTCACCGCCGAAGACCCTCGCCGCGACGTCCCGGCGCACCTCGGTGGCCCAGTCGTGCTGGCGGTTGGCCTGCCGGATCAGCCGGTCGAGCAGGTCGGCGTCGATCCGGCTGTCCACGGTGGCCGCGATGCGCAGCGTCTCGAAGCCGCTGCGCTTGCCGCGCACCGCGGAGGCGAGGAACTCGAACTCGACCAGGTCGCTGGACGGGGAACGGGTGAGCAGGTGCCCGTTCAGCTTCCCCCTGCTCGCCTTCTCCGCGACCCAGGTGGCCACCTGCTTGT